>JANPCR010000233.1:0-10048 GCA_031431035.1 Rhodoferax sp.
GAAGCCGATGAAGGCCAGCGTGTTCGCAACTTGGTCAAACATCGAATAGGGCTTGGTGGCAGCAATCACGCCTACTGGCAGCGCGATCATCAAAGCCAGCAACTGAGACGATCCGATGACAAACAAGGTGGTTGGGAGACGTTGAAGAATCAACGCATCGACGTCAACCCGGCTGACGAACGAAAACCCCCAGTTTCCTTGCAACATCGCAGAAAACCATCGCAAATACCGGGTGATCACAGGGTCGTCCATGCCAAAACTGGCACGCAAATTGGCCCGCACTTCAGGTGGCACGTTGGGATTGGTGGCCAGCTCACCAAATGGATCGCCTGGTGCCAATGCCAGCACGGTGAACAGCACCATGCTGATACCAATCAAGCTGGGAATGGCGATTAAAAGTCGCCTTAAAAAATAGGTGCTCAAAAGTTGTATCTCACTGGCTGGCAAGCTGCAGAGGCATTTTGATTTTTGAATTAGGCATGCGGTGACAATCAGTCGGCCGATTGACCGCCACTTTCAAGCCCCAAGGGCCTTTCAGCCCGGCTGATTCGTCAGTTTGCTGGCGCGGCCTGCTCAGGCAGCGCGATACCAGTCTTTAAGCAGCCAAAGGTCATTGTCCCAGCCGCTGACAGGCGCTTGAAGCTTCCCTGCAATTCCTTGTACGCGGGGCCGAAATACCACTGGAATCACCACACGGTTTTCAACCAAGAGATCGTTCATGCGCATGAAAAGCGCCGCCCGCTTGACCGGATCAGCCTCCGAGTCTGAGTCACTGAACGCCTTGTCATATTCGGCATTGCGCCAGCGCGTGATGTTGCGGCCCTGCCATTTATTTTCTTTGGTGGCAACCAATGCAGAGGTGAACTGCTCCATGAACAAGCCGGGGTCGGGCTGCGTCATAGTGGTGGTGAACATTTCAATATCACAGAAAAATTTGGTGTAAGTGTCGACGTTGGCGACATCCGACGAAAAGAAAACCGACGCGGTGACGGCCTTCAATTCAAGTTCAATGCCGGCCTTTTGACAAGCCTGCTTGACAATCGCTTGAGTCTTTTGACGGGGCGCGTTGATGGAGGTCTGGTAGACGTACTTCAGTTTTTTGCCGTCTTTTGCTCGAATTCCATCAGCCCCCGTTTTCCAGCCAGCAGCCTCCAAAATCTGGTTTGCCCTGGCTACGTCGAACTCAAACTTGGTGTTTTTAGACCTGAACTTCTCGGGGTTGTTCAGGAAGTTTCGGGTAGCAACCCCTGTGCGACCGTAAATATTCTCTTGCACACCCGTGCGATCCACTAGCATGTTCAAGGCGTCCCGCACGGCCGGGTCACTTAAACTGGGGTGCTTGCTCTTGACGCTGGCCCGCTCACCCTCAACCTCTGTCCAAGGATCTGTGTTGTTGAGCAATATGAACTCAATATTGCCGCCTGGCACAATGACCACGCGGCCTTTGCCACCTTGCTCCAGCCTTTTCAAAATGTCGTCTTCAACCTGCAAATTCCAAGCGTAATCGTATTCTCCAGTTTGAATTACCGCACGTGCAGCGGACACTGCGTCACCTCCACCTTTCATTTCAATTGTGTCAAAAAATGGCCGATTCGCCTCGTGGTAATTCATATTGATTTCACCGCGAACCATATCACCCGGCTTGAAATCAACAAACTTGTAAGGGCCGGTGCCGACCGGTTTCAAATTGGCAGGCGCTTCGCGTGATTTTGCCCCTTTGAAAGCCTCGAACATGTGTTTGGGCAATATCATGCCTGCTGCTGAACAGAAAGCATCTGCCCAAAAAGGCTGAGCCTTTTGAAAAACAACGCGCACCGTGTGCGAATCGACCTTCTCAACTTTGATATCTTTGTAAGCGGCAGTCGTTACACACGCCGATGCCGGATCCGCCGCAAACTCTGCCGTGAACACCACGTCATCGGCGGAAAATGGCTTGCCGTCGTGCCATGTCACATTGCGTTTGAGCTTCCAGGTGATTGTTTTTCCGTCTGGAGAAACGCCACCATTTGTACGGGTTGGCACTTCTGCTGCCAAGATCGGAACCATCTCGCCGTCGTTGTCCCAAGCCGCCAGGGGTTCATAAAAAATCCGAGAACCTTCTTGATCCTTAGTGCCAACAGCAAAATGCGGGTTGAGCAGGGTCGCGCCCTGCCACCAAAGCAATTTGAGAGGTCCACCGCCTCCGCGTTTGGTTGGCTTGTAAGCAGAAACTGCCTGCGCGCGGGCCACGCCCGAATGGAATAGCATTTGAGCCGCCAAGGGAGCGGTCAAACCGAAACCAATCATGGTGTCGATGAATTTGCGCCGAGATGTTTTCCCAACCTTCACCTCTTGAATGAGGCTGCGAATTTGCTTTTCGTTCATTGTGAGTTTCTTTCATGCATCAGAAAAAATAACCAAACCTTGGCACTACATCGATTAACCCTTGAGCTTGGAAAGCCCGCTTTTTTTTGGCTGAGTGTGTTGATGGACGTGGTTCCAGTCAATCAGGGTTTTCCTGTCGGATTCAATTCAGAGCGCGATTGCCCCACTTTGGTGAATGCAAATGAAATATTCAAACTCATCTTTGGTACAGAAATTGCATCACATGGCTTGGCTCCACTCGAAACAGAATTTATTAGCTCATGCGTTTTTTGCATGATGTACCCGTGCAAACCCGATTGCGTGTACAAACCCAGCGCCGCTACCATTCCGGCTTCGGCCAAATGTCAACACGGCTGAATTTTTCGACTTTTTTATTGAGTAATTTATGACTATCAAACACCTCAAACTCGCAACATTGGCTTTGGCAGCGTTAAGCGCGGCTTTCACCCTTCCAGCGTATGCAGGGAAAACCCTCGACGCCATCAAAGCACGCGGTCAAGTCGTCTGTGGCGTCAACACCGGCCTGGCAGGTTTTGCTGCTGCTGACTCTTCTGGCAAGTGGTCCGGACTGGATATTGACGTGTGCAAAGCCCTTGCGGCGGCTACTTTGGGCGACGCAGAGAAAGTCAAATACGTTCCCCTCAACGCACAACAGCGCTTCACCGCCCTGCAGTCGGGTGAAGTTGACGTTTTGGCACGCAACACTACATTCACCTTGACACGCGACGCATCGCTCGGTTTGAGTCTGACAGTGACCAATTTTTACGACGGCCAAGGCTTCATGGTGCCAGTGAAGAGCAAAATGAAGAGTGCCAAGCAATTGAAGGGCCAAACCGTTTGCGTTCAGTCAGGAACCACCACTGAAAAAAATCTGACGGATTACTCCAAAGCCAATGGCCTGGGCATCAAGCCAGTCGTTTTTGAAAAACTTGAGGCCGCTGAAAACGCCTACTTCACGGGTCGCTGCATCGCCTACACGACCGACGCCTCAGGGCTGTCTTCAACCCGAAGCAAGGTAGCAAAAGACCCGAAAGAGCACATGATTTTGCCTGAGCTGATTTCCAAAGAGCCACTTGGCCCTATGGTTCGCCGGGGTGACGACGAATGGTTCGCCATTGTCAAATGGGTGATTTACGGCACGATGGAAGCAGAAGAATACGGCGTAACCCAGGCAAACGTTGACCAAATGAAGGCCACCAGTGCCGATCCGGTCGTTCAACGCCTTTTGGGCGGCGGCAACGAAGACACTGGCAAGCTTTTGGGTTTGGACAAAGACTGGATGACCCGAGTTATCAAATCTGTAGGCAATTACGGCGAGAGCTTTGAACGCAATGTGGGTCCAAAAACTCCTCTGAATTTGCCTCGAGGCGTGAACAACTTGTGGAATAAAGGCGGCCTGATGTACGCTTACCCAGTTCGTTAATATTGACGATCGGTTGAGTTCGAGAAAAGCCACTGGCAGTGCAACACTGCGCCTAAACAGTGGCTTTTTTTGTGGCACGTCGGCCTATGGGCCGCCCACCAAAGTGACCAAGTAAAACTTATAGAAGACGTCGATGACACCCCAAGCCCCACCCAAAAAGAAAAACTGGTCCTGGCGCAGCCAAGCGTTCAGGGGCTTGATTTACCAAATCATCGCGATCAGCGTGGTAGGTTTGGGCGTTTGGTGGTTGGCTGCCAACACCATGCACAACATGCAGGTGCGCGGCATTCAAAGTGGCTTTGATTTTCTGAAGGGGCCGGCAGGCTTTGACATTGGTGAAAGCCTGTACGCCTTCGACTCTGCGCAGCCTTATTGGCAGGCATTCATCGTCGGCTTGACCAACACCCTGCGCGTCGCGATTATTGGCATCATTTTGACCACCATTTTGGGCACTTTGCTCGGCGTTGGTCGATTTTCACGCAACGCTTTAGTGCGTGGTTTGTGTTATGCCTATGTAGAGTTTTTCCGCAATGTCCCGGTTTTGCTGCAATTGCTCATGTGGTATTTGATGTTCACTGAAGTTTTGCCTGCCGCGCAGGACGCCTGGACATTGGGGCCGCTGTTTTTAAGCAAAGGGGGCTTGAGTTTTCCAGTGCCCATTTGGGCCACAGGCCACCTTTGGGCATTTATTGGACTGATTGCTGGAGTCATCTTGGCCTTTGTTTACCGTCATTGGGCGCACAAACAGTTTGAAGCCACCGGCAAATTGAAAAGCATGATTTGGACGCCTCTGGCGATCATTCTGGCCGCGGGCGTTTTGGGCTGGTTGGTGGGCGGTGCTCCTTCCGAATTTAATTCGCCGACCAAAGGTGATTTTTCAATCGAGAATGGCGGCTCTCTGACCCCGGAATTCCTGTCTGTGCTGATTGGACTGACGGTGTACACCGCCGCCTTTGTTGCCGAAGTGGTGCGCGCGGGAATTCAGTCGGTCGCGCGGGGCCAAGGCGAAGCAGCCGCAGCCCTTGGACTGAACCAGGGTCAAACCATGCAACAGGTGATGTTGCCTCAGGCGCTCAGGGTGATTATCCCCCCTATGACCAATCAATTTTTGAACCTGACCAAGAACTCTTCTCTCGCAGTTGCCATCGGCTACCCTGACGTGGTGTCCATCGCCAATACTGCGCTCAACCAAACCGGTCGGGCCGTTGAGTGCATCGCCATCGTGATGCTTGTATACCTCACCACATCTTTGACTACTTCACTCTTAATGAACTGGTACAACACCCGTTCTGCAATCAAGGAGCGTTAATTTTTATGAACGCACCCATCACAATCGCGAAGACTTTTGCACCTATAGCCGCTCGCCCGGCTCCAAACAAGACTGAGGGACTTCTGGCTTGGGTGCGCATCAACCTTTTCAGTGACGTTGCTACCGGCCTGATGACCTTGGTGGTCGGCGGTGCCCTTTTGTACATACTGCCTCAGCTTTTCAGCTGGGCTATTTGGCGAGCCAGTTGGGCGCCCAACTTTGAAGCCTGTCGGGTCGATGGGGTTGGTGCTTGTTGGGGCGTTGTGACAGAAAAATACCGGATTATTCTATTCGGACGGTACCCGTTTGAAGAGCAATGGCGCCCATTGGTCGCAACCGGCCTGATGTTGGGTTTATTGGTGGCCAGCTGCACTCGGGCCTTTTGGAAACCTTGGTTAGTCATCGCTTGGGCATTGGTCTTGGCCGTCTTCTTTTTCTTGATGTACGGCAATGTATTTGGCCTGTCTAAAGTCGAGACTGATCGTTGGGGTGGTCTGCCATTGACCATTTTGCTGGCCTCTTTGTCCATGGTGATGGCCTTTCCGATTGCCATGGTGGTGGCGTTAGGTCGCCGATCCAATCTACCTGCAATTCGCACTTTTTGCACAATTTATGTCGAGCTGATTCGAGGCGTGCCGTTGATCTCGGTTTTGTTCATGGCTTCGTTCATGTTTCCGCTGTTTATGCCACAAGGCTTCACTATCGACGTGTTGATTCGCGTCTTAGTGGGCATCACGTTGTTTGCTGCGGCTTACATGGCCGAAGTGATTCGCGGAGGATTGCAGGCGATTCCCAAAGGTCAGTTGGAAGCTGCCGCCACTTTGGGCCTCTCTTACTGGCAAACGCAAGTCAAAATTGTGTTGCCGCAAGCCTTGGCCATGGTCGTGCCCAGCATCATGAACAACTTCATTGGCTTATTCAAAGACACGTCACTGGTCACCATTGTGAGTCTTTATGAGCTGACTGGTGCTTTGTCGCTAGCCCTGAATTCTGACGCCAACTGGCGGCCTTTCAAAATCGAAGGCTACATCTTCATTGCCATGATTTACTTTGCATTTTGTTTCTCAATGTCTCGTTACAGCATTTGGGTAGAAAAACAAGTCAACAAAGGAAAGGCCCGATAAAACGGGCGCATACCAAGCTTTCAATCATTGTCCGTTTCGGCTCAAACCTATCTAAAGACACCTACCTACCATGGCTGAACCCATAATCAAATTCGACAAACTCAACAAGTGGTACGGCAACAGTTTTCACGTGCTGCGCGACATTGACCTGAGCGTGGCGCAGGGAGAGCGTATTGTCATTTGCGGCCCTTCAGGCTCCGGAAAGTCAACTTTAATCCGCTGTATCAACCGCTTGGAGGAGCACCAGCAAGGGCACCTGTATGTTGATGGAGTCGAGTTAACGGACGATGTCAAAGCCATTGACGACATCCGGAAAAAGGTTGGCATGGTTTTTCAGCAGTTCAACTTGTTTCCCCACCTGACCGTGCTCGAAAATTTAACGCTCTCGCCCATGTGGGTCGGCAAGATGCCTAAGAAGGAAGCTGAAGAAAAAGCGATGATTCAGCTGAAACGGGTTCGGATTGCCGAGCAAGCTGGCAAGTACCCGTTGCAGTTGTCGGGTGGCCAACAGCAGCGTGTCGCGATCGCGCGCGCGCTTTGTCTGACGCCCAAAATCATGCTGTTTGATGAGCCTACGTCGGCGCTCGACCCTGAGATGATCAAGGAGGTACTGGACGTGATGGTAGAGATGGCCAGCCACGGCATCACCATGCTGTGTGTCACCCATGAGATGGGTTTTGCCAAAGCAGTCGCTGACCGGGTCATCTTTATGGATCAAGGTCAAATTGTTGAGCAAAATAACCCTCACGACTTTTTTAACAACCCGCAAAATGAACGCAGCAAGGACTTTTTGAGCAAAATTTTGGGGCATTAAATGGTGCGCTTAACACAGAAATTTGTTGGCCAAAAGCGAACAGTATTGGCACTTGCAGCCCTCGCGTTTGTGGTAACTTTATTGCCTCAAACTGCATTGGCCGCTTTTCCAGATAAGCCGATTAAATTGATTATTGGTTTTCCGGCAGGTGGGCCACTTGACCAACATGCGCGGCTCATCACCGACAAACTACAGGGCATTTTGGGTCAGCCAGTGATCGTTGACTACAAACCAGGCGCCGGCGGTTCTGTCGGGGCAGAATCGGTGGCAAAAAGCGCCCCAGATGGCTACACCATCATGTTGGCAAACACGGGCGTCATGGTCATCAATGGCGCCCTTTACACCAAGCTGCCATACAACACGCTCAAAGACTTCACGCCTTTGGCGCGCACGGCCATGCAACCTTTGGCACTGCTGGTGAACAATGCGGTTCCTGCCAAAACGCTTAAGGAATTCACTGACTATTCCCGTAAGAACCCAGGAAAAGTAAATTATGGGTCAGCTGGTAATGGTGGGATTTCTCACCTGGTTCCCGAAATGTTCAAGTCGGCCACTGGCCTCTTTATGGTGCACATTCCCTACCGAGGCAGCGCACCGGCTTTCACTGACTTGATAGGCGGTCAGGTTCAATTCATGGCGGAAAGCATTCCCCAAGCAGCGAACTACCATAAGCAAGGCAAGGTGCGAGCACTGGCAGTGACCAGCAAAGAGCGTAACCCGGCGCTGCCTGACATTCCGACCGCGATTGAATCAGGGCTCAAAGGGTTTGAAGTGGTTGGGTTTTACGGGTTCTTGGCCCCCGCCGGGACTCCCAAAGACGTGGTCGCCAAATTGAGTGATGCCTTGAAGCAAGTGATGACCAACCCTGAGGTGCGCATCCGCATGGTGACGCAAGGCGCAGACCCTGCCTTTTTGGGCAGCGAAGATTTTGCCCAGTTTCTGGCTGCGGAAACCCCTCGTTGGGCTGCAGCTGTCAAATCGTCTGGTGCCAAACTGGACTAGCATTTGTGAACAGCGAGGCTGTTTTTCTGGTTACAGATATTGCAACTGTCAAGACGAAGTGAGGGCTAACCCGGCCTACCATGGCTCCTACTTTAAAAGGAAATTGCCATGGCATTGCAAACACCATTTTTCAGCAAACGCGAAAGCGAACCGACCACTCCAAGAAGCCCCGCTCAAGGGCCCTATAGCAATAGCAACAACAACGCTGGTTTGGGCCAACCGCTTCCGAGCCAGACCATGCACACCACTGAGCAATCGGGTAACCTGACTGGAGCAAACCCAGGGGTTAATTCGGTCACACCAGCCACCAAGGAGGGCGGCAGCAAACTGACGGTCGGGCCCAATATCAAGCTCAAAGGCGTGGAAATCACCGATTGCGACACTTTGGTTGTCGAAGGTTTAGTCGAAGCGACTATGGATTCCCGCCTGATGCAAATCTCTGAACAAGGAGCGTTCAAAGGGTCTGCTGAGATTGACATTGCCGAAATTCACGGTCAATTTGATGGCAATTTGACAGTGCGGCAAAAGCTGGTGATCTATGCCACGGGGAAAGTCACCGGTAAAATTAGGTATGGCAAGGTGGTGATTGAAGAAGGCGGGCAACTCTCAGGTGAAATTCAATTTGGGGCCTCCCCTACCAGCGGCGCGGCACGGCCGCCTGCCGCGAAGCCAGCGCTTCAAGCCATCGCTTGAGAATTCATGATGCCCCAGCTGGGTTGTCAGGGTGGCAATGGAACTTATCTAGAAATACACTATCCAAAAACCCATGCGCCATTTCTTTATCGTCCTGATGATCGCCCTACTGCCCCTGCGCAGTTGGGCAGGTGATGTCATGGGTTTGGAAATGGCGGCGGGGCACACGGCAGGCACGGTGCAAACGGTTTCGAAGGCTACCCCCGACTGCCACGGCCAAATGGCCGAGTTCTCAATTCCTAGCATTACTGACCCCACTGTAGCGAGCGGGATTGAAACCACAGAATCAATGGCTGATGGGCGCTGCGATACCTGCGGCACCTGTCAGATTTGCCATAGCGTTGGCTTGGCTGATTGTTCCTTTTCTCAAATGCCGAGCCTTGCGGCTTCCAACGTGCTGTCTAGTGACGGCGCAAGCTTTGCCAGCGCACCTCGCGCGCTGAGTTTAAAGCCACCAATTTCCTGATCTCCCTAGCCTTAGTTCGTCTGCAAACTGCCATTTAGGCGAATTGCAAACGAATTCTTGTGGCACACAGCCACGCTTTTAGAGATTAGGAGTATTCCGTGAATCAAATTTCACTGATGGCCACGGCCATCTTCAGCCCACTCACGTTCGCGGTCACAAGCGCCTTGGCGCAGGCGGTTGTCACTGACCCTGGCGCGTCGGTGCCACCGGTCGTCTACCAATCCGTGTTCAATCAGTCGCCAACAGGTGTCGAAACCAAATCAGCGGATTGGAAAAAGGCGAACGCCGAAGTCGGCCAGTTCAAGCGCGGGCACGTGGATATTCTCAAGTGGGAAGAGAGCCAAGCCAAAGACAAACCTGGTGGCAAACCTGCCATACCGTCAGAAGCGGCGCCGGCCAAAGCGGCACCTTCTGCGGCATCAGCAGCGCCAACCCCTCATAAACACTAGGTGCCGACATGCGATCTATTTTCAAATGGATGGGTGCAACTGCGCTCATCCTGGTAATTTCCGGCTGCGCCACGCTGTCACCCGACGGTGACGCAGCAGATGTCCAGCAATTGATTCAAGGCAAAACGGGGGGGGTGGCGGTCACGCTTTCGCAAGACCCGCAAGCGATTAAGGCATCGGTTGCCGAGTTGCTCAAAGGCCCGATCACCGCCGAATCGGCCGTGCGCATTGCCCTGCTCAACAACTCCAGTTTGCAAGCCTCGATGGCCACGCTGGGTGTGAGCGATGCAGATCGCGTGCAGATGGGGCGCTTGCCCAACCCGCACTTTTCGATTGGCCGGTTCACTGAGGGCGACAAGCTCGAAATTGAACGCATGCTGAGCTTCAACGTCATCGGCATCTTG
>JANPCR010000234.1:0-13623 GCA_031431035.1 Rhodoferax sp.
AGCTTGGCCCGAAACTCCTTGGTGTGGTGAGACACCGATTCAGGTTCGCCAAAGTCATAAAAACGCAAACCTGGCGAGCCACGCAAGACCTGCATGTTCCAACTCTTGGCCAAAATTTTCTGAATCATCTGCCCACCGCTCAAGTCTCCCAGGTAGCGAACATAAGCATGTGCCACCAGCAAGTCGGGCGATTGTTGGCCCAAAACCTCAAGATGGCTGCAGTAGGCCACACAGGCGGGCAGCAAAGCCAGGTCCGACTGCCATGGGCTGCCGTGAAGGGTTTGCAAATCGGCCCGCAAGCTGCTGGCTCGGTAAAAATTGGGTAGGTTCAACCCGGCAATGGCTGGCCTGCCTAAATTTAGGTTCAAAGCGGATTCAAGCGCGGAATAAACCGGTTCCAGGTTGCGCAGCATCATGCAGTAGGCATTTTGGCTCAGTTGCCCCGCCAGAAGTGCCACCATGAAGGGTCTGCTTTCTACGGTGCGATGCAACTCGCTTGTTTGTTGCCTGAGCTCAAGCGACAGGTTCACGGGCACTCTGGTTCATTCCTCAGGAACCGCATCACCAATGCTGAATCGGCGCAATTTCACGTACAGGCTCTGGCGCGAAAGTCCCAGCATTTCTGCTGCAGACGCACGGTTGTCGCCCGTCAAGTCCAGCGCCGCCTCAATGCACAGTTGCTCGATCAGGTCGGTAGTTTCTCGCACAATGTCTCTCAATGGAACCCGGCCTACCAGCTCGGTCATTTGGCCAGCTGATCGAGGCAATTCTTTGTTGGTGCGCCCGTCACTCACAATGCGCCGCCCGACATCGCGCATGGTGAAGCCAAGGCAGGGCTTGTCGCCATCCGTCAAAGAGACGGCCGAAATTTCGACATTGGCGGTAGAACCGTACTCGCCACGCAAACTGGTGGCGTAAAGCCGCACCACGCCACGCTGACGCAAATTCGACAACAACACGCTAAGGTCGACGCCCGTGCGCCCTAGCCATTTTTCCAGCGACTCGCCCACTACCAGGCGCTCATTGGCCATCTGTACCAAGTCCAGGAAAGACCGGTTGGCCGACAGAACAGAGCCAAACAAATCAGTCACCACCAAGGCGTCAGGTGCGTTTTCAATGGCGCTCAATTTAAGCTGTTTGATACCGCTGGAGTCGCTCTGCAGGGTGCCTTGGGTAGGGATCAGGCGAACCATGAAGTGGGCTGAATTCTCTTGCCTGAAAAGGGCGACCGATAGTGTCAAATCTTCAGTACCATTGTCCAAGCGTACCGTCGCAGGTTCGCAACGGCCATTGGCTCGCAATTGGATCAACAATTGCCTGATGACTGGCTTGCTGCTGTCGTCAAGGCTCTCGTCAAGAGTCCAGGTAGGGCGGTTCGGCTTGTCGCCTAGCAAGGCGAACGCAGCAGGGTTGGCTTCTTCGAGCTTTTCCGTCGTGGCATCGAGAACCAAAACCGCTTCGGTCGCCAGTTGAAACAGCAAACGATAGCGTGTCTCAACATGCCGTAATCGCCAGTAATCTCTCTCCATTGACAATTGCGCGCTGACCAAGCGTTGCTGCAGCGCCACCTGCGCGCGCAAGTCGCGCCCAAAAGCCATGGTGTGGCAGCTCACGCTGCCCTTGGTTTTGCCTGGACGGCGTACAGTGACAACCGAATAGGAAAGGGGCAAGACTTCGCCCGTGCTGGTCAGGTGGTTCACATGGCGCCATTTCACGCCCAAGCTTGCATTGGCTTCACTCAGCATGGCTTCAACCTTGGGTTGGCTGTCAGCGGTGACAGTTTGCGACCACGGCCGCCCGAGCCATTCTTTGTGTCCATAAGCGGACAATTCGAGGTTTCCGAAGGCCAAATCTCGAATGATGCCCTCATCATCTACCACCAAAACTACGTCTGCCGCAGCGGCTACCAAAGAGCCAGCTACTTGTGGGTCAAGCTCAGATAGAAATATCTCTGGCGTCTCAAATTTCCCGGTCACTGTGTCTTGCATTCCACTGGGCATTGCCTTCTTTCATCACAAAAAAGTGAAGCGAACTTGCATTGCCAAGGTTTGCTCAATCATTTGGCCAAACTGGAAATGAGTTTTTCAGCTACCTGAGTGACAGAACGCACGTCGTTTGACAGTGCATCCGCATTGACCTGGCGAGCATAGTCATCGTTTGCTGGGCTGACTGGGTCGCCCACCAGGATTTGTACCGATCGGTTCATGGCCGATTTGCGAACTTTGTTGATCGATTCTGCTAGCACTGCCGTGTGAGCGCCTTTTCCGCACGAAAACCCCACCACGTCAAACCATTCGTTTTTGACGGTTTTGACCGGGTCTTCCCCGTCTTCATTGGGGCCAAAGCTCACGTCCCATCCATCACGGTAAAAATACTCGGCAACCAGCATCAAACCTAATGGCTGCTGTTGTCCTGGCCCCTGCAAAAGCAGCAAGCGACGCCCGTTTGCGGTTCGCTCATGAGTTTGACAAAATGCGGGGCTAATTTCGCGCAGCAGATGCTGCAATCGCCCAAAACCCAGGGTGACCTCCATAAAGTCGCAACGATCCTCCTCCCAAAGCGCCTCCAATCTCCGCGCAGAGGGCACCAGAAGGTCTAGGTAGATCGCGTCAACTGAAATTGTCCTTGAGCGCAAAGCGTTTAAAAAATCTTCAGCTGGTTTATCATCTGCTGCCGAAATTAGCCGGCAAAACTGGTCAAGTTCGGCTGTGCTAATCTGTGGGCTCGCCCGCTCAACAACCGAAGCTTTGGCCGCCAATGGCCTATGGGCGTGAACCAACCTTGGAATAATCTCTGTTTCAAGGGTTCTGGACAACAAGGCCGCCGTGGATTGCACGGCACCCGATGCACCATGCTCGCCGCGCCGACTAGTCAAACGGGACTCTGATGCCTCTCGCGTCAAATGAAATTCTTGCGACACTTCGTCGCCTGATCCGGACTGAATGTCATTGATCAAGTCTTCCTGAGTGAACCTTCTCATTGCTTATCTCCTCGCGCAGGTCGCGTTTTGTGTGCCCTGATCGGCCCCGAGATCTATAGCCTCGGGTTGTTTTGGGCTGTCAAGTTCCGTTTTTGCTGAATTTCGGCCTAGAACAGTCAGCGCAGTTTAACGGGCTTGTGAGCTAAATGCCGCATTAAACCTTGTTAAAACTGTACTCTTTTCAAAAAAATATGTCAACTTAAATTTACGTAAACAAAAGTTGACACGCGCCAAATTGCGAGTTAAATTCGTTCCTATGGCGCAGGCTTTTTCGAAAAATTTTGGTAATCATGCAACCTGAAATGGCTGAATTGAAAGCTCTCTACACCGCTGAAGAGCGAAAAAGGCGAGACGGCACGGTATGGACTTTGGTTCAGGGAATACTGGCGCCAATCCAGTTTTTGGTCTTTTTAGTTAGCGTTGTGCTGGTGTTGCGTTTTCTCTGGACAGGCGAGGGCCAGGCTGAGGCGAACCTGTCGGTCATTGTCAAAACCCTGACGCTTTACACCATCATGGTGACAGGCTGTATTTGGGAAAAAGTGGTTTTTGACAAATACCTTTTTGCGTCAGCTTTCTATTGGGAAGATGTATTCAGCATGTTGGTACTGGCATTGCACACGGCTTATTTAGGGGCCATGTTCACAAATGCTTTAAGCGCTCGTGAGTTGATGTATTTGGCTTTGATTGCGTATGCGGCTTATGTAATCAATGCCACCCAGTTTCTACTTAAGTTACGTGCCGCACGCTTGGACTACGCGCGCCACATGCTCAACGCGAATCGCGGAGACCTTGCCTTATGAGCGCAGTCATTCCTATTCGGGCAGTCGCATCGGAGGGATGCACAGATGCTCCTGTTTTTCGAGAGCGTGGGCAAAGAGAGGTCTTCTGTGGCCTCACGGGCATTATCTGGCTGCACCGAAAAATTCAAGATGCATTCTTTTTGGTGGTGGGGTCGCGTACCTGCGCGCACTTGATTCAATCAGCAGCTGGTGTGATGATCTTCGCAGAACCTCGGTTTGCGACAGCAATCATTGACGAACGGGATCTGGCTGGGCTTGCGGATGCCAACGACGAACTTGACCGTGTTGTAACGCGCCTGCTTGAGCGCCGTCCAGAGATCAAACTCTTGTTTTTGGTGGGTTCATGTCCATCAGAGGTGATCAAGCTGGACTTATCCCGTGCAGCGCAACGGCTTTCTGGGCAGTTTGTGTCCAAAGTCAGAGTTTTGAGCTACTCGGGCAGCGGTATTGAGACCACATTCACCCAAGGTGAGGATGCTTGCCTGTCAGCGATGGTTCCAGAGTTGCCGAATCGGGTCGAAGCTGCGGATGATGCCGCCAACCTTTTGATTGTTGGCACTCTGGCCGATGTGGTTGAGGATCAGTTCACCCGGCTGTTCGCTGAAATGGGATTAGGGCCAGTCCACTTTTTCCCTCCCCGGCGTGCCGGTGCATTGGATGCTATCGGGCCAAATACGCGGTTCCTGTTGGCTCAGCCTTTTTTGGCAGAAACAGCGCGGGCTCTTGAGGCGCGGGGCGCAAAGCGTTTGCCCGCGCCATTTCCTCTTGGGGTGGAGGGGACAACCCAGTGGCTTCGCGCTGCGTCGGATTCGTTTGGCATTGATGTTGAAGTGTTTGAACGAGCCACCTCTGGTGCTCGCGTGCGGGCGAAACAGGCTCTTGGGCGTCATCGGCTGAAGCTTGAAGGCAAGCGAATTTTTTTCTTTCCTGATTCGCAATTGGAGATTCCGATTGCGCGCTTTTTGTCGCGCGAGCTGGGGATGCAACTGACTGAGGTGGGAACCCCTTATTTGCACCGGCAACACTTGGCGCAAGAACTTGCCATGCTGCCTGCTGGTACCTTTTTGTCTGAAGGGCAAGATGTTGAAAAACAGCTTGACCGTTGCCGCGCGGCGCTGCCCGACATTGTTGTCTGTGGCTTAGGACTTGCAAATCCCCTTGAGGCCGAGGGCATGACGACCAAGTGGTCTATTGAGTTGGTATTCACCCCCATTCAGGGGTACGACCAGGCCGGTGATTTGGCCGAATTGTTCACCCGCCCCCTCCAGCGCAGATTGCGTTTGGTTGCATAAAAAGTATTCACCATGCAGCTGACGCTTTGGACATACGAAGGCCCGCCCCACGTTGGCGCTATGAGGGTAGCCACCGCATTGACAGACGTGCATTACGTTCTTCATGCGCCGCAAGGTGACACCTATGCTGACCTTTTGTTCACCATGATCGAGCGTCTGCCCAAGCGCCCACCGGTGACCTACACGACTTTTCAGGCGCGCGATCTGGGTTCCGATACGGCACAATTATTCAAGGAGTCGGTTCAAGGCGCGTTTGAGCGATTCAGTCCCAAGGCCATGTTGGTTGGTGCGTCATGCACGGCGGAATTAATTCAAGATGACCCAGGCGGGCTTGCAAAAGCGCTTGATTTGCCCATCCCAGTCGTCGCGTTAGAACTCCCCTCGTATCAGCGCAAAGAAAACTGGGGAGCAGCTGAAACCTTTTACCAAATCGTCAGAGCCCTAGCAGGGCCGAATGTGCCCGCACCGGGTCACTCGCGCCAACCGGTCGAGACAACAAGGCGGCCGCGATGCAATCTCCTGGGGCCAAGTGCGCTGGGCTTCAGGCACCGTGACGATGTGACTGAAATTACCCGATTGCTGGATCAAATGGGCGTCGAAGTGCATTCGGTGGCCCCCCTGGGTGCCGGCGCTGATGACTTGGCCCGCTTGGGCGAGGCAGACTTCAACGTGGTTTTGTACCCCGAAGTCGCGGGTCTCGCCGCCAGTTGGCTTACGCGAAATTTCGGCCAGCCATGTACCAAGACTATTCCGATTGGTGCGGGCGCAACGCGCGACTTCATTGCTGAGGTGGCAAAACTTGCGAATATGGATCCGGCCAAAGCGCTGGCCGATATCAATTCGCGAGCACCTTGGTACGCAAGGTCGGTGGACTCGACATACCTCACTGGCAAACGCGTCTTCATTTTTGGGGACGCCACCCATGTGGTCGCTGCAGCTCGGGTTGCTGCCACCGAACTGGGGTTCACCGTGGTGGGCTTAGGCACCTACAGTCGGGAATTCGCGCGCGAAGTGCGTGAGGCTGCCAAGCTGTATGGTGTTGAAGCACTGATTTCGGACGACTACTTGGAGGTAGAGGCTAAGGTGGCAGAGTTACAGCCTGAGCTAGTCTTAGGCACGCAAATGGAGCGCCACATTGCCAAACGTCTGGGTGTGCCCTGTGCCGTCATATCTGCGCCAGTGCACGTGCAGGACTTTCCCGCGCGCTATTCGCCGCAAATGGGTTTTGAAGGTGCCAATGTGCTCTTTGACACTTGGGTGCACCCGTTGATGATGGGTTTGGAAGAGCACTTAATTGGCATGTTCCGCGGTGATTTTGAATTCCACGAGGACGCGTCACCGTCGCACCTTGGAGGCTCTAAAAACATGGCAACCGCCGACCAGCCCGTTGCGGTGGCAGCTGCGCCCGCGCTTGACGTTGCGGTGCCTGTGCTCTTAGAAAAAAATAATGAAGAAAGTCCATCAGCCGCGATCCCGGCCACGTGGACCCCTGATGCAGAGAAGGAACTTCGAAAAATTCCCTTCTTCGTGCGCGGCAAGGCACGCCGTAACACCGAGCGATACGCACAAAACTACAGCGTACAGGTGATCACTATCGAGACACTTTATGATGCAAAAGCGCACTTTAGCCGTTGAAAGTAACGCCACGCCAGCGGCGATGCGAGTGGTGATTGTCACCATGGACAGTCATTTGGCCAGTGCGACTGAACGAGCGAATCGCAGTTTGGCGACGTCTTTGCCCGGCCTGAAACTCTGTGTGCACGCGGCGAGTGAGTGGGGCGATGATCCCACCGCCTTGGCTCGTTGCAAGGCTGATATCGCGTCGGGTGATATTGTGATCGCCGCAATGCTGTTTCTGGAAGATCATTTTTTGCCGATACTGCCCGATCTGCAAGCGCGCCGCGATCATTGTGATGCGATGGTATGCGCCATGTCGGCGACCGAAGTTACCAAACTGACCCGCATGGGCAAGTTCGACATGGCTGCCCCCGCTACGGGAGCAATGGCCTTCCTCAAACGCTTGCGTGGCAAACCTCCCGGCCCGGACACAGGCGGCAAAACGACTGCTGGTGCCCAGCAAATGAAAACCTTGCGGATGTTGCCAAAAATTCTTCGCTTTATACCGGGCACAGCACAGGACGTACGGGCCTACTTTCTCACTCTTCAGTATTGGCTGGCTGGGTCTGAGGAAAACATTTCCAATATGGTGCACTTCTTGGTGGATCGGTATGCCGAAGGCCCGCGCAGGCTTCTGCGAGGAAGCGTCAAAACACATGAGCCGGTTGAGTACCCTGAAGTCGGTGTGTACCACCCAAAAATGAGTCATGTCAATGCTGTAGGGAAGATGTCCAGCGTGATTGAGTCGCTGCCAAGTTTTGCGACGACAGGCCAGCGTGGAACCGTTGGTTTGCTGCTCATGCGGTCCTATGTTCTTGCTGGGAATGCCGACCACTACAACGGGGTAATCACTGCACTTGAAGCCCGTGGAATGCGCGTGGTGCCTGCGTTTGCGACGGGCTTGGATCAGCGCCCAGCAATTGATGCCTATTTTTATAAAAATGGTCAGTCGACGATTGATGCGCTTGTTTCGCTCACCGGCTTTTCCTTGGTGGGTGGTCCTGCTTACAACGACGCCACGGCTGCTGCCGACATCCTTGACAAGCTGGATGTACCTTACATCGCTGTGACCCCGGTAGAGTTTCAGACCTTAGAACAATGGGGTGGGTCGCCACGCGGCCTGTTACCCGTCGAAACAACCATGATGGTTGCCATACCTGAACTGGATGGTGCAACGGGCTCGATGGTGTTTGGGGGTCGTGGTAGCGCACAGCATTTGGCCTGCAGCGGTTGCGCCCATGCTTGTACCTTCAAAAATTCACCTGATTCGCATGACATGCATTCCTGCATTGAACGGGCTGACACACTGGCTGCTCGGGTTGGAAAGCTGGTGGATTTGCGGCGTTCGCAGCGCGCTGATAGAAAAGTTGCAGCCGTGGTCTTTAACTTTCCACCCAATGCGGGTGCCACGGGAACAGCAGCGTTTTTGTCGGTTTTCGAGTCGCTATTTAATGTGTTGACGGCCATGCACAAGGGTGGGTACACCGTTGAAGTTCCCGCAAGCGTTGATGAACTGCGCGAGCGCATCATCACTGGCAATGCAGCGAGGTTTGGTGCGATGGCAAACGTATACACCCGCATTGCTGCCGATGATCATGTTCGCAGGGAGAAGCATCTCAAGGAAATTGAAAGCCAATGGGGTCCGGCGCCTGGTAAACAGCAAAGTGATGGCAGCAATATTTTTGTCTTGGGTGAATGTTTTGGTAATGTATTTGTCGGCATCCAACCAGCTTTCGGCTATGAAGGCGATCCGATGCGATTGCTGTTTGAGAAGGGCTTCGCGCCAACGCACGCCTTTTCAGCGTTTTACAGGTGGTTGCGGGAAGATTTCGGTGCCAATGCCGTGCTGCATTTTGGCACCCACGGTGCATTGGAATTTATGCCTGGCAAACAAAGCGGCATGTCTGCGACGTGCTGGCCCGACCGGCTGATCGGTGACCTGCCAAACATGTACCTCTATGCGTCGAACAACCCTTCAGAGGGAACGATTGCCAAGCGCCGCGCCGCAGCGACACTGATTAGCTACCTGACGCCGCCTGTGGCGCAGGCTGGCCTTTACCAAGGCTTGGTCGATCTCAAGGATGCATTGGAACGTTTTAGAAGTTTGGAGCCAGAAGCGCAGCTCGAACGCGATGAGCTGAGTGTCATGATTCAAGGTCAAGCGGCAGAGTTGGAATTGGCATCGGCCGAACCTTTGTGGGGTGCAGGTTCTGAATCCAAAATTACCAAGCTCACCGAGGATTTATTAGAAGTCGAATACACCCTGATTCCTTATGGACTGCATGTCGTCGGCCAAGCTCCGAGCGTGCCTGAGCGCGTCGACCTGTTGTTGTCTTGCGCTGAAGCTTCCCATGGTCAAAGGCCTGAACGGGCTTTGATTGAGGCCCTCGTGGCTGGGCATTCGCCTCAAATGGCGTTAAAAGCAGTTGGTTTGGGCGACGATTCAACGCTGCTTTCACTTCTTCAAGAGTTGTCGGTGACAGACGCGTTGATGGCTGAGGATCATGAAATCAGTGGGGTTTTACGGGCATTGGACGGACGATTTCTTCGCCCAGCCCCTGGCGGGGACTTGCTACGTAACCCGGCAATTTTACCCACTGGCCGCAATCTGCATGGTTTTGATCCCTTCCGAATTCCGAGCGCCTACGCCGTGAAAGACGGTGCGCGACAAGCTGATCGTCTGTTGCAAAAACACATGGGTGACGGAAACTCCTTCCCAGAGTCCATTGCAATGGTTTTGTGGGGGACAGACAATTTGAAAAGTGAGGGTGCGCCTATAGCTCAAGCACTTTCACTCATGGGTGCCAAGCCACGTTTTGACAGCTACGGACGATTGGCGGGGGCTGAGCTGATCCCCTTGGCAGATTTAGGGCGGCCCCGCGTGGATGTAATCATTACCTTGTCGGGTATTTTTCGCGACTTGTTGCCACTCCAAATCAAGTTGCTGGCAGAGGCGGCGTTCATGGCTGCCAGTGCAGATGAACCTTCTGAGGGCAATTTCATTCGTAAGCACGCCCTGGCCTTCATAAATGAGCACGGTGGTGATTTGGAAACTGCGTCGCTTCGTGTTTTCGGGAACGCTGAAGGTGCCTATGGCTCCAACGTCAATAGCCTGATTGACAACAGTCGCTGGGAAGATGGTGACGAGCTTGCTGAGACCTATAGCCGCCGTAAGGGTTTTGCTTACGGACGTGCTGGGCGAGCTGTTCAGCAACCCCAGTTACTTCAAAGCGTTCTGGCAGGGGTTGAGTTGGCCTACCAAAACCTCGACTCAGTGGAGCTGGGAGTCACTACGGTTGACACTTACTTTGACACGCTCGGTGGGATCAGTCGGGCCATCAAGCGGGCGAAAACAGACAAGATGGGATCCGCAGCCGAAATGGCTCCGGTTTACATTGGCGACCAAACCCGTGACAGCAGCGGTGGGGGTGTCGTTCGCACACTCTCAGATCAGGTGGCCTTGGAAACGCGCACCCGGATGTTGAATCCGAAATGGTACGAGGGCATGCTCAAGCACGGCTACGAAGGCGTTCGCCAAATTGAGGTTCACGTTACAAACACGATGGGCTGGTCTGCCACTACCGGCCAGGTCCAACCTTGGGTTTACGAGCAATTGAGCGAAACCTTCATGCTGGATCCAGCGATGCGAGAGCGCCTCGCCAAGCTGAATCCAACTGCCTCGGCGAGGGTTGCCAACCGTCTGCTTGAAGCCTATGAACGAAAGTACTGGCAGCCAGATGCCAAGATGCTGGAAGCCCTGCGTCAAGCAGGTGAAGAGTTGGAAGACCGCCTTGAAGGCGTTTTTGAAGGAGCCACCGCATGAGTGTTACCACCGTCCCTTTCCCAAACATCAAACGTCCGGGGGAACGCACTAATCTGCGTCTAGATGGCGAGGGGAGTTTGCAGGTTGAGCTTGATCCCAACCTGAAGATTGGAAACGCGAAGGTGTTTGCTATTTACGGCAAGGGGGGCATCGGTAAAAGCACAACCTCTTCGAACCTCTCGGCGGCTTTTTCATTGATGGGCAAGCGAGTGCTTCAAATCGGGTGCGACCCCAAACACGACTCCACGTTCACTCTTACAAAAAAGATGCTCCCAACCGTAATTGATGTTCTGGAAACCGTAGATTTTCACGCAGAAGAACTCAGAGTTGAAGATTTTGTGTTTCCAGGCTTTAACGGTGTGATGTGTGTTGAAGCAGGTGGCCCGCCAGCGGGAACCGGCTGCGGCGGGTACGTGGTGGGACAAACAGTCAAGCTTTTGAAGGAGCACCATTTGTTGGAGGACACGGACGTCGTAATCTTCGATGTGTTGGGAGACGTAGTGTGCGGTGGCTTTGCTGCTCCCCTACAGCATGCAGATCGGGCACTTATCGTCACGGCCAATGACTTTGACTCGATCTTTGCTATGAACCGAATCGTTCAGGCAATTGGTGCCAAGGCCAAAAATTACAACGTGCGCCTTGGCGGCGTCATTGCCAATCGCAGCAAAGACACAGACCAAATTGACAAGTACAACAACAAAATCGGTTTGACTTTGGCTGCTCACTTTCCTGACCTGGACGTGATTCGTCGAAGCCGTCTGAAAAAATCCACGCTTTTTGAAATGGAAGACTCACCTGAGCTTGACGCGGTCAAAAAGGAATACATGCGTTTGGCGGCCTCCCTTTGGTTGGGAACAGAGCCGCTAAATGCTGTCCCCATGAAAGACCGCGATATTTTCGATCTGCTCGGATTTGATTGATGAATTCTTCAACCTACGCTGAGCGCAAAGGTCAAATCGAGACATATTTTGACCGCACTGCGGTGGACGCATGGGCGCGTCTAACGTCGGATGCTCCTGTGGGCCGGATTCGCGCGTCTGTGCGGGCCGGGCGCGACGCCATGCGTGCAAACCTTCTGTCATGGCTGCCACAGGATTTGTGTGGGCGGCGCATTCTTGACGCGGGGTGTGGAACAGGCGCCCTTGCTGTCGCGGCAGCAGTCCGCGGCGCAGAGGTGGTCGCAATTGATTTGTCACCCAAGCTGGTTGATTTGGCCCGTGAACGCCAGCCAAAAATTGCTGGTCCGGGGTCGATTGATTTTCGAAGCGGCGACATGCTCAGCGCTAGCTTGGGTAATTTCGACCACGTAGTGGCGATGGATTCAGTCATTCACTATTGCGCCGAAGATGCAGTGGCTGCCTTGTCGCAGCTGGCAAAGCGAACTTCCACTTCAATCGTATTCACTTTTGCGCCTCGAACACCAATTCTGGCGACCATGATTGCGGTGGGTCGCCTTTTCCCGCGTGGTGATCGGGCCCCTTGGTTGGAGCCGATGGCCGCAGAAAAAATAGCAGGCCTCATGTCGCGGGATGAGACGTTGCGTGATTGGCAGGCGGCGCGCACCCAAAGAGTGGCCGGCGGATTTTACAAATCACAAGCTTTGGAACTTTTGAAGAAATGAAGCCAGTTGACACGATCGTTCGTCTGAATGCATCGCTTGCTAGCAATTGGGGCAAAGTGGGCGCACAGTTTTTACCCTTTGCAGATGCCGCCTCCAGGGAGCTGCCTATGGGGCGCTTGTTGCGGCTGTCCCTGTTTCAAGTTTCGGTCGGAATGGCATTGGCGCTACTCAATGGCACTTTGAACCGAGTGATGATTGTTGAATTGAATGTTCCTGCTTGGCTTGTCGCCTTGATGGTCGCATTGCCGCTGGTTTTTGCACCACTTAGGGCGTTGATGGGATTTAGATCGGATACGCACCGATCTACCTTGGGCTGGAGAAGGGTTCCGTACATTTGGATGGGCAGTTTGCTGCAATTCGGCGGGCTAGCAATCATGCCGTTTGCTCTGATTGTCCTTTCGGGCGATAGCAATGGCCCACCGATTTACGGCCAAGTGGGGGCAGCGCTTGCCTTTTTGTTGGTGGGCGCGGGTATGCATCTCACCCAGACAGCCGGTTTGGCGCTGGCAACAGACATTGCAACCCCAGAGTCGCGCCCCAGGGTTGTCGCTCTGCTTTACGTTATGTTGCTTTTAGGCATGCTTTTCAGTTCCTTGGTGTTTGGAATTCTGTTGGCCGACTTCAAACAGGTGAAATTGATCCAAGTGATTCAAGGCGCGGCAGTTGTCACCATGGTGCTCAACATGCTGGCTCTTTGGAAGCAGGAGGCCCGGGACCCCTTGCGCACCAGTATGGTCATCAATGGCCCACGGCCAGCCTTCAAAAAGTCTTGGAACGTTTTCATGCAGGGCGGCCGGGCGATTCGTCTTTTAGTGGCAGTCGGCCTAGGTTCCGCGGCCTTCAGCATGCAAGACGTTTTACTGGAACCTTACGGTGGCCAGATCATGAATCTGCCTGTAGGGGCTACTTCAGCGCTTACGGCCTTGATGGCTGGCGGGAGCCTAGGCGCATTCTTGTTGGCATCGCGTTGGTTGCATCACGGAGGCGATCCTTTTCGGCTGGCCGCCATAGGGTTGTTGTTCGGGGTGTTGGGCTTTGGGGCTGTCATTTTTGCGGACCCATTTCAGTCTGCTTTGCTATTTCGGTTTGGGGCCATTTTCATTGGCTTTGGAGGCGGGTTCTTCTCCGTAGCCACATTGACAGCGGCCATGAGCCTTCAATCTGAGGATCACAATGGTTTGGCTTTGGGAGCTTGGGGCGCGGTTCAAGCGACTGCCAGCGGCTTGGCTATAGCGCTTGGTGGGGTGTTGAGGGATGTTATCTCTGCGCTGGCTGAGCAAGGTGCATTAGGGACAGCGTTGACCTCTCCGGCAGTCGGCTACAGCTTTGTCTATCACATCGAAATAATACTTTTGTTTGCGACCTTGGTCGCTATTGGGCCATTGGTCCGGTCAACGAATTCGCCGCGTTTGCAAACGTCAAGCCGGTTGGGTCTGGCAGATTTGCCAGGGTAGTTTTGTACACTCAAGGGGAAAAGTCATGGGAACTGG
>JANPCR010000235.1:0-20535 GCA_031431035.1 Rhodoferax sp.
ACGCCTGGGCGAAGACCGCACCCGCCTGGTGGACGTGCGCATTGTCTGCGCCACCCACCGCAACCTGGCCGAACGGGTGCGCTCAGGCGAATTCCGCGAAGACCTGTTTTACCGCCTGTTTGTCGTGCCGATTGAGCTGCCACCCCTGCGCAGCCGGGGCAACGACGTGCTGCTGATCGCCGAGGTACTGCTCAAACGCTATGCCAAGGAAGACGGCAAAAAGTTCAGCGCCTTCAGCTTGGAGGCCATGGCCGCCCTGCGCGCGCACGCCTGGCCTGGCAATGTGCGCGAATTGATCAACGTGGTGCGCGCCGTGGTGGCGCTGAACGATGGCGACCAAGTGCTGGTGGACATGCTGCCGGCCAGCGTCGCCCGAAAGCCCAGCGCCGCGCCCTCACCGGTGGCGCTGCCCGCACCGGTGCAAACCCAAAGCGCGGCTGACGCGGTGCCGCCCAACGACCCCGCTCAACCAGACCCCGAGATCGAGCCCACGCCCTGGTTTGCGCAGGCTTTTGAAAACAGCCAACCGCCGTTCACGGGCTCGGCCCCCTCGCCACTTGCCGCTTATGCGCCACCGCCCGGCACGGCCCCAGCCCCTCTGCATTGGCCAATGACCGCCCCGCAAGCGCTGGCCCCCGCCACCGAGCCGGGTGCCCTGCGCGCGGATTTTGCGCCGTCCAACTATGCCCCTGCGCAATTTGCGCCCTTGCCCACCGCGCGACCACCTGACACCTTTGAGCGCGCCCGCGTGCGCCCGCTGGCCCATGTGGAGCGTGAGGTGGTCGATTACGCCTTGCGCGCCTTTGGCGGCAATGTTGCGCAGGCGGCGCGCGCCTTGCAGGTCAACCCGTCCACGCTGTACCGCAAAATTCAGGTGTGGACGGCGGCGGGTGAACTGTCGATTGAGCCTGTGCCATGACTTCCCAACCGCGCAATGGCCTTGGCGCGGATCAGCGTGGCAAGCCGTTTGGCGAACTGCAGGTAGACCGCCGAGCAGAGCCACGCGGGGAAGTGCAGCACCTGCTAGATCAAATTAAGCTGTTGCAGCGGGACAACGCGCAGTTGCGCGACCAGGCGAACAACGAATCCAACAGCCGCCTGATGGCCGAGGCCGCTCTGGGCAAAACCGAAGACCACCTGCAACTGGCGGTTGACGCGGCGGGCCTGGCCATTTGGGAATGGGACATTCTGGATGAAACCCTGTTCGCGTCTTCCAACTTCATGGAAACCGTGGACTCGGTGGACCCGGAATCAGACGAAGCCCTGCAAAACCCCGATTGGTCACCGCAAGACCTGATGCGCCGCGCAGGCGCCGCCGACCGGGAACTGCTGCGCCAGGCGCTGGTGCGGGTCTTCCGGCAAGACGACGCCCGCCTGGAGGTGGAGCTGCAAATCAAAACCGGGCACCAAAAGCGCTGGATTGAGTGCACGGGCGACGTCATTCAACGCGACATGCTGGGCCAGGTGGAACGCATGGCGGGGATATCGCGCGACGTGACCCGCAGGCGCGACATTCAGCAAGAAGTTGAAGCCGCCCGCGCCCAGGCGGTGGCCGCCAACGCTGCCAAAGACGAGTTTCTGGCGCACATCAGCCACGAGATTCGCACCCCATTGAACGGCGTGATTGGCATGAACAACCTGCTGGCGCAGACGGAGCTGACGCCCGAGCAGCGCCAGTATGTCGAACTGGTGGGCAGCTCGGGGCGGGCCTTGCTGGCCTTGGTGAATGACGTGCTGGATTATTCGCGCCTTGAAGCCCGCATGCTCATGCTGGAACAGGTGCGGTTTCCGCTGCGCAAATGGCTGTGGGACGTGGTGGCCCCCTTGCGCGTCGCGGCGCAAGCCAAGGGGCTTGAGTTGCGCTTGCAGGCGGGCGAGACCCTGCCCAAAGAAGCCGTGGGCGACCCTGGGCGGCTGCGCCAAATTGTGACCAATCTGGTCAGCAACGCCATCAAATTCACCGAGCAAGGCCGGGTGGACGTGTCGATGGACTTGACCGCAGAAACCGCCACCCACATGACGGTGCAATTGCAGGTGAGCGACACCGGCATTGGCATTCCTGTCAAAAAGCAGCAGTCAATTTTTGGCGCCTTTGTGCAGGCTGACAATTCGACCTCGCGGCGCTATGGCGGCACGGGGCTGGGGCTGTCGATTTGCGCCAAATTGGTCAACCTGATGGGCGGCAAAATTGATGTGAACAGCACGCCCGACCAAGGCAGTTGCTTCACCTTGCAAGTGCCTTTGGGCCAAAGCCAAAGCCAAAATTTGAATCTGGACGCAGATTTTGGGCAAACCGAGCTGGCTGGGGTGGAAATGACCACCGACAACCTAGCGCAAAGCCCCTCGCTTGCCAACCAAGGGCACAACTACGCAGGCAAACGCGCCCTGGTGGTGGACGACTACGTGGTCAACCAGCTGCTGGCGACCCGTTTGCTGGAAAAACTGGGGTTTGAAGTGGAAGCCGCCGCCGACGGTGCCCGCGCGATTGAAGCCGTGTTTGCCCGGCGCTTTGACCTGGTGCTGATGGACATACAAATGCCGCAAATGGACGGCTGGCAAGCCACCCATTACATTCGCCAATGGGAGCAGGCGCACAGCAAAATTCGGGTGCCCATCATTGCGCTGTCGGCCAACGCCGCAGCGGCGGACCGCGAGCATGCGGTGTCGGTGGGGATGGACGGTTACCTGACCAAACCCCTGACCAACGAGGCCCTGCGCGCGGGTTTGCAGGCCACCGGTTTGGGGCTGCAATCTACCCGGGCCGAGCTGAGCGCAGCGCCTGACACGCGCCCTGCGGATGAACTGCCTTCGACGCTGGTGTCGTTTTCAGGGCGCTTGACGGCGACTGCAGACGCGCCTGCAAGGGCCGTATCAACTGGTGTTTCAATCGCTGCACCATCGGTCGATACATCAACCGCTTCTACAACCGCATCTACAGCCGCATCAACAGCCGCTTCCAAAGCCACTTTAAGACCCACGTCAAAACCCTCCCTGCGCGACCCTGAATCCAGCACCCAGCATGTGCCTTTGCCGCTGGATTCAGCCCCTGCAGCAGCCAAGCCGCAACTGACCAGCGCTGCTGACCGATCCCGCGAGGCCAGCCAGCCGGGCTTGGTGAACCGCGCGCGCATGCTCACCCGCCTGGGCGACGACGAATCAGCCCTGCGCGCGATGTCCAAAGCGTTCAGCTCCGACCTGCGCAACTGCATGGGATTGGCTTTTGAGGCCATGCAGAATCAAAACTGGGTGGCCACCGCAGCCAATGCGCACGCGCTCAAAGGGCTGTTGCTCAGCATCACCGCAGAAGCCGCCGCCAAAGATGCCCGCGCGCTGGAAGTGGCCGCCCGGGCGGGTGACAGCAGCGCTGCCAAAACCGCGTTCGCGCTGTTGTCAGAGTCCGCAAGGGTGGCGTTTGACACGGTTCGGCGCTGGTAGGCTTTGGCAGGTGGTTTGGCTGTGATTCGGATGCAATGTCGGGCGCGAGAGGGGCTGAACATGTCAAAAGAAATCAAAAAGAGCCAAAACAGCCCGTTTTTCCGAAAAAAGAACCTGCAGGTTCTTTTTTTCTAAAAACGCTCAAAATACGAACCAAATAGGCCTCTAGCTCTCGAATAATATACATAGTTTGCTATATATATTATAGCAACCGTTCAAGACAAGTCAAGACAGATCAAAGCCCGATCAAGCCCTTGTCTGTTGCGTCAAGCCAGCAGCGTGCGTTCAATCAAGCGGTCGTCGCCCAGCACGATCATGGAAAACAGCAGCTCGTCCAAATTTTGCGCACGGGCGGTTTTGCGGGCCAGCAACGGTGTGGCTTTGGGGTTGAGCACCACAAAATCTGCGTCGCAACCCACTTGCAAATTACCGGCCACACCGCCCAAGCCCAGCGCTTGGGCAGCACCCGCTGTGTGTTGCCACCAAAGATTTTGCGGGCTCAGGCTGATTCCGGCCTTGCCTGCTTTACCTGTTTTACCTGATTCACCTGCTTTGTCGGATTTGCCAGATTCGTCCAGTTCAGCGTCCCAACTCGCGCGCCCCACGTAGTACGCCGCCAGCATGGTGTGAAACGGGCTGAAACTGGTGCCACCGCCCACGTCGCTGGCCAAGCCGTACTGAAATCCAGCGCGGTCTGCCGCGGCAAAATCAAAAAACCCACTGCCTAAAAACAGGTTGCTGGTGGGGCAAACGGCCGCCACAGCGCCAGAGTGGCGCATCAGCTCGCGGTCAGCGTCATCAAAGTGAATGCAATGGGCGTAAACGGCTTTGCGCCGCATCAGGCCAAAGTCGGCGTAGGTAACCAAGTAAGAGCGCGATTGGGGAAACAGTTGGCGCGCCCAATCAATTTCGGCCTGGTTTTCGGCCACATGCGACTGAATCCACACATCGGGGTACTTGGCGGCCAGCTCGCCTGCGCCACGCAACTGCGCGTCCGAGCAACTCGGCGCAAAGCGCGGGGTGATGGCATAGCCTGCGCGACCTTTGCCATGCCATTGCTGAATCAGCGCTTCCGTGTCAATCAGGCTTTGTTCGGTCGCGTCAAAGCGTCCGCTTGGGTGCGGCATGTCACGCACGCCGTCGGGTGAATTGCGGTCTTGCAGGCATTTGCCGCTGATCATGCGCAAGCGGGCACCTTGCGCCGCCGCAAACAGCGCGTTGACCGACGCGACGTGCGACGTGGCAAAGGTCAGCGCCGTGGTGACTCCATGACGCACCAGTTCCGCGACAAAAAAATCAGCCGCCTGGGCGCTGTAATCGGCCGATGCGAAGCGAGATTCTTCGGGGAACGTGTAGTTAGTCAGCCAGGGCAGCAGCCCTTCAGCGGGCGAGCCAATCACGTCAGTTTGCGGGTAATGCAGGTGCATGTCGACAAAGCCGGGGGCGATGATGCGGCCGCTCAAATCTTCCACGGGCAGGTGCGCAAACTGACCCATCAGCGACGCATAAGGCCCCACAGCATGGACTTTGGCAACGCCTTGAGTGCTCTTGTGACTCTTATTGCCAAATTCGCCAGGTTCGACCACCAGCAGGCCATCTTCTTCAAAAACTGCCGAATGGTCGGCAGGCAGGTCGGGGTTGAAACGCAGAATCGAGGCGCGGTAGGCTTTCATGCCCACAGATTACTCGAACTTGCCTCAAGGGGTGGCGCACCAAGGCGCGGTGTCGTGCAGCAAACCCATCCAAAGCACCCAAACCGAGCTGGCCAACAGCGCCAGGCCCGCCAGGCGAATCGCCCAGTTACCCGACTTTTGCCCGCGCAGGCGAAGCCAAAGCCAGGGCCCAGCCATCAGCGACACGCCGCTGCCCAGAGCAAACAACGCCATCACGCCCGCTCCTTCTACAGCGCTGCCGGTCATGGCTGCCACCAGCAGCGCCGAGTAAAGCAGGCCGCAAGGCAGCAAAGCCCATAAAAAACCCACCAAGCCAATAGGTGCAAGCGATGCCGTGCCGTTGGCATTGACCGTGAAAGCGCGCGCGGCCTGCCACACCTTGCGGGCAGAGTTTTCAAGCCAAATGGGCTGGCGGGCTTGCACCAACAGCACCAAACCCAGCATGGCGGCTGCCACATGAAACAGCGACCAAACCGGGCGCAAGGCAGCCGAATGCACGCTTAGCCACCCCAACCCTTGAATGGACGCCGCCGCCAAACCGCCCAAAACCGAGTACCCCAACACCCTGCCCGCCTGAAAGACCCACAGCGCCTGCGTTCTGCCCCCGCCCTGCGTGCGACCAATGCCCGCGCACGCGGCCCCACACATGGCCACGCAATGCGGACCACCCGCAAGACCCATGAGCAAAGCCGTTGCGGCCAAGGCAGTTTGCACGGTGTCAGTCCTCAGTCCGTTGATTGATCTCGGGATGTGGCTTGTTCAACCACAACACAAGTCCACTGCAGGCCATGGCAATCGCCCAAAAACTAAAAAATGCTGCCGAATACACCGCCTGCCGCGAAGGCTGTACGGTTTGGCCCGGCCAATGCACTTCGCTCGGGTCCACCGCTGCAAACACCAGCACTTCGAGTAGGCAGGCCGCCAAAAATGCTGGCCAAGTGATCAGCACCCAAAATTTGACCCGGCGTGACCTTGCCAAATCAAGGCTTGGCATGGCTAGCGCCCCCCGTTGCGCTGTGGTTGCGCCCAGTTTTGGCGGGTTGCATGGCTGGCGGTGCTGCGGCCACTTCTTTGGCCAAGGCTAAGCCCTCGTTGTAGTAATTTTTGGACACCACCGCATCGGGCCCTTGCAGAATAAAAATCGCCGTGACGGCGCAGGCCAGCACGGCCGACACTGGTCCGGCAATCACCATCCAGACATAAAACTCTTGGTACCAAGGTCGTGGCGGAGGGCCGACAAACTGCGGTTGGGCGGCAAAGGCGGATGGGGATGGCATGGTGGGGGCTCCTCAGAAAATCGCTATCGGGGCATCAGGAAGACTGATTTTTCGGTCACTTCATCTTGCGGTGCCGCCTGGGTAGAAATTACAAAATTCAGCGGGTGCGTGCCGGCGCTCAAGCCTGCAGGCACCCGCACCCTGGCGGCAAAAGACCGCGAACTGGCCGCTTCGACCACGGGCAGAGCACCTGGCACCAGCGTCGCGCCTGCCAGGCCTTCGACACGAATCAGATAGGTCTGTGGCTGTTCCGTCGCATTCCCAATTTGCAGGCGGTAAACGTTGTCGACCTGACCCTGGCCTGCCATTTGCGCCACAGAACCACGGTCTCGCTGCACATCGACCTTGAAATTCGCCCGCGCCAGCAGGCTGTACAGCATGCCCGCGGCCACCACGCCCAGCAAAGCCGAATAGACCAGCACCCGGGGCCGCAGCACCCGGCGGAACATCTGCGCTTGGGTCAATTTGCGTTCGACCCCATTTTCTGTGCTGTTGCGGATCAGCCCGCGCGGGTAATTCATTTTGTCCATCACGCCGTTGCACACATCAATGCAGGCGGCACAACTGATGCATTCGTATTGCAGGCCGTTGCGAATGTCGATGCCGGTCGGGCAAACCTGCACACACAAGCCGCAGTCAATGCAATCACCCAATCCTTTGGCGTGGTACTGGTCGGGCGTGTCACTGCGCGGACGCGAGCCACGGCCCTCCCCGCGCGCCACGTCGTAGGTCACAGTCAAAGTGTCGCGGTCAAACATGGCGCTTTGAAATCGCGCGTAAGGGCACATGTACTTGCACACCTGCTCGCGCATCCAGCCTGCATTGCCATAAGTGGCAAAACCGTAAAACAGAACCCAAAACAGCTCCCACGGCCCCAGGCTGAAACTGAGCGCCAGCCCGGCAAGCTCCTGAATGGGGGTGAAATAGCCCACAAAGCTAAAGCCCGTCCACAGCCCAATGGCGATCCAAACCGCCTGTTTGGCGCTTTTGCGGGCAATTTTGTTCAGCCCCCAAGCAGATTTGTCCAGCCGCATGCGGGCAATGCGATCGCCTTCAATTTTTCGTTCCACCCACATGAATATCTCGGTGTAAACCGTTTGCGGACAGGTGTAGCCGCACCAAAGTCGCCCTGCAATGGCCGTGAACAAAAAGAGCGACAAAGCGCTCAGCACCAACAGCCCGGTGAGGTAAATCAAATCTTGCGGGTACAGCACCATGTTGAAAATGTAAAACCGCCGGGCTGCCAAATCAAACAGCACGGCTTGGCGGTCATTCCATTGCAGCCACGGCAAACCATAAAAAACCAGCTGGGTTGCGAACACCATCGCCCAGCGCCAGCGGTTGAACCAGCCAGACACACTGCGCGCGTAAATTTTGGGGTCAGACTGGTAGAGCGAGGCGAGTTTTGACGAGTCATCCACCGCAATGGGAATGACGCGAACCTGGCGCGGCGATAAAGGGGCAGCGGGTGGCAAGGCTCAGACTTTCAGTTCAGGCACGGGGCGCAGTGCCTCTTGAAACAAGGTCAGGGGGCATTGGCAGGCTTTGGCAGCGTCGCGGTCGCCACACGGCTTTGCGACAGGCTCAGCACATAGGCCGCCACCACATGAATTTGCTCGGTGGACAGCATGGGCGATTGCGCTGGCATGACATTGTTTTTGCCGTTTTTGATGGCGCTGATGATCGCCGCTTCGCCCCAGCCATGCAGCCAATAGTCGTCGGTTAAATTGGGGGCACCCAGGGCCTTGTTTCCTTTGCCGTCGACGCCGTGGCAGGCCGCGCAGGCTCCAAATTTGGCTTTGCCGCTGAAGGCTTTGATCTCGTTGTGCGGGCTGCCAGACAGAGACAGCACATAGTTGGCGATGTCGCTCAAGCCCGCTTCACCGCCCACCGCTGCCTCCATGGGCGGCATCAACCCATTGCGACCTGCTGTCACGGTTTGCACAATGTGCGCGGCGCTTCGCTCGCCCAACCACGCCGAGTTGGCATTGCTCAGGTTAGGAAAGCCCTTGCTGCCGCCACCGTCAGAGCCATGGCACTGGGCGCAGTGGTTCATGAACAGCCGCTCACCCACAGCCAGTGCGCGGGCGTCTTTGGCCAAAGTTTCCACCGGTTGGGCAGAAAACGACGCGTACAAGGGTGCAACTTCGGCGCGAAGCTGGGTTTGGTCGACTCGGTGCTCAGCCTCACTTGACCAGCTTAAAAAACCCTTGAAGCTGCCCAGCCCGGGAAATGCCGCCAGGTAGCCCAGCGAAAAAACAATCGTCAAAATGAACAACCACAACCACCAGCGCGGCAAGGGGTTGTTGTATTCGCGCAAGGTGCCATCCCACACATGGCCCGTGGTGTTGTCGTCAGTTGTGCCATCGTGTGCAACCACTGTGGCCTTGCCCGCCAGGTACAGCAGCAACCCACACGCCAAAACCGACACCAGGCTGATTGCCGCCACATACCAGGACCAGAAACCATTGACAAAGTCGCTCATGGCTGTGACCTCTCTGGCTTGGCAAACGGTAGCTGCGCCGCCTCATCAAAGGCTGCCTTGCGGGCGGGCCGGTAGGTCCACACCAAGATACCGACAAAAACAGCGAAACCTGCAGCCGTGACCAGACTTCGAAGCGTGTTGATGTCCATGATGATGTCCATGTTGGGTCCTTCTTATTTCAGCGCCAAGCCGAGGCCTTGCAAATACGCGACCAAGGCGTCGAGTTCCGTCTTGCCTTTCACCTCATTTGGGGCAGCGGCAATTTCAGCGTCGGTGTAGGGAACCCCCACGCGGCGCAGGGCGGTCATGTGGGCCTGAATAGATTCGTGGTCGGCAGGGGTTTTTTCAAGCCACGGGTAAGCGGGCATGATCGATTCGGGTACCAGATCACGCGGCGCGATCATGTGCAGGCGTTGCCATTCGTCGCTGTATTTGCCGCCCACTCGGTGCAGGTCAGGCCCGGTACGTTTGCTACCCCACTGAAACGGGTGGTCGTAAACAAACTCGCCCGCTACAGAATAGTGCCCATAGCGCAGCGTTTCTGCCACCAGCGGGCGAATCATTTGTGAGTGGCAGTTGTAGCAGCCTTCGCGCACATAAATGTCGCGGCCCACCACCCGCAAGGCAGAGTCTGGAAGGACACCCTTGATCGGCTGTGTGGTCGACTTTTGGAAGAAAAGCGGCACAATTTCAACCATGCCGCCTACCGCCAAAACGATGAGGATCAACACGATCATCAACATGTTGTTGGTTTCGACTTTTTCGTGGGTAAATGCCATGTTCAACTCCTCTGGGAAAGATTCAGGAATTGGCCGCGAGGGGCGGAATCAAGGCTTCTGAAGGCTTTCCTGCCCGTGCCGTCATGTACACGTTCCAAGCCATCACCAACATGCCTGTCAGGTACAAAATGCCACCAAACAATCGAACCACATAAAAGGGAAAGGTGGCTTTTACGCTTTCGATGAAGGTGTAGGTCAGCGTGCCGTCAGGGTTGATGGCTCGCCACATCAACCCCTGCATTACCCCGGCAATCCACAGCGCGGCGATGTACAGAACTATGCCGACTGTGGCGACCCAGAAATGCAATTCAATCGCTGCGACGCTGTGCATTTTGGTTTGACCAAACATGCGCGGCACCAGGTAATACAGCGCGCCCATGGATATAAAACCCACCCAACCCAGCGTGCCCCCGTGGACGTGGGCAATGTTCCAGTCGGTGTAATGCGACAAGGCATTCACGGTCTTGATCGACAGCATGGGCCCCTCGAAAGTGGCAATCCCGTAAAACGACAATGCGACGATCATGAAGCGGATGATCGGGTCATCGCGCAGCTTGTGCCATGCGCCCGACAGGGTCATGACGCCATTGATCATGCCACCCCAACTGGGTGCCAGCAATATCAGCGAGAAGACCACACCCAGCGACTGCGCCCAGTCAGGCAAGGCCGTGTAATGCAGGTGGTGCGGCCCCGCCCACATGTAGGTGAAAATCAAAGCCCAAAAGTGGACGATGGACAGGCGATAGGAGTAAACAGGCCGCTCTGCCTGCTTGGGAATGAAGTAGTAAACGATGCCCAAAAATCCTGCGGTCAGCAAAAAACCCACGGCATTGTGCCCGTACCACCACTGAACCATGGCATCTTGCACGCCCGCATAGGCTGAGTAAGACTTCATCCACCCGGCGGGCACCACGGCGGCGTTGACGATGTGCAACATGGCAACCGCAATGATGAATGCGCCATAGAACCAGTTGGCCACGTAAATGTGACGCACTTTGCGAATGCCAATGGTGCCGAAAAATGCAATGGCGTAGGCTACCCAGACGACCGTGATCAAAAGGGCAATCGGCCACTCTGCCTCAGCGTATTCCTTGCCACGGGTGTAGCCCATGGGCAAAGAGATGGCCACGGCCACAATCACCGCCTGCCAACCCCAAAAGTGAAAGGCGGCAAGCTTGTCTGAGATCACGCGGGTTTGGCAGGTGCGTTGCACGACGTAGTAGCTTGTGGCAAACAAGGCGCAGCCGCCAAAGGCAAAAATTCCAGCATTGGTGTGCAAAGGCCGAAGACGCCCAAACGACAACCAGGAAATACCAAAGTTAAGCTCTGGCCATGCCATCTGGGCCGCAATGAACACGCCTACCAGCATGGTCACAACCCCCCACACCACTGCCATGATGCTGAATTGAAGAACCACCTTGTCGTTGTAAGCAGTGGCTTTTGACGCCGACCAAGTGCGTTGAGGGCTTCGAATGGTTGGAATGGGAAGTACTGCACTCATGTTGAGAATCCTCTTAGCCTTAAGTTGAGGTCAAGTTTGAGGTTTGAGCGCGATTACAGACTTGACATGGATCAAACTTACAAACTGTTAAGCATTCAAATCGTGCGGGTTGTCCGACTTTGCCAAAAAAATCCGTTCAGCTTCGCTGTCAAAATTTTCAAATTGACCCGACCAGACCGCCCAAGCCAGGATGGCCAGGATGGCCAGCGCCAACAAGACAGACAAGGGAACCAGCAGAAAGAGTATGTCCATCAATACGCCGCTCAGGATTGAGACTGCAGTGGCGGTTGCTGTTCCACAAGCGTTTGAGTTTGAGTTTGCGAAAGTCGCGCTGCATTGGCGACCACCAGCAACGAGCTAAGAGCCATGCCCAGCCCAGCCAGCCACGCCGGCAAGTAGCCAGCGACAGCCAGCGGAATGCAAATGATGTTGTAGACCAGTGCCCAAGCCAAATTCTGTTTAACAATGCGCACGGTGGCTTTGGCTTGGGTCACCATAAGTGGCAACATTTGCAGTTGGGCTGAAGGCAGTACAAAGTCACTTTGCGCTTGCGCCAGCGGTACGGCGGCACCTATTGCAACCGACACATGCGCCGCTGCCAAAGTGGGCCCATCGTTCAATCCATCACCGACCATCAGAACTTTGTGGCCCTTGGCTTGCAGCGCTTGGACCCGCGCCAATTTGGTTTCTGGCGTGCAATTTCCCTGCGCATGGATGTCTCCAAGTTGCTTGGCTACGCCTCGGGTCGCCGCCTGCGTGTCACCGGACAGCATGAGGACCGACAAGCCTTGCGCCTGCAGTCGCGCAATCGACTCCACAGCATCTGGCCTGAGCGCTTCTTCAAGGCAAATAGTGGCCAACCAGCCTTGGCGGTCTGAAAGAAACACGCGCGAGCCTGTTGCGCCATCAGGCAAATGGCGATCTCCATCGTCAAGACCACAGTAAGTGCTTGACCCTAGGCGAATCCAGCGGGCGGTGCCTGCACAAGGCTCATCAAACCAGCCTTCAAGACCACCCCCTGCAAGCTCGGTCACCTGGGTTACCTGGCTCGAACCGCTTGCCGCACCTGGGCCAATCGCTGCCGCCAGGGATCGAGACATTGGGTGCAATGAATGTTTGGCAAGACTGGCTGCCCATTGAAGCACTTGGTTCACGCTCGCTTTTGGCCGGGTGTGCGCAGCCCCCAGGCGCAACTCGCTATTCGTCAGGGTTCCGGTTTTGTCAAAAACGACGGTGTCAATTTCTGCCAACGACTCTATTGCTTGAAGGTGCCGCACCAGCACGCCATGGCGCGCCAGCAGACCGGCCGTAGTCAACATGGCCGAGGGAGTTGCCAGTGACAGGGCGCAGGGGCAAGTGACAATCAACACCGCAACAGCAGCCATCAATGCATGCGCCGGGTCTTGCTGCCAGCCCAAGGCCACGGTCGCGGCTGAAGCTAACATAACCCCAATGAGGAACGGCTTGGCGACTAGATCGGCCAGCCGGGCCAAACGGGGTTTGTCAAGTGAGGCCCGCGCCATCAAGGCAACCACTTGGGCATAGCGGGTTGCCGCGCCCAGTCGGTCTACCCGCACAACAGTCGAATTGCCCAGGTTGTAGCTGCCTGCCATCACGCATTCACCGACACCGCGCTGAACCGGCCTTGACTCTCCAGTTAAAAGCGCTTCGTCCGTGTGAGTCGCGTCAACCAGAATTTCGCCATCTGCGGGAAATGCTTCGCCGGGCAGGACCCGCACCGAATCACCCACCACCAAGCGGCGCACGGCGACACGTTCAAATTCGCCGTTTGGACTTTGTCTCAAAACCGTGGCGGGCAGGCGCTGCATGAGCGCACCCAATGCCCCAACGGTTTGATTGCGCAAACGCTGCTCTAACCAGCGCCCAGTCAACAGGAAAAAAGCAAACATGGTGAGCGAATCGAAGTAAACCTCGCGTCCCCACCAGCCTTTCGGTTCAAAAGTGGCTGCCGTGCCCGCAGCAAAGGTCACAGCAATGCCAATCGCCACGGGCAAATCCATGCTGATGCCGCCGCGCCGTAAATCACGCCAGGCATTGGAAAAAAATGGGCTGCATGAAAACAGCACCACTGGCAAACTCAGCACCCAGGATGCCCAACGCAAGAGCTTTTCAATATCAGGTGCAATTTCGCCCGGCGTTGCAAAGTAACCAGGGGTTGCATACATCATGACTTGCATCATGCAAAAACCAGCGACCAACCAACGCCAAAGCGCCAAGCGGGTCACTTGACGGTAATTTTCGAGGGCCGACGTGTCTAGCGCTGGCAGAAGCTGGTAGCCGCAGCGCAGCGCCGCAGCCATCCAGACGGAAGGGCGCGTCACTGCTGACGACCAAGTGACCATGGCGGTTGCGCTTGCAGCGCTAACTTGCGCTGACTCGACACCCTTTACCTGGCCTAAGGCGGCCTCAAGGGTCAAGGCGCAAGCGCTGCAATAGAAGCCTTTGACGCTTACAAATGACTGGAAGACTTGGGCGGAATCGTCAGATGCGGGCTTGTCGACAAGTTGGCTGAAAACTGCCCATTCCGCCGGATCGTCGTAAGAAGCAAGGCCTGCAACATCAGCCTCCCCCAGACCTGCAAATGACTCTGAGCGTGGTCGAGAAAGGGAGGCAGCGGCTTGCATGTGGCAAGGGTATGGCGTGTCCACCCCGCGAGAGTTGATCTGGATCAAACCCGACCGCTTGGGTCACCTTGCCGTTGTGTCGCGCCATGTCACTTGCCGACTTCACCCACTTGCGATGCCTCGCGCATGGGTGACCTCAAGCCAAATTCAAAAGCGGGTCATCGGTTCAGCGCACCAGCTTGCCCACCACGCCTTCAACCAGCCAATTCATTCCCAGAATTTGTCCATCATTGAGGACGGCGCCTTTGGCGATCACGACGCGGCCCTCGTTGTCCAGTACGGCTTGCTGGGTTGCAGCAAAGGGCTGAAGTGAGCCACTGGCAACTTCCTTTTGCCGAGCCATGACTTCTTGCACCACAGCCTGAGGCACTTTAGGGCCAAACGAATCGACTTTGACCATGCCTTGGGCCACGCCGCCCCAAACCGAACCACTGGCCCAAGTGCCGTTCAGCAAAGCCTGGGCGCGCTGCGTGTAGTAAGTACCCCATTCATGGCTGACGGCCACAATTTGGGCGTCCGGAGCGACACGGCGCATGTCTGAGTGGTAGGCCACAGCCATCTTGCCGCGCTCTTGAGCGGCAACCATGACGGCGTTCGACCCCGTGTGAAACGCGATCACGTCCACGTTTTGGTTGAACAGCGTCATGGCGGCGTCACGTTCACGCGGGGGGTCGAACCAAGCATTCAGCCAAACCACCTTCACTGTCGCCTTGGGATTCACCGAGCGCATGCCCAAGGTGAAGGCGTTGATACCTTGCAAGACTTCAGGAATCGGAAAACCCGCCACGTAGCCTGCCACGTGGGTTTGGGTCATGCGCCCTGCGGCAATGCCAGCCAAATACCGGCCTTCGTAATAGCGGGCGTTAGCTGCTGCCACATTGGCTGTGGTTTTGTAGCCAGTGATTGACTCAAAACGCACATCGGGAAAGTCTTTGGCGACCTTGAGCGTGGGCTCCATGTAGCCGAAGCTGGGCGTGAAAATCAGCTTGTGACCCGTCTGGGCCAAATCGCGAATCACGCGTTCGGCATCTGGCCCTTCGGCCACGTTTTCGACGTAACTGGTTTTGACCCGGTCGCCCAGCGCCGCGTCCACAGCCCGGCGGCCTTGGTCGTGCTGGCGCACCCAGCCCGCATCAGTCAGTGGGGCGACATAAACAAAGCCGATTTTGAGCGGATCCTTGGATGCCGCGGGCGTTTGAGAAAAGGCAGAATGGAAACAACAGGCGGTCAGGCTCGAAAAGACGAGCGTGCTCACGAGGTTTTTGTACATGGTAGTCCTCTACATGGCTCCGAACAATAAAAGCGAAACCCGCCGGAGCAGCGGGCTTCGCGTCAAATTTTAAGGTATCGGCCGGTTCAATTTAGTGTGCTGACGGCACTTGGACGGCGCTCGGACGGTTCTAGGTCGGCTCTAGGTCAGCTCTAGGACGACTCTGGACGGATTTCAGGGGCTCTAAAAAGCCTCAAAACACTCTGAAAGCTGGTCAATGTACTTTCGCTGCAGCGCTGCGTCGGCAAAACTGGCTTCAAAACTGTTGCGGGCCAAACGGTAAGCGTGCTGCGCAGTCAAACCCAACGCCGCAAAAGTTTGCGTGTAGTTTTCGTTCACATAGCCACCAAAATAGGCCGGGTCGTCTGAATTGATGGTGGCGACAACGCCAGCATCCAGCATGTGGCCGATGTTGTGGTCCGCCAGTGTTTTGAATACTTTCAACTTCAAATTGGACAAAGGGCACACGGTCAACGGAATTTTGTCTTGGACCAAGCGTTGCATGAGCGAAGCGTCCCTGAAGGCCTGAACACCATGGTCTATACGCTCGACCTTCAGCACATCCAGCGCGCTCCAAATGTAGGCGGGTGGCCCCTCTTCGCCTGCGTGGGCGACCAATCTAAAGCCCAACTCGCGCGCCCGTGCGAACACTTTGGCAAACTTTTCAGGCGGATGCCCCAGCTCGCTGGACGCCAAGCCAATTCCAACAATCTTGTCTCGAAATGGCAAGGCCTGCTCTAGGCTCTCAAAGGCTTCTTGCTCACTCAAATGGCGCAAAAAACACAAAATTAGCGAGGCACTCACGCCAAACTCTGCCTGAGCATCTACACAAGCACGGTGCAAGCCATTGATGACCGTATCGGCACTCAGACCATGGCCCGTGTGGGTTTGTGTGTCAAAAAATATCTCGGCATGAACCACGCTATCCAAGGCTGCGCGCTTGAGGTAAGCGTGGGTCATGTCGTAGAAGTCCTGCTCAGTCTTTAGCACCAGGGTTCCGGTGTGGTAAATGTCCAAAAAACTTTGCAAGTCATCAAACACATAGGCGCCCCTTAGCAATTCGACGCTGGGGTAAGACAGGGGCACGCTGTTGCGTTGAGCCAGTGCAAATATCAATTCAGGCTCTAGCGAACCTTCAATGTGCATGTGAAGTTCGGCTTTGGGCATAGCACGAAGCAGTTCGGGCAAGCGTTCGGCGGGCACGTCTTTGACCCTGAAATTGGCTTGGCTTGCAGCGAGATAGCTCATTGAATGACTCCAAAAGTAATGCCCAGTTTTTTTAAATGGCGCCGGTAGGCTGACGATGCTCTGTCAGCAGGCGTGTGCAGCTCTGCGCCCGAGTTCAGAGGTAACAGTTTTGGGATTTGGGATTCCAAAATAGGCTTGTCCTGCATGAAAATCGTGTGCTGAAAATCGCGCAACTGACTGTCAGTGCTTGTCAAATCGGCCACGGCAAGGCGAAACCAGACTCGACTGAGATCGGGCTCGAGCGGGCAAATGAACAAGGCAATAGATTCATGGTAACGATTTGCCTGGCCGGTTAGTGCCGTTTGCGCCACCGATCCCATGCTTGCAGGGTCGGGTAACTTGGTCAATACAGCCGCATAGGGTGCGGTAACTTCGTAGGTGTACTCCACCAAAGCAGGCGCTCTAGACAGCAAGTTTGACTGGGGCTGCCAGGCTTTGCATTCGGTTGCTGTCAAACCAGTTGGCGACGCTTCGACTTGGTAGTCACCGATAGCAGTAGCACTGCGCGTACCGAGCCAACCGTCATGCACAAAACCAAAATGGGCCATGTCCAAGAAATTTTCAACGATTCGCGGGGCGCTGGTAGCAACGTCATAGGGGCCACAGTTCACTTTGCGCAGCTCACTGCTTTCTTCGGCAGAAAAATCTGGCAAAGCTGCAAAAGCTGGCCCGATGGGCGAAGCTAAGTTTGCCTCTGCCAAGCTTGGCTGCGTCGCCATCCGGACCCAAACCAGACCATAGGCCTCACGGGCTTGAAAGGTTTTTGCACAATGGGCGGCGGGCGGCTTGAAGTCAGGCAGCGCAGGCACCAAAGTGCATTGACCCGACCCTGCAAATTGCCAACCATGGTAGGCACACACCAGCTTACCGTCACGAACTTGTCCAAGCGAAAGTCTCGCGCCTCGGTGGGGGCATTGGTCTGCCCACGCATGCACCACATGGCTCGCGTCGCGCCACAAAACCAGCGGGTGGCCAAGCAACGTGACCGCCAAAGGCTGAGATTCAACATCGCCACGCAGAGCGACCGGGTGCCAGTAAGTTTCTTCAATCATGGACGGAATTTTGAGGCAAAAATAGAGCCTTCGACGAAACAGCGTGGCCAAAACAAAAAGCTGCCCAAAAGCAGCTCTTTGTCTCGCTTGGCGAGTGTTTACTTCTTGTCGCCGCCCGGTACTTTGCCTTCAACGCCTTTGACGTAAGTATTCATGCCACTCAGGTACTTGTCGTCACCTGCTGCGTCCTTAGCCACCATCGGCTTGCCGGTGTTGTCCATGATGGGACCTTTCCAAATGGTGTAACTGCCGTCGGCCAGGCCTTTTTTGACTTCAGCCACCTTGGCTGCGGTTTCAGCAGGCACATCGGCTGCAATGGACACAATGTCAATTGCGCCTTCTTTCACGCCGTACCAAACGCCGCCGCCACCCTTCCATGAGCCATCAAGCGCCTCTTTGGTGGCCTTGATGTAGTAAGGGCCCCAATTGATGATGGCAGAAGCCAAATGCGCCTTGGGACCATAGGCGGTCATGTCAGAGTCCCAACCAAAGGCGCGTTTGCCTTTGGCTTCAGCGGTTTTCAAAACGGCCGGTGAATCCGTGTTTTGGAACAAAACGTCTGCACCGCCGTTGATCAAAGCGGTTGCCGCTTCGGTTTCTTTCGGTGGGTCGAACCAGCCGTTCACCCAAACCACTTTGGTTTTGACCTTCGGGTTGCTCATTTGCGCACCCAAAGTGAACGCGTTGATGTTGCGAATCACTTCTGGAATAGGGATCGAAGCGACAACGCCCAAGGTGTTGCTCTTGGTCATCTTGCCCGCAATGATGCCCGCCATGTAGGCACCTTCGTAGGTGCGGCTGTCATAGGTGCGCATATTGTCGGCTTGCTTAAAGCCTGTGGCGTGCTCAAACTTCACGTCTTTGAAGTCGGGCGCGACTTTAAGCATAGGTTCCATGTAGCCAAAGGTGGTGCCAAAAATCAGCTTGTTGCCTTGGGTTGCCATGTCGCGCAAGACGCGTTCAGCATCGGCCGATTCAGGCACGTTTTCAACAAATGAGGTTTTGATCTTGTCGCCGAACTCTTTTTCAAGGGCTTTGCGGGCATTGTCATGGGCAAATGTCCAGCCGCCGTCACCCACTGGGCCAACATAAGCGAAGGCAATTTTGAGCGGCTCAGGCTTGGGTGGTGGGGGCGGCGTGGCCGGCGCGGCTGCTACTGGTGCAGGCGCAGGTTTTGGCTCCTCTTTTTGGCCGCAACCCACCAGTGCAGCGCTGGCCACGGCGGTCAAAGCTGCGATTCGCATCAGCGAACGTTTTTGCAAGTCTGTCATGAAGTTTCCTTGATTTTTAAAAATCGATTGATAAAGGGCAAAACGCGAAATCTGCAACCTTCAATTATGGATGCACCACTAGCCCCCTGGGTAGAAGGGTTTACCAATGCTTGCTGGCATGTTGACTTTGATCCACTGCGGGTTGCGCGAGATCAGGGCCAGCACCACGATGGTCGCAAGGTAGGGCAACATGGTTAAAAATTGACTTGGCACTTCGACTCCCGTGCTTTGCAGGTGAAATTGCAACATCGTCACACCGCCAAACAAATAAGCACCAAGCAAAACCCGTGCCGGGCGCCAGGTGGCAAACGTGGTAAGTGCCAAGGCTATCCAGCCTTTGCCCACCACCATGCCTTCGACCCACAGTGGCGTGTAGATAACCGAGATGTAAGCGCCCGCCAACCCACACAAAGCGCCCCCTGCAATCACCGCCAAAAGACGAATGCGGCGAACCGGGTAACCCAAGGCATGCGCCGATTCGGGGCTTTCCCCCACGCTTCGCAGCACCAAACCGCTGCGGGTTCGGTACAAAAACCAAATCATGACGAAAGCCAGGATCACCGTGAAATAAACCAACGGGTGGTGCCGAAACAAGGCGGGCCCAAGCAAGGGAATGTCAGACAAAAACGGAATGGCAAAGCTGCTGCGCTCTGGAATTTTGGCCTGCACAAAAGCGGTGCCTGCAAAGGCTGAAAAACCCGTGCCAAACAGGGTCAAAGCGAGCCCCGTGGCGTATTGGTTGGTGTTGAGCCAAATCACTAAAACTCCAAAAACAGTGGCCAACACAGCACCAGCGGCCATGCCGGCCGCAAAACCCAGCCAGTCGTTGCCGGTGTGAACCACTGTTGCAAAACCAGCCAATGCTGCGCAAAGCATCATGCCCTCGGCACCCAAGTTCACAATTCCTACCTTTTCATTGATCAACAAACCAAGCGAGGCAAGGGCCAAAACGGTTCCGGCATTCAGCGTGGCCGCGATGAGCAGTGCATAAGATTCCATCAAGCAGCCCTTTTCAGCACAAGTCTGTAGTTAATCAGGGTGTCACAAGCCAACAGACTGAACAACAACAACCCCTGAAACACGCCCGTGAGTGATTTGGTGAGCCCCAGGCGAGACTGAGCCATTTCGCCGCCAATGTAAAACATGCTCATCAGCAGGGCTGAAAAAACCATGCCAATGGGGTGCAGCCTGCCGACAAACGCCACGATGATCGCCGCAAACCCGTAGCCTGCCGGCACGTAAATAGTGAGCTGCCCAATCGGCCCGGCAACTTCAAGCGCGCCAGCCAGGCCAGCAGCGCCACCCGAAATCAACAAGGCCGTCCAAAGTGCCTTGCGTGACGAAAAACCGGCATAGCGCGATGCTGCTGGTGCCAAGCCGCCCACTTGCTGGGCAAATCCGGCTCGGGTTCTAAATAAAAACACCCAGGCCAACACCACACCCAAAACCGCCAGCAAAGCCCCAATGGTGACCCGAGACCCCGTGAAAAGTCGCGGAATTTTGGTGACCGATTCGAAAGTTTGGGTTTGGGGGAAGTTAAATCCCTTGGGGTCCATCCAAGGGCCACCCACCATGTAACTCAAAACCTGAACCGCCACATAAACCAGCATCAGGCTGACCAAAATTTCGTTGGCGTTGAATTTGTCTTTGAGCAGCGCCGTGATGCCCGCCCACAACATGCCCCCAGTGACACCGGCCAACAAGATAGGTAGCACAATCCAACTGCTGGACGTTTTGTCGGCAATCAAAGCCACGCCGCCCGCAAATATTGCGCCGATGATGTACTGGCCTTCAGCGCCAATATTCCAGACATTGGAGCGGAAGCAGACGGCCAGACCCAAGGCAATGATCAAGAGCGGAGTCGCTTTGACCAACAACTCGCCGATTGCATAGCCACTT
>JANPCR010000236.1:0-3958 GCA_031431035.1 Rhodoferax sp.
ATTCAACAAAGAACGTGAAGCACTGGCCCAGGATGGCCTGTGTTCCGAAGAGGCCACCAAAACGGCACACAGGGAGTGGACGATGCTAGAGCCTGCCGTCAAACCCCAGAAACATGCTTTGGCGCGGACTAACACCAACGAGTTTGCGCGGCGCGCCAAGGATCGATTCAAGGCCTGACTGACCCAGTCAAAAAGGCTGTCCCAAGGTCGCCCAACCTAGAGGCACTGGAAAACACAATTGCACGGAAGGATTCTGGTTTTCGACGCAGGGTTGGTGACAGGTGTCGAGACTGAAAAGCAAGGCAATCGAGAAGGTTAATTTGCTATTATAATAATAGCAAACTATTTATATTATTCAAGAGCTAGAGGCCTATTTAATTGATATTTTGACCTGTTTTCATAAAAAAGAACCTGTAGGTTCTTTTTTATGAAAACATGGCCAATTTAGGCTTGGTGGCAGAGTTAGCCGCCCCGTGCAGTCGCTCGCTTGGCGGGCTTGGCACGGGACTGCGGCTTGGCACTGCTGATCTTGGCTGATCGGCGGGTCGAGGCGCTCGCTTTTCGCGCAGCACCACGTGCGCCGCTTTGCGTGGCGGCGCTTTTGGCCCGAACCGGCAAGTGCAAGACCACCTGTTGCCCCACTTTGAACGCGCTGCTAGCGCTCAATTGGTTCCATTGCCCGACCGCGGCAGGGCTGAGCTTGTAACGTTTGGCGACGCTAGCGACGGTGTCATTTTTGCCCGCTTTGAAAACGGTTCGCTGCATCGAAATTTCGGGCGACAGGGCAATTTGGCCATTGTCTGCAACTTGCAATGGAACGTCATTGGCCACCTGCTGGCCCTTGGGAACCAGCAAAGTGGAGCCCGTTTGAATCATCACCCGCGCCGGAATGCGATTGACCTCGCGCAGTTCGCTTTCTGACATGCCAACTTTCTTGGCGGCGTCAGCGGTTTTCATGGTGGTAGGGGCCGTCCACACCGTCCAACTGGCCAAACGGGGCCCTGCAAAATTGCTCAGATTGGTTTGAAAAATCGCCGCCTGATCCCATGGCAGCAAAATTTGCGGAGTACCAGCCGCCAAAATCACGGGGCGGTTGGCAGACGGGTTCAGCGCTTTGAAGTCGTCCACCGACACGTCGGCCAACTTGGCTGCCAGTGCCACGTCAATGTCGCGGGTAATGGTGACGGTCTGGAAAAAAGGATGGTTTTCGATCAGCGGCAAGGTCGAACTGAAGCTTTGCGGCGCGTTGACGATGTTTTTGACCGCTTGAAGTTTGGGCACGTAGAGGCGCGTTTCAGCGGGCATGCCGAGGTCAAGGTAAGTTTGGGCCAAGCCTGCATTTTTATTTTTGGTCATGGCACGCCCCACGCTGCCTTCGCCCCAGTTGTAAGCGGCCAGCGCCAAATGCCAGTCGCCAAACCGGGCATGCAGCTTTTGCAGGTAGTCCAGCGCCGCTCGGGTGGACGCCAAAACGTCGCGACGGTCATCGCGAAAGGCGTTCTGCTTCAGCTCAAAATACTTGCCTGTCGCGGGCATGAACTGCCACATGCCCGCCGCCTTGGCGCTTGAAACCGCCTGCGGGTTGAAAGCGCTTTCAATGAAGGGCAGCAGCGCCAGTTCGGTTGGCATGTTGCGCAGTTCAAGCTCTTCTACGATGTGAAAGAGGTACTTGCGCGAGCGCTCAGTCATGCGAAAAATATAGTCGGGCCGCGCCGTGTACCACTGCTCGCGGTCTGCCACCAGCTCGCTTTGCAGGTCGGGCATGGCAAAGCCACGGCGAATACGCTCCCACAAATCGCGCGGCGCTGCAAGTTCAGCAACCCCCAGGCGCGAGGCTTCAGCCGCAGAGATGGGTGTCAACGCCCCGCTTGGAAAATAGGGTTCCGCCAAGGCGGGTGACCCAGACGTCTTTGCCAATGGGTTGGACTTGTCAACTTGAGGCGGCCTTGGGCTTGACTGTGCATTTGTTTGCGCGCTGCCAGGGGTGCCCAAAGGTGAAGCGTCGGTTGGGTTGCCCGAGACGGATGCATTTTGCGTGCTGGCGCAGCCTGAAACAGCCAGCGCGATGGTGAAAAAGAGCGGCAAAAGCATCGAAGATGGCAAAAAAGTCATAGGAATGGACTCGCGGTAAGCCGGGTAAGAGGGCGCGGACTTGAAAGACCTTCAATTGAGTCGCCAAAGCAAATGCTTTGGAATGGCAGGCTCACTAGAATCAAGGGGTGCGCCTACAATTTAAGGGTGAATGGCGTCAGTCGCGCAGAGCCAAAAAGTTGTCGGAACGTGGGAAACAAGAGAAAGTGAAAGCAAATACAGGCAAGTGCGCATGAGTGGTGGAATTATAGGTTTGCAAGACTGGTTTGAAACACCACCGGGGCGTTACATGTTGGCGTGGGAGCAAGCGCAGCTGGACGCCACCGTGACCGACTTTTTTGGCTACCACGCGGTGCAACTCGGTGGTACTGCGCTTGACGCTTTGCGGGCCAACCGCATGCCACACCGCTGGCTGGTGAATTCCAAATCGGGCAACCCATCTGTCACCACCACGCCAACGGCCTTGTGGGCAGATTTTGCAGCCTTGCCTTTTTCAGCCAATAGCCTGGATTTGGTTGTGCTGCCACACACGCTTGAGCTTGATGTTGACCCTCACGCGGCGCTGCGCGAGGTGGAGCGCGTGCTGGTGCCCGAGGGCCGGGTGGTCATATTAGGGCTGAACCCTGCCAGTCTATGGGGTTTGCGGCAACGCCGTGCCCATGCCTACCAACGGTTTGGTTTTGGTGAACTTTATTTGCCTCAGGGCGGCGATTTCATTGGGTATTGGCGCATGCGGGACTGGTTGCGTCTGCTCGGTTTTGAGGTTGAAATTGGCCGTTTTGGCTGTTATCGGCCCGCCGTGCGAACCGAAAAATGGCTGAACCGCTGTGAGTGGATGGACTCTGTGGGTGAGCGTTGGTGGCCCATTTTGGGCGCGGTTTATTTTTTGGTGGCGGTCAAAAAAGTTCGTGGCATGCGCTTGGTCGGCCCCGCATGGAAGTCCGTGCCCAGCCGCGCCGGAGCGCCCGTGTCGGTTGCCAACCGCAGCCAAGGTCATCACTGAAGGAATATTTGTTTGAACACGATCACTATTTACACCGACGGTGCCTGCAAAGGCAACCCAGGGCCAGGCGGTTGGGGTGCCTTGCTGATGGGCGGAGACACTGAAAAAGAATTGGTGGGCGGCGAACTCGCCACCACCAACAATCGCATGGAACTTACCGCTGTCATCGAGGCTCTGAACGCGCTGAAGCGCCCTTGCCATGTGATTCTCTACCTTGACAGTGAATACGTCCGCAAGGGCATCACCGAGTGGATTCATGGGTGGAAGGCTCGGGGCTGGAAAACCGCCGCCAAGCAGCCTGTTAAGAATGTGGATTTGTGGCAAAAACTGGACGCCGTTGTGGCAGGTGGAGGCCACCAAATTGACTGGCGTTGGGTGAAAGGCCATGCAGGCGATCCCGGCAATGAACGGGCCGATGCGCTGGCCAACCGGGGCGTGGGCCTGGCCAGGTAAATCATTTTGTTTTTGGCGGGCAATGCCATTGAGTCGGGCTGAAAACCTGTGTGCCTTGTAGCCAAAGCAGATTTAAAAATAAGAGTGAATGCAGTTCCCGTGCAACCCAAATAATGAGTGAGACGTCATGGCATCCAAACTAATTTACCCGGCAGTGGCGGTGGTCGGCATTGCATTGGCGTCTGGCGCGGCCTGGTGGTACCAGTCCAAGCCCAAAGGCCCGCAAGAAGTGTCGGGAGCAACTTCTGGCCCCTCAAGCGGCGCCGCTGCGCAGGCACCAGGTGCACCGGCGTCAGCCGTGCGGGCGGCGGGCGTTGAAATTGCCAAAGTTGAAAAGCAGTCGCTGCAAGACGATGCGCAGGCGGTCGGCACCTTGCGATCGCGCCAAAGCGTGATGCTGCGCCCCGAGGT
>JANPCR010000237.1:0-2303 GCA_031431035.1 Rhodoferax sp.
GCTTGTGCTCTTTTTGGTTCGCTATGGCTGCCAGTTCATGGCGACGAAACCCACCGCGCCGAACGATGGAAAGCCCGGCCAACAGCAACGAAGGGGCCGCCAACTCGGCGTTGTAAAGCACCAAGCCCAGACTTGCGCCAACCCATGCGGGCCACGCAACCCAACCAAGGGATTCGAGGGGTTTGAAACGGCTGGCCTGAGCAGCGGCGCCCAGCAGTAAGGCCAGCCAGCCCAGCCGCTGGTCAGTCAACCACCAGATCGCGCCTCGCCTCACGACACATTGCCACCCTGGGTTGGCCATGTCGCACCAGGCGGCCATTTGGACAGGTTCGATCAATCGATGGCGAATTCCCCACGCCAAAACAACCGCAAGCAATGCTGTGGCCGCCATTGCGGCGATGGTTCGGCTCGGTTGGATGCCTTTCTGGGCTGGCACTCACTGATCCTTGTGCAAAGCGTTGAGCAAAATTGTGGTCAACCCCGACAATGAAGCAATCGCTTTGCGCTCTGGCAACATGCCGGGCGAAAAACCAGCCGCCAGAAACCGCTCGATCAGCGCCGGGTTCGATGCAATGACATGAACCGGCACGTCCCACGAAGCGCCCTCGCCCGTCACATTGCTGGTGGGTTGGTGGTCGCCCAGGACAACCATCACGTATTCACGCTCTTTGGGCATTGCGAGGTAGCCAGCCAGCCACTCAAAGTTGTACTTGATCATGCCCACGTAGCCCGGCTGCATGTCCAGCCAAGGCGTGCTCGATGCCTGCAAGCGCGCAACTTCCTGATTGTCAAACGGCGCCGAGGTCAGCACTTTGGCCCAGTCTGGCTGGTAAGGCGGGACAGGGTGAAAAGGCAAATGACTGCTGATCGACGAAAAAAACAGGAAACGCGGCGGGCTGCCTTGTCCAATGGGTTGCAATTGCCGAAATTTCGCCAATGCAAACTGATCCGGGACTTTCCAGTAGCCCAGTTGGGGACCTTCATAGTTCAAAGCCCGCGCGTCGACGAGCTTGTCGAAACCGAAAAAATCACCTTCGGGCCAATCCCAACTCAGGGCTGGGTAAAGGCCAAACGTCTGGTAGCCTTTTGATTTGAAATGCTTGACCAGGGTCGGTCGCTGGGTAGTTAGCAACACATCGTGGAGAATCGGGTCGCGGGTATCGACCCCCGACAGCAAGGCCATGTGGGCCAAGTCGGTGCCACCGCCAAAAGTGGTTGAGGTGACAAAGGCCGACACGATAGATTGACCACGGGCCAGCGCCTGGGTATCCAGCGCCTTTTGCAACGGCGCGACTTGCTGGTGCATTGCAGCATTGTCAAACACAATGGCACCGTAAGACTCAAAGAAAAAGAGCTTGAAATCACTGCCGGCAAGTTGCCGCAAATTGGAGTCAAAAGCGGGTGAGGCAGGCAGCTTGGACTGGCCGCTACCTTCCAACAGGGCCTGCCAGAAGATTTTGCCTTGCGCCCAATACGTTGGAATCACGGGCCTGGAAATGTAGGGCCAAGTCAGTTGAGCGCCCGCCAAATTCGCAAGCGACGACAAAAGCAAAAATCCGCTCAGGGCGAGTGCCCATTTGCTTTGCAAAGCATAGGGAACCGCTTTTTTGACGGTGATCGTCATGGACCAACGCAGCACCAAAAACAGGCCCACCAGCAAAGAAACCGTTGCGGCGATGACGGCGACAACAACCCATAAGGGGTACTTTTGCATCAGCACCCACAGCAAGCGCGGGATCTGCAAGCCGTCCCAGTACAAATTAATGGCCCTGCCAAACAACGCGGGGGCAGTGGTGTCGAAATAGCGACCCAAGACCAAAACAGCATAAAAAACCGCCAAACCGCCCAAAAATCGCGAAGAAACAAGCACGGGTGATACGGTTTGGCGTTGAATGGCAAACCAGGCGAGCAAGCCGCACCAAAGGTAAACCAATTCGGGGGCGATGCGGGCATCAGGCTGAACAAATGGCGTGGGCCACCAATTGGTCATACTCAATGCCGAGTTGAGCACCGCCAAAGCCAAAACGGCAAGCAAGCCGTTCAAGAAAGGGTTTCGCGCCCGGTCTTGCGACTCAGCAGTCAAAATGTGGCGCCTTTCAGACGAACGCCACGCCCGTTTTGGACTGCAAGTGCTCTCGCGTCACGCCAGGCGCCAATTCAACAATTTTCAGGCCTTGCGCTGTCACATCCATCACCGCCAAGTCGGTGATGATGCGATCCACAACACCCACGCCCGTGAGCGGCAGGGTGCAGGATTTGAGAATTTTGAGATCTTCCGTCCCGTCTTTCTTTTTGGCGACATG
>JANPCR010000238.1:0-40012 GCA_031431035.1 Rhodoferax sp.
CTCCAAACCCGTCCAAGTCTCTACCCAAGGTCAACAAGGCGCACTATGAATTTCACTCTGTCAGACACCCAAATCTACTGGCGCGACCGCGTCAAGGCGTTCATGGACGCGCACGTTTACCCGGCAGAACCCGTGTTTGACGCGCAAATGGCCGCTTTTGGCACCAACCGCTGGCAGGTCGTGCCGATTGTGGAAGAGCTGAAGGCCAAAGCCAAAGCGGCGGGGCTTTGGAACCTGTTTTTGCCCAAAGACTCGGCCCACGAAGGCAGCCCGTACAAGGGCGCGGGTTTGACCAATCTGGAATACGCCGTCTGCGCCGAAGAGATGGGCCGCGTTAAGTTCGCGTCTGAGGTATTCAACTGCTCGGCCCCTGACACGGGTAACATGGAAGTGCTGGCCCGCTATGCGTCAGAGGCCAACAAAGCGCGCTGGCTGCAGCCGCTCTTGGCAGGCGAAATTCGCTCGGCTTTTTTAATGACCGAGCCAGACGTGGCCTCCAGTGACGCAACCAACATCGAAACCCGCATTGAGCGCGATGGCGACCATTACGTCATCAATGGCCGCAAGTGGTGGTCGTCTGGCGTGGGCGACCCGCGCTGCAAATTGGCCATTGTGATGGGCAAAACTGACCCGCTGGCCCCCAAACATTCGCAGCAATCGCAAATTTTGGTGCCACTGGACGCCCCAGGCATTGAAATTTTTCGCATGCTGCCTGTGTTTGGTTTTGACGATGCGCCGCATGGCCATGCAGAAGTGCTGCTGAAAAACGTGCGTGTTCCGGTCGAAAATCTGCTGCTGGGCGAAGGCCGGGGTTTTGAAATTGCCCAGGGTCGCCTTGGGCCTGGGCGCATTCACCATTGCATGCGCATCATTGGCCAGGCTGAGGTGGCGCTGGAGAAAATGGTGAAGCGCCTGCAATCAAGGGTGGCATTTGGCAAGCGCATTTCAGAGCAATCGGTGTGGGAAGAGCGCGTGGCGCATGCCCGCATTGACATTGAAATGACGCGGCTTTTGACCCTGAAAACCGCCGACATGATGGACAAGCTGGGCAACAAAGTCGCGCGTGCCGAGATCGCGATGATCAAAGTTGCTGGGCCGTTGGCGGCGCTGCGCATCATTGACCACGCGATTCAAGCGTTTGGCGCGGCGGGTGTCAGCACCGATGCAGGCCTAGCGCGCCAGTACGCCAGCATGCGCACCATGCGCCTGGCCGACGGCCCGGACGAGGTGCATTGCCGCACTATTGCGCGGCTGGAATATGGGCGTTATGGCGTGGAAAAAGGGGCCGACAAGGCAACGGTCAAAGAGGCCGTCAAGGCCTGATGGGCTGCACCGCCCAAGTCTTCCAATCGCCAATTCACTGAGCCCCGTTATTGAGGAGATCAATCCATGTCACTTTTTTCACTGGAAGGCCAAGTCGCCGTCATCACCGGGTCGAGCAAAGGCATTGGCAAAGCCATTGCGCACCGCATGGCCGAACAAGGGGCCAAAGTGGTGATCTCCAGCCGCAAAGCCGAGCCCTGCTCAGAAGTCACGGCCGAGCTGAACAAGCTGTTTGGCGCGGGAACGGCGATCTCCGTCCCCGCCAATATTTCAAGCAAAGAGCAGTTGAAGAATTTGGTGGACGAGACCAACCGCCAGTTCGGAAAAATCGACGTGCTGGTTTGCAACGCCGCCAGCAACCCCTACTACGGCCCCATGGCGGGTATTGAAGACGACCAGTTCCGCAAGATTTTTGAAAACAATGTGCTGGCCAATCACTGGCTCATCGGTTTTGTGGCACCGCAAATGATTGCGCGCAAAGACGGCTCCATCGTCATTGTCAGCAGCATTGGTGGCCTGCGCGGCACCCCGGTGATTGGGGCGTATGGCATTTCCAAAGCGGCAGACCTGCAACTTGCCCGCAACTTGGCGCACGAGTTCGGCCCGCACAACGTGCGCGTGAATTGCATCGCCCCGGGTTTGATCAAAACCGACTTTGCCAAGGCTTTGTGGGAAGACCCCGAAGGCTTGAAGCGCCGGACCGCCACCACGCCCTTGCGCCGCATTGGCGAACCAGATGAAATTGCGGGCGCAGCGGTGTTTTTGGCCTCCAAAGCAGGCTCGTTTGTGACCGGGCAGACGATTGTGGTGGACGGAGGGGTAACTATTTAATAATTAATTGGGGTCAGATTGCGCAAATTGGGGTCAGATTCTAATTATTTGAGGCCGAAGGCCGGGGGAGCGATGAAATCGCCAAATAATTGAAATCTGACCCCAATTTGCGCAATCTGACCCCAATTAAAATCAGGGCCATGCACACCACAGCCCTCGTACTTTTCTCAGGCGGTCAAGATTCAACCACCTGTTTGGCCCATGCGCTACAGCGCTACGACCGGGTTGAAACCATCGCGTTTGACTACCGCCAGCGCCACCGGGTTGAGCTAGACGCCCGCTTGAATGTGCTGCGCGAAATCAAGGCGCAGTTTCCAACTTGGGGTCACAAACTGGGACAAGACCATTTGCTGGATTTGGCAGTATTGGGCGATGTGAGTGAAACCTCACTCACGCGGGACACGGCTTTCAAGATGGAGCAAAGTGGTTTGCCCAACACCTTTGTGCCCGGCCGCAACCTGCTGTTTTTGACCTTGGCGGCAGCGGTTGCGTACCGGCGGGACTTGCAGGTGCTGGTGACCGGCGTTTGTGAGGCTGACTTTTCAGGCTACCCCGATTGTCGCGACGACACCATGAAAGCGATGCAACTGGCCTTGAGTCTGGGCATGGACAAACGCTTTTTGATCGAAACCCCGCTGATGTGGATCGACAAAGCGGCCACTTGGCAAATGGCCGAACGCCTGGGCGGGGCGAACTTGGTCGATCTCATCATTGAGCACACCCACACCTGCTACTTGGGCGACCGCGAGCACCGCTACACCTGGGGCTACGGCTGTGGCAGCTGCCCCGCGTGCGAATTGCGCGAGCGCGGGTTTGCGCGGTTCAAGCAGGGCGTTTAGGCGCAAGGAGCCTGGCGGAACGGGGCGACAGACTTCTTGCGTCGCGAATATCGAGGAGCCTGGCGGAAAAGGGCTTTTGTCATCTGGCGGGCCTTGTTTGGAAGGCAATATCTGAAAAACGGCTACTTTTACCACAATTGTGGTAAATTTAGCCAAAAATCATGATTTTGCGCAAATTATGAACAGAAAAGGCCTCTAGCTCTCAAATATAGTCAATAGTTTGCTATATAAATAATAGCAACTTATTTGACAGCTAAATCCGGCCTTCGTCCACCGCATGGCAGGCAATCTGGCTGCCGTCGGTCATTTTCAACACCGGCCGCTCCACCCGGCAGCGCTCATTGGCATGCGGGCAGCGCGGGTTGAAGGCGCAGCCCGGCGGCGGGTTCAGGGGGTTGGGCACCTCCCCTTGCACGGGAGTACGGGCGCGGCCGACGTCGTGCATTTTGGGAATCGCGTCCAGCAGCATGCGGGTGTAGGGGTGGCGCGGCTGGGCAAACAGCGTTTGTTTGGGCGCCAGTTCCACCAAACGACCCAGGTACATCACGCCCACGTGGTCGCTCACGTGGCGCACCACGGCCAGGTTGTGCGAGATGAACAGGTAGGTCAACCCCATGTTGCGCTGCAGGTCTTTCATGATGTTTAAAACCTGCGCCTGCACGCTCACGTCCAGCGCGCTGGTGGGCTCGTCGCAGACCAAAAAATCAGGTTGGGTGGCCAAAGCGCGGGCAATAGAGATGCGTTGGCGCTGCCCGCCCGAGAACTGGTGCGGGTATTTCACGGCGTCCAGCGGGCTTAAACCCACGGACTGAAGCAACCCGGCCACGCGGTCTTTCAGGGCGGCGGGTTCGGTGACCAGGCCGTGTTCTGCCAGCGGCTCGCCCACAATGTCTTGCACCAGCCAGCGCGGGTTGAGCGACGCATACGGATCCTGAAAAATCATTTGGATGCGGCGGCGCAGTTGGCGGCCTTCAGGTGTTTTGAAGGCGGCGTGTGCGTCTTGACCGTCAAAATTGAAGCCGCCACGGGTGGGGGCGTACAAGCCCACCAGCAGCTTGGCCACGGTGCTTTTGCCGCAACCCGATTCACCCACCAAAGCCAGAGTTTTGCCTTTTTCAATCTCGAAACTCACGCCATCCACGGCATGCAGCAAGACGCGCGGTTTGCGCTCTAAAACGCGGTTGAGCCACGGGGCAGACACGTCGAACGTCATCGCCAGGTCAGTGGCCTGAACTAGAGCCGCTGATCTGTTGACCCCCACGCTTGATGGGTTTTGTACTGTGCTGCTCATCGTGTCGCCCCGTCATGCAGCCAGCAGGCCGCGCGGGTGGACGCGGCGTTCATCAGGTCGGGGCGGTCGATTTTGCAGCGGGCAAAGACTTCGGGGCAGCGCGGGTTGTAAGCGCAGCCGACCGGAATCGCGTTCAGGCGCGGCATGGCTCCGTCAATTTGACGCAAGCGTTCGCGGTCTTGGGTGATGTCGGGAATCGCTGCCATCAGGCCGTCGGTGTAAGGGTGAGCGGGGCGGTTGATGACCGCCTGTACTGGGCCGATTTCAGCAATGCGCCCCGCGTACAGCACGGCCACGCGGTCGCAGGTTTCGGCAATCACGCCCATGTCGTGGGTGATCAACATGACAGCGGCACCCCGGTCTTTGCAGATTTTCTTCAACAGCGAGATGATTTGCGCCTGAATCGACACGTCCAGCGCAGTGGTGGGCTCATCAGCCACGATCAATTGTGGTTCTGCCGCCAAGGCCAGCGCAATCACCACGCGCTGGCGCATGCCACCGCTGAACTGGTGCGGGTAATGGCCAATCCGCTCGGCCGCCGCTGGAATCCCCGTGTCTTGCAGCAGCGAGATGGCGCGGGCCTTGGCCTCTTTGGGGTTGACGGGCAAATGCGCCAGAATGGTTTCAATCAGCTGTGCGCCGACTGACATGAGCGGGTTGAGCGAAGTTAACGGGTCCTGAAATATCGCCCCAATGCGCCGCCCGCGAATGTGCCGCATGGCATCGAACCCCAGGTTGTCAATGCGCTGGCCTTGCAACAAAATTTGGCCGCCTGCAATGCGCCCCGGCGGCTCCAGCAGGCCAATGATGGCGGCACCGGTGAGTGATTTGCCCGCGCCAGATTCACCCACCACGCCCAAAATCTCACCGGGCGCGATGCTGAATGAAATGTCGTCAATGGCCCGAAGCGTACCGTGGCGGCTGGGGAATTCGACGATGAGGTTTTTGACCTCTAGAAGTGGAGCCCCCACGCTTGCCACTTCGTGTGCTGCGCTGCCCCCCGAGGGGGCTAATTTGGCTTCGCCGCTCTTCGAGAGCCCTAGGGGCGGCCCGTCGGGAAATTGTGCCCCCACGCTCCCCACTGAATTGATCGTGCTCATGCGGTCACCTCAAACGCGGGTTCAGCGCGTCACGCAGCCAGTCGCCCAGCAAATTGACGCTGAGCGAAATCGCCACCAGCATCAGGCCGGGGAATACGGTGATCCACCATTCGCCAGAAAACAAAAAGTCCTTGCCGACGCTGATCAAGGTGCCTAGTGACGGCGTGGTCACGGGTGCGCCAACGCCCAAAAACGACAGCGTGGCCTCAATGATGATGGCGGTGGCGACTTGCAGTGTGGCCAGCACCATGACCGGGCCCAACACATTGGGCAGCACATGGCGGCGCATGATGCGAAACGGGGCCACGCCAGTGACGCGGGCGGCTTGCACGTACTCTTTGTTGCGTTCCACCAGGGTCGAGCCACGCACGGTGCGGGCGTAGGGGACCCAGCCGGATAGCGTGATAGAAATGATCAGCACACCAAATGCGAGCGAACCTTGCGCACTGGGAAACAGCGCACGGCCCACGCCAGCGATGAGAAGTGCTATCAAAATGGCAGGGAACGACAGCATCACGTCGCACAGGCGCATCAGCACCGAATCAACCCAGCCGCCGACAAACCCTGAAATTAGTCCGACCGTTACGCCAATCAGCATCGACAAAACGACCGAGGCGAAGCCCACCACCAAGGAGATGCGCGCGCCATACATGATGGCCGACAGAATGTCGCGGCCCTGGCTGTCGGTGCCCAACAGGTACTTGCGGCTGCCCGTCGCCTCCCAGGCGGGGGGCAAACGTGAATCGCCCAGTTCCAGCGTGGCTAAGTCAAACGGGTTGTGCGGAGCAATACTGCCTGCAAAAACCGAGCTGAAAATACATACAAACGCGACCACAGCCGCCGCAATCGCCAGTGGCGAATTGCGAAAGCTGTAGCCCACATCGCCCGCCCACCAGCGGGTTACCGCGCCAATCACAGGCCGGGATTACTTGTTGACCTTGACGTACTTCCAGGGCATTTCATTGCCAGGTTGCTGCACCATGTCGATGGTCTTTTTGACACCCCAGTTCAGCGCCTGCTGATGCAAAGGAATGTGGCCAATGTCATCCTGGTGGATTTTGATGGCCTCGCGGATCATGTCGTTGCGCTTTTTGTCGTCGGTTTCAGAGCCGACCAGCGTGGTCAGCTCGTCAATGCGGGCATTACTGTAGGCACCCAGGTTGAACTGGCCACGCCCGCCATCACCAGGCGAGGCCATGATGGGGTACATCACGTTGTGCGCGTCCACCGTGCTGGAAGTCCAGCCCAGCATGTAAAAGCTGGTGTCGCGGCGCAAGATTTTGGGGAAGTAGGTACCCTTGGTTTCGGCTTCCAGATTGATCTTGACACCAATTCTGGCCAAGTTCGCAGCTGCCGCCTGGCAAATGGCAGCGTCGTTCACGTAGCGGTCGTTCGGGCAATTCAGCTTGACTTCAAAGCCATTGGGGTAACCGGCGTCAGCGAGTAGCTTTTTGGCACCGTCCGGGTCAAACGGCAGGCGTTTGGCTAAATCAGGTGCAAAGCCTTTGACTTGCGCGGGGAACATGCCCGCGCTGGCCACACCCGCACCGCGCATGACGTTTTTCAAAATCGCATCTTCGTCGATGGCTTGGTAGAAAGCCTGACGCACGCGCTTGTCTTTGAACGGGTTTTTGCCTTTGACGTTAGAGAACAAAAGCTCATCGCGCTTTTGGTCCATGCCAAAAAAGATGATGCGCAGCTCAGGGCCTTGCATGACTTTCAGGTTGGCGTTGCTTTTAATGCGCTCTACGTCTTGCACAGGCACGGGCTCCATCACATCAACTTCGCCAGACAGCAAGGCGGCCACGCGGGTGGAGTCGTTGCCAATGGGGGTGAAAATCACTTCATCGACATTGGTGTCAACCTTGCCCCAGTAACTGCCGTTGCGCGAAAACGTTGACCGCACGTTGGGCTGACGCTCACGGGCGCGGAAAGGGCCTGTGCCATTGGCACGGAACGAGGCGGCGTTTTCAATGCCTTTTCGCCGGTCCACTGGCTTGGTGGCTTGATTGTCTTCGCACCACTTTTTGCTCATGATCAACAAGCCGATGAACAGGTCCGGCAAGATGGGAAAAGGCGAGTTGGTGACAAAGTCAATGGTGTGGTCGTCTATTTTTTTGGCTTCTTTGACAATGCCCACATAACTTTTCATGTCAGAGCCTGGATCGCGTGCGCGCTCGACAGTGAAGATCACGTCATCCGCCGTGAACGGTGTGCCGTCATGAAACTTCACGCCTTTGCGCAGGTTAAAGCGCCACACCGTGGGTGACACTTGCTTCCAGTCGGTTGCCAAGCCAGGGGTGAGCTTGTAATTGCGGTCGCGGTCAACCAAAGACTCAAACACGTTGCGCAACACCGTCAATTGCAAAGACTCATTGAGCGAATGCGGGTCCAGCGACAAGGCATCGCCCTGGTTGGCGATTTTCAGAGTCACAGCGGACGCTGAAAAAGAAGCCGCAACCAAAGTGGCGGCGACAAGCAAGCTAAGTGAATTCTTTTGGAGTTTCATGTAAGTTTCCAGGTTGAAAAATCGAGGGGGAAAAAATCAATGGGCTGCCAAAGGCATCGCTTGCTCAGCCAAGCCTGCGTGCAGCGCTGAGCCTAACGGCAAAATGTCGTCGTTGAAGTCGTAGCGGCTGTTGTGCAAAAAGCTGGTGCCCACGCCGTTGTCAGCGCCTTGGCCAATGCGCAAGTAAGCGCCTGGCTTGGCTTGCAGCATGAATGAAAAATCTTCAGCGCCCATGCTGGGTTCCATGTCGCGCACCACTTTGTCGGCACCGACCAGGCTTTGCGCTACCTCAGCGGCAAAGTGTGACTCGGCTACCGAATTGATGGTGGCCGGGTAACCGTCTTCGTAAGTGACTAAGGCCGTGGCACCAAAGCCTTGAGCAATGGCGCTACAAAGCTCTACCAGGCGACGCTGAATGGTCACCTTGGTTTTTGGGTTGAAGGTGCGCACGGTGCCTACCAGCGTGGCACTGCCTGGAATCACGCTGGTGGCTGTCAATTCACCGGCGCGCATGGCGCAAATGCTGATGACGGCGCTGTCAATCGGCTTGACGTTGCGCGACACAATGCTCTGAATGGCGGTGATCAGGTGGGCGCTGACCAGCACCGGGTCTACTGTGTTGTAAGCGTGGGCACCGTGGCCGCCGTAGCCAGTGACTTCAATTTTGATGCGGTCAGACGCCGCCATCATCGGGCCGGGGTTGACACCAATTGTGCCTGCGCGCATGCCGGGCGAGTTGTGCATGCCGTAGACCGATTGCACCGGAAAGCGGTCAAACAAGCCGTCTTGCATCATGGCGCGGGCACCTGCGTAGCCCTCTTCGCCGGGTTGAAAAATCAGCACGGCTGTACCATCGAAATTGCGGGTTTCGGCCAGGTAACGCGCTGCGCCAATCAACATGGCGGTGTGGCCGTCGTGTCCGCAGGCGTGCATCAAACCGGCCTTGGCGGATTTCCAGCCAAAGTCGTTGTGCTCTGGCAGGGGCAGGGCGTCCATGTCGGCTCGCAGGCCAATCATTTTGCCGCTGGTGTGCTTTTTCCCCCGAACGATCGCCACCACGCCAGTTTTGCCAATGTGGGTGTGGACTTCGTCAACCCCGCAGAGCTTCAAAGCGGCCGTGACGCGGCCCGACGTGTAAACCTCTTCAAAGCCCAATTCAGGGTTGGCATGCAAGTCGCGCCGAAAGGCCGTCAGTTCAGGGTGAAACTGGGCGATGTGGGCGAAGGCCCGGCCACTGCCATAAGGTCTGCCGACAATTTTTGCCGGGTTGGGTGAAACGACTGCCGAATCAGACATCAATGCCCTCCTGAGCGGCTTATGCGCAAGCGCGGGTCAACCACAAAGTAAAGCAAATCAACCACCAGGTTGATGGCCACAAAAATCAGGGCGATCAGGCACAAATACGCGGCCATCACTGGAATGTCGGCAAAGGTGACGGCTTGAATGAACAAAAGCCCCATGCCAGGCCACTGGAACACGGTTTCCGTGATGATGGCAAAGGCAATCAGGCCGCCCAATTGCAGACCTGTGATAGTCATGACTGGCACGAGGGTGTTTTTCAGGGCATGGCCAAAGTGAATGGCGCGATTGCTCAGTCCCCTAGCGCGGGCAAACTTGACGTAATCGGTGCGCAAGACTTCTAGCATTTCTGAGCGCACCAAGCGCATCACCAAAGTCAATTGAAACACCGCCAGAGTGATGGCCGGCAGCACAATGTGATGCCAACCGTCCAGGGTCATCAAGCCACTGGACCACCAGCCAATTTTGACGGACTCGCCACGTCCAAAACTAGGAAACCAGCCCAAAACCACAGCAAAAACCAAAATCAGCAAAATGCCGATGAGAAATGTGGGCAAAGACACACCGATCAGCGAGACCGTCATGAACACGTGGCTCAGGAAGCTGTTGCGCTTGAGTGCGGCGTAAACCCCCATGGGAATGCCCAGAACCAACGCCATGGTCGCGGCAACCAGGGCCAGTTCAAGGGTGGCAGGAAAGCGCTCTGAAATCAGGCGTGAGACTTTGGCGCCTTGGCGCAGCGACAGCCCAAATTCGCCCTGTACGGCATTGACCAAAAAATGCCAATATTGCACAAAAAATGGCTGATCCAGACCCAAGTCGGTGCGTAGCTGGGCAATTTGGTCGGGCTTGGCATCTTGCCCGAGCAAGGACAAAACCGGGTCGCCCACGTACTGAAACAGCATGAACGCAATGAAAGCCACCACGACCATCACGATCAGGGCTTGAATCAGGCGTTGCAAAACAAAAGCAAACATAGGGCAGAAAACAATGGAAAAACCAAATCTATTGAAGCGTTTGAATTTACCAGAGCAATTGTCATGCTGATACGGGGGTTTCCATGATGAATGGGCGCTAACGCACTAGAGCAGTGCAGCCGAGCTGTGGCAAAAGCGAAGCCAAGGTATTGAAGTGGAGATGCAGGAACAAGAGCTGGTGCTTGGCACTGAGCTTGCGCAGCGTCAGTCAGCTAGAGGAGCCCCGCAAGACGCCTTTAACGAGCTGCAAGCCCAAGCTTGCCGTACCAGGCTCTGGTCTTGGTGCGGGTGTTGTCCGTGTCGGTCATGATCGCAATGCCGCGCAACGCGCCAGGTGGCTCGCCAAAGGCTTTTTCGTAGTCTGCCCGTATGTTGCGTTCGTAGTCCATCCACATGTCGAGGTTTTTGGCACCTGATTCGACCACGATTTTGCGAATGCGGTCCGTGCGGGGGCTGATGATGACGCTGCCCGGCACCCGCGTGTTGCACCACACGTACATCAAGGTGGCGTAAGGCAAGGGCTCACCTGTTAAGGTGTTGGCCAGCTCGGAGAGTAGGGCGTTTTTGGCTGAAAACTTGCTGCGGTCGCCCTCAAATGCCAACACGATGCGCACAGGTGAATCGGCGTTGTCCCGAAGGCCCAAGTCGGCCTGCGCGATCAATTCAGGCACTTTCCATGAAAACTTGATTTGCTCCAGGTCTTCTGGCGCAATGTTCACTTGCTGGCGCAACAGACTGGCTGACGCCAAAGCAGTGACCAAGATGGCATCGCGCCCATCGTGGCGGGCAAAGGTGTACTCTGATGCTTGTTTACCTGGTAATTTGTAATGTTGCCAGCCAAGTCGGTCTTGAGGCGACTTTGGGTTGGCGCCCCGCAGGGTGATTGGACTTCTGGACCAGGCGCTGTCGGCTACCGCAACTTCTGATTGAAGGGACGAGTCTGCTCGAATGTCTTGTTGATCCGTAACGGGTTGGTTCAGCGTTGTGGTGCAGCCTGACAGGGCCAAAACCGATACCGACATTGACCACCAAAGCAAGGCTGTCGCAAAAGGCTTGGCTTTAGTTTTAAGGGTGAAAGGCATTCCAACGTCCAACGAGTCTGTTCAGCGAATGGGTAACCTCAATGAAGGCGGGTTACTTTTATTTACGTTCTTACTTTTAGATAAAAAAAATCCACCAAACCCGAAGGTTTGGTGGATTTAAAGGTCTTGATCTTTGCTTCTGCTTATTCGCCCTGAGTCAATGTTAACTCAAGAGCAAATTTGCGTCAGCCGTTGATTAGAACGAGTGCTTCACGCCAAGGTCGAAACCAGTGGAAGAACCACCAGCGTTGGTCGTGGAGCCGTTAGCCGAGAAAGCGGTGCCGCCAGAGTTGCTGATTGAAGCCAAAGTAGCGTACACGGTGCTGCGCTTGCTCAGGTCGTAGTTGTATCCAACTGCGACTTGTTTGCCAACGCCGTTGTTGCCGTTGTCGGTCTGCGAGAAAGACAATTTAGCCGTACCTGAACCAACAGGAGCGGTAGCGCCGAGCACCCAGCCGTTCACGTCGTTAGCACCGGTGTTGGCATCTTTCATGTACGCACCCATGATGGCAACGACGCCCAGGTTGTACGAAGCACCAATGTTGGTGGAGGTGGTGTCTGTGCTGACGCTGGTCGTTGTACGGCCCCAAGCCAAGCCAACGTTCAAAGGACCTTGGACATAGCCCAAACGGAAGCTTGTACCGCTACCAGCATTGGAGCCAGCAGGTGCAGCTGCGTTGGAAGCGTTCTCACCGAAGTAAGTTTGGATCTGGCCGCTGAAACCGCCGAAGTTAGGCGAGAGGTAGCCGATGGTGTTGGAAGCGCGAACGGTTGTAGAACCGCCAGCAGCGCCCGACAGAGCGATGGAAGAGCCAACACCGTTGGTTCCAAACGGATCATAGTACGTGTGGTTCCAGAAATGAGGCGTGTAGTCACGGCCCAAACGGACTTCACCGAAACCGCCCATAACGGACAAGGTCGAACGACGATTGAACGTCAGACCTTGCGTACCAGGACGAACGCCTGGGTTAGCACCGCTGATTGCGCTGAATGCACCAACCGCTTGGTTGTTCACGGTGGTCGCGGAACCTGTGCCGTCATCTGGGTTGAAACCAGCTTCCAAATGGAAACCAGCCTTCAAGCCGCCGCCCATGTCTTCAACACCAACCATACGGAACTGACTGCTGGCGATACCGTTGTTTGACAATTGAGTCTTGTTGGAAGAATCGCCATTGCCGATTGCGAGACGCAGGTCAACAGTGCCGCTAAGGTTTACGGAAGACTGTGCAAATGCGCTAATTGCTGACAATGCAGCAATTGCTACGAGAGTTTTTTTCATTTCAATTTTCTCCAAGGTTAAACATAGGGCGCCGTCTGGGGGTACAGATACGAGAGTTTCGGCTCCCCGGGCCAACCTCCTATTTCAGGAAGTTAGGTCTATTGAAACAGAGGTGCGAGGGCTTGGCAAAGAAAAAGCCCTTATTTATTGGTAAACCCTTGGTTTTCGTTGTGGGGTTGCAACAAGTGGAGGCAATCACCAAACTCTGGGAGAAATGAGAGGTCTTTAGGTAGCTTTTTGACGTCTAAAGGACGCGATTGATATACTAAAAGGTAGCTTTTGGCGGGTTTTGGGGCGCAGGTAATTTGGTCGACCAAGCGCTTGCGAATTGGCGATAAAAACACGTCTCTTGCAGAAACCTTAGCGCAATCAGTGCGCAATGTTTTTTATATTATGAAATTTTGAGGGTATGAAAACTCATGATTGACCGCCTCGTGAACCAAGCTGATTCGGCCTTGCGCACACTGTTTGCCAGCCCCAGCCAGCGCAAAGTGTGCCCCACCGTAGCCGACCAACCCACTGTTTTAACGGCAGCGGAACGCCAGCATGCCGGGGCCTTGATGCGCATCAACCACGTGGGCGAGGTCTGTGCGCAGGCGCTTTATGCAGCACAGGGTGTTACAACTCGCAGCGAATCGCTTAAGGCGCACTATTTGGCAGCCGCGAAGGAAGAGGGGGACCACTTGGCCTGGACCAAAGCGCGGCTGGACGAGCTGGGCAGTCGCCCGTCGTTGCTCAACCCGATTTGGTATGCCGGGGCCTTTGCCTTGGGCTTGGTGGCTGGGCGTTTAGGCGACAAGGTGAGCCTGGGCTTTGTGGAAGAAACCGAGGCGCAGGTTCAGGCACATTTGCAAAGCCACTTGGCTGAGTTGCCAGCCGGTGACCATGCTTCGCGAGCCATCGTGGCCCAAATGCGCGATGACGAGGCCCGCCATGGGCGCGAAGCGCACCAATTGGGCGCCATGCCCTTGCCAGAGCCCATTAAAAACCTCATGCGGGCGGCGTCCAAGGTGATGACAACGGTGGCTTACAAAATCTAAGCGAGCTACATCAGCTGCGCCAGCAGGATCAGCGTTTCAGCCCTCAATCACCTCAAAACTGGTCGAAATCGCGGCAGTTTTGCCCAGCATGATGCTGGCAGAGCAGAATTTGTCGTGGCTCATGTGGATGGCGCGTTCAACGGCGACTGCCGGAATGCCTTTGCCCGTTACGGTGAAATGCATGCGAATGGCGGTGAACACCTTGGGGTCAACTTCGGCCCGGTCAGCGCTTAATTTGACGGTGCAGCCGCTCACGTCGTGGCGGCCGCGCTTCAGAATCAGTACCACGTCGTAGGCGGTGCAGCCGCCCGCACCGGCTAAAAACGTCTCCATCGGGCGTGGCGCCATGTTTTGGCCCCCGTTGTCGGGTTTGGCGGCATCGGGCGCGCCGTCCATCATCAGCGTGTGGCCGCTGCCGGTTTCTGCCAAAAATCCCATGTTGGAGCGGGTGTTCAAACCGCCCGTCCAGCTGACCGTGCATTCCATGATTGTGTGCGTCCCGTGATCTAAAGTTGTATTGTCGCCCAAGGGTTCGCTCGGGGTTCGTACTGCTGAGGCCTTCATCAAAGCCTTTGTCAAGGCGTTTATCATTCCGGGCCACCCAAATTTGCCATGACCACCCAACACCTCAAACCCGCCGACTACCTGAAGAAGATTTTGACTGCCCGCGTTTACGACGTGGCCATTGAGTCTGCTTTGCAGCCCGCCTTGGCCCTGAGCAAGCGCCTGCACAACACGGTTTTGCTCAAGCGCGAAGACCAGCAGTCGGTGCGCACTTTCAAATTGCGCGGTGCCTACAACAAGATGGCGCATTTGACGCCAGCGCAGTTGGCCAAAGGCGTGATTTGCGCATCGGCCGGCAACCACGCCCAGGGTGTGGCGCTGTCTGCGCAAAAGCTCAAAACCCGCGCCGTCATCGTCATGCCGTCCACCACGCCTCAGATCAAGGTGGACGCCGTGCAGGCCCTGGGTGGCGAGACGGTTTTGTTTGGTGACAGCTATTCAGACGCCTACGCGCACGCCCTGATGCTGCAAAAACAGCAGCAATTGACCTTTGTTCACCCGTTTGACGACCCTGACGTGATCGCGGGCCAAGGCACCATTGCCATGGAAATTTTGCGCCAACACCAGGGGCGGCTGGACGCGGTGTTTGTCGCCATTGGCGGGGGCGGGCTGATATCGGGCGTGGCCAATTACATCAAATCTGTGCGGCCTGAAATCAAGGTGATTGGCGTGCAAATGACCGATTCTGACGCGATGATGCAGTCAGTCGCTGCGAAAAAACGGGTGACGCTGCCCGACGTAGGGCTGTTTGCCGACGGCACCGCAGTCAAACTGGTGGGCGAGGAGACGTTTCGCATTGCCCGCAAGCTGGTAGACGACTACGTGACGGTAGACACCGACGCTGTTTGCGCTGCCATCAAAGACGTGTTTGTCGACACTCGCAGCATTGTGGAGCCCTCGGGCGCTATGGCCGTGGCCGCCATCAAGCAGTACGTAGACACCCACAAAGTCAAAGGGGCGACCTATGCCGCCATTTTGTGCGGTGCCAACATGAACTTTGACCGCTTGCGCTTTGTGGCAGAACGCGCCGAAGTGGGCGAAGAGCGCGAGGCGCTGTTTGCCGTCGCCATTCCTGAAGAGCGCGGCAGCTTTAGGCGGTTTTGCGAGCTGATTGGCGATTTGCCAACATTTGGGGCGGGCAAAGCTGCAACCAAAGCGTCGCGTAACGTGACTGAATTCAACTACCGCATCAGCGACGCCAAACGCGCCCACGTGTTTGTGGGTCTGACCACGCATGGCAAGGGCGAGTCCACCAAAATTGCCGCCAATTTTTGCAAGCACGGCTTTGAAACGCTCGATTTAACCCATGACGAACTGGCCAAAGAGCACATTCGCCACATGGTGGGCGGCCACACGCAGTTGGCGCAAAACGAGCGGTTGATGCGTTTTGTCTTTCCGGAGCGGCCCGGTGCTTTGATGAAGTTTTTAAGCCTGATGCGACCTGGATGGAACATCAGCCTGTTTCATTACCGCAACCAGGGCGCGGATTACGGTCGCATATTGGTCGGTTTGCAGGTGCCCGCCAGCGACACGGCGGCGTTTGCCAATTTTTTGGAAACCCTGGGCTACCCGTATGTGGAAGAAACCGACAACCCGGTTTACCGCATGTTTTTGCAGCAGTGAATGGGCGGGGCTGCGAATAGGCGGGCTTGCGTGAAATTGCTTCAAAGTCGCCAGCCAGGGTCTGGATGCGGCTCGGCGCTGGTGGCGGCCTGTTTTGACCTGTTTTTGAGCCGTTTTAGACAAAAAAGAACCTGCAGGTTCTTTTTTGATTTTACGGCCTGAAAATGCCAAAATATGAATAAAATAGGCCTCTAGCTCTCGATTAATATAGATAGTTTGCTATCTTTTTAATAGTATCGGAAGTTCGATTGAAGCGTTAACCGGACCGTCTGCCGTGCTGGCAAAGTCAGCCCGGCGCGCTGTGACGGACTTTAAAAATAAACCGTCGTCAATCTTGGCCCCCACGCGGTAAGGCCGGGCGGTTTTGCCATCCAGAGAAATCAGGGCCGTGCCACTTTGCCGTGCGGTTGACACCACGCCCACCAGCGTCATGCGGCTGGCCGCATTGACCACGGGTGCCGCCAAAACGGGCTGAAGATTGGGCTTGCCACCGCCCAACGCGCGGGCCAGGGCAATCGGGTCAGTGGGGGGCGCGTCGGCCACGGGCAAGGCGGCTGGGGTGCCGCCATCGGCCCGGTTGGACCACTTCAAACCCCAATAAACCGCGCTGCCCGCCGCCAGGCCAGCCAACAACAAGGCTGCCAAACGGGGTGCCCACAGGCTTTGCTGATTCAAAATCATGCGGCGATTATGATTCAAGTCATTTTGTTTCAGTTTCGCCCGAACTTCATTGCGACGGCGAAGTCAACCACCTCTATGTTCATCACCATTCAACCCCGCCCAATCGGCCCCATTCGACGCGCCGCCACCGGAATTGCCAAGGCGGCCCGCCGGGGCGTTGCCCGAGGATTCACCCTGATCGAGCTGATGGTCGTGCTGGTCATCATCGGCATTTTGGCCGCTTTGATCGTGCCCAACGTGCTGGACCGCGCCGATGACGCCCGCTCAACCGCTGCCAAAACCGACATCAACAACCTGATGCAGGCCTTGAAGCTTTACAAGTTGGACAACCAGCGCTTTCCCACGGCCGAACAGGGTTTGCAGGCGTTGATCACCAAACCCACCAGCGGCCCCGCGCCCGTGAGCTGGAAGCCGCTGCTAGAAAAACTGCCTAACGATCCCTGGGGCCGCAGCTATTTGTACCTGAACCCGGGTGTCAAAGGCGAAATTGACGTGCTGTCATTTGGCGCAGACGGGCAGGCGGGCGGCGAGGGGAAGAATGCGGATGTGGGCTCCTGGAACTGAAATTGGAATTGAGCCCCCACGCTCCGCCGCTTCGCGGGTCGCTGCCCCCCGGGGGTGCTAATTTTTCTCGGGGCGGCCCGTCGAAAAATTGCACCTCTGGCCGACTTCGATGTGGGGGCGGTGTGAATCTCAAGGGCTCTCGGCGGTTTACACAATTGGGTTTCACGCTGCTGGAGCTGCTGCTGGTGGTGGCCATCATTGCAATTGCGTCGGCGGGAGTTACTTTCGCTTTGCGAGACCCGGCGCAGACGCAGTTGGAGCGCGAAGTCGTTCGGCTGGCGGCTTTGTTGGAATCGGCTCGGGCGCGGTCCATGGCCACAGGCGTTCCGGTTTATTGGCGCAGCACCGACACGGGGTTTGCTTTTGATGGCTTGCCAGCGGGGTCAATCCCGCAGGGTTGGCTCTCAGCGGACGTGACCGTGGCGCAGCCGGGGTTGATCGTTTTGGGGCCTGAGCCAATCATCGCGCCGCAGTCGGTTCGGTTGATGTCAAAAAGTCAAAATGGGCGTTCATTGACCGTGACAACGGATGGCGTCAGGCCGTTCACAGTGCAAGCGGCGGGCGCACCGTGAGCCGACTTGGCGCACGGTGGCAACATGCCCGAAATTGGCAACATCGGCAACCAAGTCGAGCAGGCCGACAGGGGCGAACAGGGCGACTAGCTGGCTTCACTCTGGTTGAAGTGCTGGTCGCCTTGGGCATTGTCGCGATTGCACTGGGAGCGGGTGTTCAGGCCACCTCAGCGCTCACGCGCAATGCAGAACGCCAGTCCGATCTGCTTTTGGCCCATTTGTGCGCCGAAAACGAGCTGGCCAAAGTGAGATTGTCCAAACAAATGCCCGGCGTGGGCGACACCCGTGTGCCTTGTGACCAGGCAGGTCGAGCTTTGGCCGTGGTGTTAACGGTTCGCCCCACACCCAACCCCAATTTTCGGCGGGTGGATGCCCAAGTTGTCGATGCCGAAGTGCCCATTTTGAAGCTTTCCACTGTGTTGGGGCGATTCTGATGCGCTCAAGCCCTAAGCCAGTCCCGCGACTTGACCACAGCCAAGGGTTCACCCTGATTGAGGTGCTGGTCGCCATTAGCGTGATGGCTGTGATGGCTGTTCTGAGCTGGCGCGGCCTAGACGGCATGATCCAGGCCCAGGCGCAGTTGCAAACTCGCGCTGACCAAGTGCTGACCTTGCAAGCGGGCCTGAACCAATGGAGTACTGACCTGGATGCCGTGCTGCAGTTGCCTCAAATGGAGCCACTGGAATGGGATGGCCGTGCGCTGCGCATGACGCGACGCAGCGCACCGACATTGGGGGCGAATGCGTCAATCAACTCCGCAACTCGCACTGCTACAGCGGTGGCGGACGAAGCCATGTTGGTGGTGGCCTGGACGCGACGCGACGTGGGTGGTGCCGGAAGTGTGGGAAATTCGGGAAGTTCGGGAGGCGGCCAATGGCTGCGCTGGCAGTCACCCGCCTTGCGCACCCGTGGCGAGGTCGAGCTTGCGTGGGCAGCGGCTGGTCAATGGGCGCAAAACCCAGGCGATGATTTGAAAGCGCGCGAAGTGCAAATTGCGGCCCTGAGCGATTGGCAGGTGTTTTTTTACCGCGGTGACGCGTGGACCAACCCGCTTTCAAGCAGCGGAAACGCGACACCTGCCGCTGGCGCACCCTCTGGCACTTTCAGTTCTGGCCCGGCTGCCGTGCTGGCCACGAATGTCGCCAATGCCGTGGCCAATGCGGCGAATAGCGTCAATCAGGTCATTGCGCCGATTCCGGATGGCGTGCGTTTGGTGTTGACCCTGCCGGCGGGACAAGCCATTAGCGGCACCTTGGTCAAAGATTGGGTTCGGCCGAGTGTGGGGGGCGGGAAATAGTGAACCCCCACGCTTGCCCACTGCGTGTGGCCGCTGCCCCCCGAGGGGGCGCATTTTTCCTTTGGGCGGCCCGTCGGGGAAACGTATGCCCCCACGCTTTCCACTGCGTGTGCTGCGCTGCCCCCCGAGGGGGTGCATTTTTCCTAGGGGCGGCCCGTCGGAAAAACATTTGCCCGCTCTGTTGCCCGCTGCGTGTGGCCGCTGCCCCACCGGCAGCCCGCACTTGCCGCGCGTCGGTAAGGCTTGGGGCGGTGCGTCAGCGCGGGGCGGCGATTTTGATGGCGATGTTGACGGTGACGCTGGTGGCGTCACTGGCGGCGGCGGCGCTTTGGCAGCAATGGCGCAGCTTGGAGGTCGAAGCCGCGCAGCGGGCACGGGTTCAGTCGGCCTGGATTCTGGTGGGCGCTCTGGACTGGGCGCGCTTGATCTTGCGTGAAGATGGCCGCAACGGTGGCCCAGACCATTTGGCAGAGCCATGGGCCGTGCCGCTGGAAGAAGCCCGTTTGGCCACTTTTTTTGCAGCCGACAGCAATGTCACCGAATCGGCAGACGATGTGCAACAGGCCTTCATGTCAGGGCAGATCATTGACGCCCAGTCGCGCCTGAACGTGATGAACCTGATCGAAGGCGGCAAACCTTTTGAGCCGGTGATGCGCCAATTTGCCAAATTGTTCGATCTTTTGGGGCTGCCCGAATCGGAACTGGCCCGTTTGGCAGAAAACCTGCGTTTCGCGATGGATGTGAGTGCCGACAACCGCTCCGGCAGCCAGGCTCCGCTGGTGCCGCAGCGGGTCGAGCAACTGGTGTGGCTGGGCTTATCGCCTCAAAGTGTGAGCTTGCTGACACCTTTTGTCACGATTTTGCCCTCGCGCACCAAAATTAACCTGAATACCGCCTCGGCAGAAGTCATTTGCGCCACCGTTGAAACCCTGGACATGGCCGGTGCGCGCCAATTTGTCACTGCCCGAAGTGCGTCGCAGTTGCGCACCCTAGCCGATGCCAAAAAGATGGTTGGCTCGCGGGCGGAAGAGATTTTGGACACGCAACATGATGTGGCCACTTTATTTTTTGAGGTGCGAGGCCGTCTGCGCCTGGACCAAGCCGTGGTTTTGGAGCGTTCATTGGTGCAGCGGCACAGTAGCGACGTGAAGACCCTGTGGCGCGAACGGGTTGCCGAGCAAAACGATAGCCCCGAAAGCAGCGGGACAAGGCGCTAAACACGGGGTGGCCGCCTCTCTACAATCGCCCTAGCCGTTTTGACCATGACTCAACTCATCATCACCCTTCCCTTAGAGCCACCCCAGGCGAACATCCAGCTCGACTACCTGGTGTCGGCTGATGGGCGCAGCGTGACCAGCCAGTCCCGGGCGGCGTTGGCTTTGATGCCTCAGCCTGCCAATGCTGAAGTGGTGCTGGTGCTGCCCGTGCAGGCCCTGTCTTGGCATCAGGTTCAATTGCCACGCGGCTTGCTGGGGAAAAATTTTCTGTCTGAAGGGCAGGCACCGCGCTTGCGGGCAGCGCTTGAAGGGCTGCTTGAAGAGCAACTTCTGGACGAGCCGAGCCAGCTGCACTTTGCCTTGGCACCCGGCGCCCGTGATGGCGTGCCCGTGTGGGTTGCCGCCTGCGACCGCGCTTGGTTGACTGCCTGGTTGCAAGCGCTTGAGGCCACAGGACATGCCGCAAGCCGCATCGTGCCCGAGCTTTCGGTAGACGATTTGTTGGAGGCTGGCCGGGCGGACGATGCCTTGCAGTCCGAGCGCACGTTGCACGTGTTGGGCACCCCAGATCGGGCGCATTTGGTGTACGCCAGCGCACTCACCACTGCCGCTCAATCCGCTGAAGCAGTCGGCGAATCGTCCGCATTGGTGGTGCTGCCCTTGTCGGCCAGCACTGTGGCTTTGGCCCAGTGGCCCGAGTCTGCGGACATTCTGGCCGAACCTGCCGTCGCTGCTTTGGCAGAAGGCCTGTTCAATCGACGGGTCAACCTGCAACAGTCCGCACAGCGTTGGCTGAACGCCAGCCAATCCGCCTGGGACTTGGCTCAATTCGACCTGCAAAACAACAGCCGCAGCCGATCCTGGAAGCGGGTCAGCAGTTTTTGGAAGTCCCTGGCGCAAGCCCCACGCTGGCGGGCAGCGCGATGGGGTGCCGGGGCGCTGGTGCTGGCCAATGTGTTCGGGCTGAACGCATGGGCCTGGGCAGAGCGCCAAAGTCTGGAATCCAAGCGCTTGGCCATCCGGGATGTGCTCACCACCACCTTTCCTGGGGTCAAGGTCGTGGTCGATGCGCCTGTGCAAATGGTGCGCGAGCTGGCGCTCTTGAGGCAAGGCGCAGGCACCGCGTCACCAGGTGATTTTGACAAACTGTTGGCGGCGCTTGGCTCGCTGGAGCTGGGCTTGGTTCCCACTGGGGTTGACTACGCGGCGCAAGAATTGCGGGTCAAAGGGCTTGGCTTGTCGGGCACCCAGGCAACCCAGGTGACTGAGCTCCTTAAGCGCCAGGGGCTGGGTGCCAGCTTTGACGCTGACGTGCTGGTTCTTAAATCTCAGAACAATCCATGAGCGCGCTGCCTTCCATTCGCACCCGCAGCCTCAAGCAGTCGCAAGGCGTCGCCCAGAGTGGTCTGCTGGACCGCCTTCAATTGAGGTCTCGTTGGGACGCCCTGGGCCTTCGGGAGCGTCGCCTGACCGTGGTCGCCATCGTGCTCGTGGCAGGAGCGCTGCTGTGGTGGCTGGCTTTGGCCCCTGCCTTGGCGACTTTGCGGCAAGCTGCAGAGCAACACACCCGCTTGGATGCGCAAATGCAAGAGATGCAAACCATGAAGGCGCAGGCCGCTTCCATGGCTGCCTTGCCCAAAATCTCTCTGGATGACGCCAAACGCACGCTGGAAGCTGGGCTGAAGCAATCGCTCGGGGCGAGTGCCCAAATGTCAATGGCGGGCAACCGGGTCACGGTGACGCTGAAGGCCGCGCCAGCAGACGCGTTGGCGCAGTGGCTTTTGCAGGCTCGCATCAACGCCCGCGCCCTGCCGGTTGAAGTGCGTTTGGTCAAAGCGGTCGCATTGGCCCAATCAACGCCAGTGGTTTCAACGGGTGTCAATTGGGACGGCGCTGTGGTGCTGAGCCTGCCCGAGCGCTGATTGCTGCTTGGCCCTCTTTCGTTTCAATTCACCATGCCTAGGTCTCCTTTGACAAAACAGCCCACGGGTTTGGGCAGACTGTGGGCTTGGGCTGCCAGTGGCGCAGTGCTCGGCGGTCTGCTGGCCGCCGTGCTGTTTGCGCCTGCGCAGTGGTTGGCAAGTGCCGTCAACCAAGCCAGCCAGGGGCACGTGGTGATGTCGCTGGCGCGTGGCACGGTGTGGACCGGCTCGGCCCAGCTGGTTTTGGCGGGGGGTGACAACAGCGTGGGCAGTGTGGCTTTGCCGGGCCGCCTTGAATGGCGTCTGCGTCCCGGCCTGTCGGGATTGTCGGTGGACGCTACCAGCGCCTGTTGCATGGCCCAGCCGCTGAATCTGAAAATCCGGCCCAATTTTGGGGGTGCGCGGGTTGTCATCACGGACCACCAAAGCACCTGGCCAGCGGGGCTTTTGGTGGGGTTGGGCACACCGTGGAACACCATTCGGGCACAAGGAACGCTGGCTATTTCTGCGCAGGCGCTGTCATTAGAATGGCAGGCGGGCAGGTTGACGATGGCCGGAAGGCTGCAAGTGGACGCGCAAGACATGGCGTCGCGCCTGTCCACGCTCAAACCCATGGGCAGCTACCGGGTAATCTTGTCGGGCGGCGCGGTGAACCAGCTTCAGCTTGAAACGCTGCAAGGAAGTCTTCAATTGAGTGGATCCGGTCAATGGGTGGGTGGGCGCCTGCGTTTTGATGGCCTGGCTAGCGCCGCACCGGATCGATTGGACGCTTTGTCGAATCTGTTGAACATCATTGGGCGGCGCGATGGCGCGCGAGCCATCATCAAAGTGGGCTAAATCCGCATGAAACTCTGCATGAATTTTTTACGTTTCCCTTCGGCGCGAGCTGGCCTGGTCTTGGCCCTGGCGGCGACGCTGTTAAGTGCCTCCGCATCGGCGCAGCAGGTGCTGCCCATGAACCCGCTGCCAGCGCCGCCGGTGAATCTCCCAAATTTGCAAAGCCAGGTGCAAAACCAGATCCAGGCGCAATTTCAGCCGCCTGTCCAACCGCAGGGGGCCACGCAGGCCTTGCCTCAAACGCAAGTTGGCCCGGTTCGCCGAGGTGAGCCCATCACCCTGAATTTTGTTGCCGCAGACATTGAATCCGTGGCGCGAACCATGGCCACGATCACCGGGCGCAATGTGGTGGTGGACCCCCGCGTCAAAGGCATCATGACGCTGACCACCGAGCGCGCCGTGGCCCCCGCCGTGGCCTACAACCAGTTTTTGACCACCTTGCGCATGCAAGGCTTCACGGTGGTCGAGTCGGGTGGGTTGGACAAAGTGGTGCCCGAGGCTGACGCCAAACTGCAAAGTGCCACGGTCACGGTCGGTGCGGCCACTACCACCGCAGTGGGCAACCAGATCATTACGCAAATCTTCAAGCTGAATTACGAGTCTGCCAACAACCTGGTGGCGGTGCTTCGGCCTTTGATCAGCCCCAACAACACCATCAACGTCAACCCCGGCAACAACTCGCTGGTCATAACCGACTACGCGGACAATTTGCGCCGCTTGGGCCGCATCATCGCCGCAATGGACGTCTCTAACGCGACCGACGTGGAAATTTTGCCGCTGAAATTCGCCATTGCCTCTGACTTGGCGCCTCTGGTGTTGCGGCTGATTGATGCGCCATCAGGTGGTGCGGGCGCGGTGCCCGGCCAGGCGGCGGACAGCTCATTCAAAACCACCTTGGTGGCCGAGCCGCGTTCCAATTCCTTGATTTTGCGGGCGGCCAACCCAGCCCGCGTGGCCTTGGTCAAGTCCCTGGTTGAAAAGCTGGACCGCCCCACCGACACCGCTGCCAACGGAGCCGCTGGCAATATTTATGTGGTATACCTGAAGAACGCCGAAGCCACCAAACTGGCGGTGACCTTGCGCGCCGCCCTCAGTGGCGAAGCCACCCGCGCCACCACCGCTGCCGCGCCGACACTGGCAGGCGTGGCCAATGCCGCCAACCAGGCCTTGGCGCAGTCGGCGCAACCGTCCACCGGGGGGCAAATTCAAGCCGACCCATCGACCAATTCACTCATCATCACCGCCAGCGAACCCCAGTACCGCCAGATTCGCGCTGTGATTGACCGGCTGGATGTGCGCCGCGCTCAAGTGTTTGTTGAAAGTTTGATTGCAGAGGTCAATGCCGACAAAGCGGCCGAATTTGGCATTCAGTGGCAAGGCCCGCTGGGCCAAAATGGTGACGGGAACATTGGACTTTTGGGCACCAATTTTCGAATTGGTGGGGCCAACATCATCTCCTTGGCAGCAGGTGGCGGCACGGTAGCACCCAGCGCTGGCCTGAACATTGGCGTTGCCAGCAAAACCACGGGTGCAGGCGGCAACGGCATTTACGTGCTGGGGTTTTTGGCCCGCTATTTGCAGGCAAATGGCGACGGCAACATTTTGTCGACGCCCAATTTGCTGACGCTTGACAACGAAGAAGCCAAAATTGTGATCGGGCAAAACGTGCCCTTTGTCACTGGCCAGTTCACCAATGCGGGCGGCAGTGCCAACACGGTCAACCCGTTTCAAACCATCGAGCGAAAAGACGTCGGTCTGACGCTCAAGGTCAAGCCGCAAATCAGCGAAAACGGCACGGTGCGACTGACGATTTCGCAAGAGGTTTCAACTGTGCAGGCGTCCACCGTCAACTCAGCCAATGGGCCAACCACCAACAAGCGTTCAATCGACACCAATGTGCTGGTGGCGGATGGCTCGATTGTGGTTTTGGGTGGTTTGCTGTCTGACGAATACTCAGGCAACCAGGAAAAGGTGCCCGGCCTCGGTGACATTCCGATTTTTGGCAATTTGTTCAAAGCGGAATCGCGCAGCCGCAAGAAAACCAATCTCATGGTTTTTTTGCGGCCCGTGGTGGTGCGCGACGCCAGCGCCAGCGATTCGTTGTCGGTGGATCGCTATGACCTGATGCGCAGCACGCAGCAGGCGGCGCAACCCGAGCCCAGTGTGATGGTGCCTGTGAATGAGGCGCCGGTGATGCCTGAGCTGAAGCCCCGCCCGCCGGGTACCGCGCCCGCAATTCAGAAGTAAGCACGCAGCAAAAATGACCGCGCAGAAATGACCACACGCTACCCATTGCCTTACGCGTTTGCGCGAACCCACCAGCTTTTGCTGGAGGAAGAGGGCGGCGAGCTGACGCTGTGTTTGCATGCCCAGTCTGCGCCATCGGGCATCAGCGAAGTGGGTCGCAAGTTTGCGCCCAACCATGTCGAGGTGCATGCGGCTGACAGCCTGGTTCAGCGCATCAGTGCTGCCTACGCTCAGGGCGAGTCAAGCGCCGCCACAGTGGTCAGCGAAGTCGAAAGCGATGCCGACCTGACTCGCATGATGCAGGACTTGCCTGCCATTGAAGACCTACTGGAAACGGCGGACGACGCCCCCATCATCCGCATGCTCAATGCCCTGTTAACGCAGGCTGCACGCGACGGTGCCAGTGACATTCACATCGAGCCCTACGAGCGGCATTCCAGCGTGCGGTTCAGGGTGGACGGCACGCTGCGTGAGGTGGTCAAGCCCAACCGGGCGCTCCACGCCGCGCTGATTTCGCGCCTGAAAATCATGGCCGAGCTGGATATCTCTGAAAAACGCATGCCGCAAGACGGGCGCATCAGCCTGCGCATTGGCACCCGCGCGGTTGACGTGCGCGTGAGTACGCTGCCCAGTGCGCATGGCGAACGCGCGGTGCTGCGCCTTTTGGACAAGTCTGAAAGCAAGCTGAATTTGGAAGCCGTGGGCATGCAAGGCGAGGTGCTGACGCAGTTGCAAAAGCTGATCGCCCAGCCGCATGGCATTATTTTGGTGACCGGCCCCACGGGTTCTGGCAAAACCACCACGCTTTACGCGGCCTTGAGTCGCCTGGACGCCGCCAGCACCAACATCATGACGGTGGAGGACCCGATTGAATACGAGCTGTCCGGCATCGGGCAAACCCAGGTCAACGCCAAGATCGACCTGACTTTTGCCAAAGCTTTGCGCGCCATTTTGCGGCAAGACCCCGACATCATCATGATCGGGGAAATCCGTGATTTTGAGACGGCGCAAATCGCCATTCAGGCGTCGCTGACGGGCCACTTGGTGCTGGCCACACTGCACACCAACGACGCCGCCAGTGCCATCACACGCCTGACGGACATGGGCATTGAGCCGTTTTTGCTAAGTTCGTCATTGCTCGGGGTATTGGCGCAGCGTTTGGTGCGCAAGTTGTGCGCCAGTTGCCATGGCGCAGGCTGTGCCCAATGTGGCCAAACCGGCTACCAGGGCCGCACGGGTGTGTTTGAGCTGTTGGTCACTAATGACGCCATTCGCGCGCAGATTCATGAAAAGGCTGCTGAAGCGGACATCCGTGTATCGGCTATTGCCAGTGGCATGCACCTGATGCGCGACGACGGTGAGCGGCTGGTGCAACTGGGCATTACCTCGCGCGAAGAGCTGGTTCGCGTCACCCGCGACTGATCAGCACTGCGATGCCCGCCTATTCATTTGAAGCGCTAACCGCCGACGGACAGACCCGCAAAGGCGTGATGCAGGCCGACTCGGCCCGCGCAGCCAGGGGCCAGTTGCGGGCGCAGGCCTTGGTGCCCGTGCTGGTGGACGCTGTTGGGGCAGGCAGTGGCGCAGGCGGCGACTCGCGAACGGCAGGCGGGAGCGCATCGAACGGTGTAAGTGGCAGCAACGGCAATATCGGGCTGAATCGTACGCTCTTTGCCAAACGGGCATTCAACACCACGGCTTTGGCCATCTGGACACGGCAAATCGCCGGGCTGGTGTCCTCTGGCCTGCCGTTGGAGCGAGCCCTAACCTCGCTCAGTGACGAAGCCGAGGACATAGCGCAGCGCAACTTGGTGGCCACACTGCGGGCTGAAGTCAACGGTGGTTCTACCTTTGCCAAAGCGTTGTCGCAGCACCCACGGGAGTTTTCAGCCATTTACGTGGCGGTCATTGGCGCGGGCGAGCAAAGCGGCAACCTGGGGCTAGTTTTGGAGCGCTTGGCTGACGACCTGGAGGAACAGCAGGCGCTGAAAGGCAAGTTGATCGGCGCCGCGCTGTACCCCGCCATCGTGACCTTGGTGGCCATCGTCATTGTCATGTTTTTGCTGGGCTACGTGGTGCCCCAAGTGGCCAACGTGTTCGCTGGCAGCAAACGGGCCCTGCCAATTTTGACCGTCATCATGCTGGCGCTGGGCAACTTTGTCCGCGACTACGGTTGGCTGGTTTTGCTGGCCGTGGTGACCGCAACCGTTGTGTCGCGGCTGGCGTTGACCAACACCCAGGTGCGCGAAAGATTCGATGCGTTTTGGCTAACGCTGCCCGTCTTGGGGCGACTGAGTGCGGGGTACAACGCAGCGCGGTTTGCCAGTACCCTGGCCATGCTGGCCAACGCCGGTGTGCCGATTCTCAAAGCCTTGCAGGCCGCGGCTGAAACTTTGTCCAACAAGGCGATGCAAGCCGATGCGGCGCAAATTGTGGTGCTGGTGCGCGAGGGCGCACCCCTGGCGTCTGCGTTGTCGCAAAAGAAGCGTTTTCCGGCGTTGTTGAGCATGTTCGCCCGCTTGGGTGAGCAAACGGGCCAATTGCCAGTGATGCTGGCGCGCGCCGCCAAGCAGCTAAGCCTGGAGGTGCAGCGCCGCTCTATGCAGCTGGCCACCATTGCCGAGCCGTTGTTAATTGTCGCCATGGGTGTCGTCGTGATGTTGATCGTTTTGGCAGTTTTAATGCCAATCATTCAGTTGAACCAATTGGTCAAGTAAAAATATGGCGATGAACCTGGACAAACAACTGGTCGTCGCCATCGCGTCGCGGGCCTTGTTTGACTTTGAGGAAGAGAACAAGGTGTTCGAACAAGGCGATGACCGCGCCTACATGAACTTGCAGCTGGAGCGGCTTGAACAGCCTGCCAAGCCGGGGGTGGCTCACTCCCTAGTCAAAAAATTGTTGGCATTCAACGGCGATGAAAAGCGTGTTGAAGTGGTGATTTTGTCGCGCAATGACCCGGTGTCTGGGCTGCGGGTTTTCAACTCGGCCCAAGCCAGCAAGCTCAAAATCGAACGCGGCGTTTTCACCAAAGGGCGGGTGCCCTACAAGTACCTCAAGCCTTTGCAGGCGAACCTGTTTTTGTCTGCCAATCCGGGCGACGTGCGGGCCGCGTTGAACGCTGGTTTTGCCGCGGCCACCGTGCACACGGGGTCGGTGAAGGCGGGCGACTCTTACCCGAACGAAGTGCGAATTGCCTTTGACGGCGATGCCGTGCTGTTTTCAGACGAGGCCGAGCAGATTTACCAAAAAGGCGGCTTGCAAGCCTTTCAAAGCCACGAAAAGCGTCGCGCCAGCAAACCCTTGCCAGACGGCCCTTTCAAGCCCTTGCTGGCGGCTCTGCACAGCCTGCAACAAGCAGCGCACCCCACCATGCGAATTCGCACCGCGCTGGTCACAGCACGCAGCGCCCCCGCGCATGACCGCGCCATTCGCACGCTGATGAGCTGGAACATTGAGGTCGATGAAGCCATGTTTCTGGGCGGCCTGTCCAAGGGCGAGTTTTTACGCGAGTTCGAACCAGATTTTTTCTTTGATGACCAGACGGGTCACATTGAATCCGCCGCGTTGCACGTGCCGTCTGGGCATGTCGCAAGTGGTGTGTCGAATTCTTAGCTTTTAGCGGCCAGGGGGTAAAAATGGCCTCAAATGCAAAAAAAGAACCTGCAGGTTCTTTTTTTCCTAAAGCCTCCAAAAATGGCCAAAATATGAATAAAATAGGCCTCTAGCTCTCGTACTATATACATAGTTTGCTATTATTAAAGTAGCAAAATTGTGACGCCGCTTTGCTGGCTCTGTTGGCCTTCCGCGCCATCTTTGCACCCATGCAATTGAACCCAAAAACCCTCAGGCGTACCGCTTGCTGCGCAGATTGGTTTTCATCTCGCGCAGCAGCGGCTGGATCGTGTCGCTGCCAATTCGCAAGGCGACGCAGGTGGTCAAAATGTCGATGATCAACAAATGCAGCAGCCTTGAGACCATGGGGCTGTAGCGATCAAACCCCTCGGGGTGATCTGCCGCCAAGTGAATGTGGCTGGCCATGGCCAAGGGCGAGCCGCTGGCGGTGATCGTGATCGTGGTGGCTCCGTTTTTGCGGGCAATGTCGCAGGCGTCCATCAGGTCGCGGGTGCGCCCAGAATTCGAGATCAAGACCACGCAGTCGCCTGGCCCCAGGATAGATGCACTCATCACTTGCATGTGGCCGTCGCTGTAGGCAATGGTGTTGATGCCCAGGCGGAAGAACTTGTGCTGCGCATCCTGGGCGACCACGCCCGAGTTGCCCACGCCAAAAAATTCGATGCGCTTGCCCAGCTTGTAGGTGTTGACCAAGGCCAAGGCCGCCTTTTCGATGGCGCTGGTGATTGCGTCATTGCGGTACTTCAAAAATGCTGCCACGGTGTTGTCAATCACCTTGACCATGATGCCGCTGGTCTTGTCGTCCACGTCCACACTGCGGTGAATAAAAGGCACGCCTTCGCTCACGCTGCCGGCCAGCTTGCGTTTGAAGTCGGTCAGACCGTCGTAACCCATGCTGCGGCAAAATCGCACGACCGTGGGTTTGCTGACATGGGCGCGATCCGCCAGCTCGCTCACGGGCGACTGCGTGAAAGCGCGGGGATCGTTCAATACCAGACGCCCCACCCGCTGCTCGGCAGGGGCCAGGGAGGCGAGCGAGGCGCGCAAGCGATCAAGCATCAGCTTTCCTCCGCCCAGCAGTACCCGTCCCGCGCAATCATGGCGCTGGCGGCACTTGGCCCCCAGGTGCCTGCGTTGTACAAGCGCGGACCTTGTGCATCCGTCGCCCAATACTCCAAAATTGGCTCAACCCAGCGCCAGGCTTCTTCTTGTTCGTCGCTGCGCACAAACAGGTTCAAGCGGCCATCAATCACGTCCAATAGCAGGCGCTCGTACGCGCCCACTCGGCCTGAGCCAAAGCGTTTGTCAAAATCCAGATCAAGCTGTACCGGAGCCAGTGTTTGAGAATTGCGACGGTTGTCTTGCCCCTGTGCCAGCAGGTGCAATTCGAGCCCATCCTGGGGCTGCAGGTTGATCACCAATCGGTTGCCAATGCCCGGTTGCGAGCTGTAAATGGCATGTGGCGTCGGGCGAAAGTTCACTTCAATGTGCGCCTCCCGCCCAGCCAGCCGCTTGCCAGTGCGAATGTAGAAAGGCACCCCGGCCCAGCGCCAGTTTTCAATTTCGGTTCGAAGCGCCACAAAAGTTTCGGTGTTGCTTTGCGGGTTCACGCCCTCTTCGGCACGGTAGCCAGGAACGGCGACACCACCCACGGTGCCCGCTGCGTACTGGCCGCGAATCGCGTCTTGCATCAGCGACTCTTTGGTCCAGGGTTTGAGCGAGCGCAGCACTTTGAGCTTTTCATCTCGAATCGCGTCTGCGTGCGAGTTGATCGGGGGCTCCATGCCAATGGCGCAAAGCAGTTGCAGCGCGTGGTTTTGCACCATGTCGCGCAGTGCGCCCGTGTTTTCATAAAACGCGCCGCGCTTTTCCACACCCAGTTCTTCGGCAATGGTGATTTGAATGTTGGCAATGTGTTCGCGCCGCCAAAGTGGCTCAAACAAGGCGTTTCCAAATCGCAGCGCAAACAAGTTTTGCACCGCCGGTTTGCCTAAGTAATGGTCGATCCTGAAGACCTGCTTTTCATTGAATATAGAGCGCACGGTCTGGTTGATGGCGCGGTTGGACGCCAGGTCATGGCCCAATGGTTTTTCCAGCACGACACGCGTGTGCGGCTGGTTCAAACCCGCCACCGCCAGTTGCTCGCACACGGTGGTGAACAGCGCTGGTGCCGTCGCCACATACATCACCACGGTGCCAGCCTGACGGGCTTTCAGCAGGTCACCCAACGCGGCGTAATCGTCGGGCTTGGACAAATCCATTCGCAAAAATTGCAGCAGCGATGCAAATTGGGTGAATTCCTCCTGGGACGGGCGTTTCGCCAAATCAACCTCGTCAAACCGCGCCTTGATTCGGGCGCAGTACTGTTCTGAACTCAAGGCCTCGCGGCCCACGCCAATGATGCGACCGCCCGCAGGCAATGTGCCGTGGCGAAAAGCCTGAAACAAAGCGGGCATCAGTTTGCGCCAGGCCAGGTCGCCGGTGCCACCAAACAGGACAAGATCGAAACTCATAGGGTTACCAAATTCTGAAGTCAAATGGAAGTTGAATGTAACTTAGTTTCATAAAAATCGCAAAATTACTGAACCCTAGTGACAAATACCCGGTGCAGTCCGCGTAATCCCTAGGCTTACAAACGGGGTGATTTGGGTAGACTGAGTGTGTAATCAAATTACTTTGATTGCGCTTCTTAGTTTCTTGTTTGGAGTTGTCATGAAGACCTGTATTTCAGCGATTGCCCTGGCCACTTTGTCTTTGGGCGCCATGGCGCAAGGCCAAGTCAACATCATCTGCTCAGTGCAAGCCGAGTGGTGCAACATGATTGGCACCGTTTACGGCAAAACCACGGGGACCAAGGTCAATATTTCCATGAAAGGGTCAGGCGAAGCGCTGGCCCAGTTGATTGCCGAAAAGGACAACCCCAAAACCGACATTTGGTTTGGTGGCACGGGCGACCCGCACCTGCAAGCCGCTGAACAAAACCTGACGCTCGAGTACAAATCGCCCACCTACGCGCAGCTGTACCCGTGGGCACAGGCGCAGGCGGATCAGTCCAAATTTAAAACTGTGGGCATTTACTCTGGCCCATTGGGCTTTGGCTACAACACCGAGTTGTTGGCTAAAAAGAAGCTGGCCGTGCCCAAAACCTGGAACGACTTGCTGGCGGCCAACCTGAAAGGCGAAATTCAGGTCGCCAACCCAGCGTCCAGCGGTACCGCGTACACCATGGTGGCCACCTTGGTGCAGTTGATGGGCGAAGACAAGGCGTTTGAGTACATGAAGCAGCTGCACAAAAACATCAGCCAGTACACCCGCAGCGGTACCGGCCCCATCAAGTCGGTCGCCCGTGGTGAGACCACCATCTCAATCAGTTTCGTGCATGACGGCCCAGGCGAAAAATTGAATGGCTTCCCGGTTGAAACCATTACCCCCACCGATGGCACGGGGGCCGAAATTGGCTCCATGAGCATCATCAAGGGTTCGCGCAACCTGGACGCAGCCAAAAAATTCTATGAATGGGCCTTGACGCCAGCCGCCCAAGAAATGGCCGCCGCCGCCAAGCAGTTTCAATTGCCATCCAACAAGAACGCCAAGAACGATGCGCGCATTCCAGACTTCAAGAAGATCAAGTTCATTAACTATGACTACGCCAAGTACGGCGCATCGGCCGAGCGCAGGCGCCTGATCGCCAAGTGGGAAAAGGAAGTTAACTCGCTACCTCGCTGAATGTGGCCCCCACGGTCGCCCACCGCGTTTGGCGAGCCTGACTGCGGCTCTCAACGGCATTTAGTGCTTTCGTCATGAACAAAAACCCCAATCGGGCCGTGCGCCTGTGGCTCATCGTTGGTCTGCTTGCCTATGTGGCGCTGCCTTGGTACGCCATCCAAGACACTGCCTGGTACAGCGTGTTGCCACAGATTATGGGTGGCTCCGAGACGGCCAACGGCATGGTTCAAGCCATGGTGCATGGCCGCAAGTGGTTGCTGGTCGGCTTGATTGGCTTGGTCATGGCGGCGGTCGGGCTGGGCATGTCACCGGGCAAGGCACAAGGCAACTGGTTCATGGCGGGCGGGCTGGTTGGCTTTGTCGGTCTTTTGGTCAGCGCTTTTGCTATCGGCTCCAAGGGCTGGTCGTTTGAACTACTTAACACGCAGTTTGGCGAGCTGGCACTCAACCAGTTCGGCATTGGCATCGGTGGCTTTTTAGCGCTAGTGGCTTTGGTGATGATCACGGCCTTTGGTGTCGCTCGCAAAGGCTTTTTCAAAGGCGACTTGTTCATCGCTTCTGCCGTGCTGGGCTGCTCGGTCATGCTGATGCTGTTCATCGCGTTTCCGGTCACCAAGGCCTTGTATGGCGCTTTCTTGACCGAAGAAGGGCGCTGGTCTTTCACCGCAATTTTCAGCCGTATTGGCAACGAACGGGTGTGGGGCCTGAACTGCCTGGCAGGCGGAGTGCGCTGTGGCGTGGCCTGGAACACTCTGTTTTTGGCCTTGTTGACGGCCACCGGAACCACCATTTTGGGCACCATGATGGCGCTGATGGCCGAGCGCAGCGCTGGCCCGCGCATCCAAACACCGTTGCGCGTCATTGCCCTGCTGCCCATCATCACGCCGCCCTTTGTGGTGGGTTTGGGTTTGATTTTGTTGTTTGGCCGCGCAGGGCTGGTGAACCAGTTTTTGGAGTACGCCTTTGACATTCCACCGACTCGCTGGTTCTATGGTGCATTGGGCGTCTGGATCGCGCAATTGTTCGCCTTCACGCCCATTGCGTTCATGATCATGCGCGGTGTGGTGCAAGGCGTGGCGCCCAGCCTGGAAGAAGCCGCGCAAACCCTCCGTGCAGACCGCAAAAAGACCTTTTTCACCATCACTCTGCCCTTGCTCAAACCGGGCTTGGCCAATGCCTTTTTGGTCGGGTTTATCGAAAGTATTGCCGACTTTGGCAACCCCATTGTGGTGGGCGGCCAGTTTGCTGTGCTGTCAACCGACATCTTTTTTGCCATCGTCGGTGCCCAATACGATCAGGGTCGTGCCGCCTCGCTGGCCTGGATTTTGACGCTGTTTGCACTGGCCGTTTTCGCCGTGCAACGTGGGCTTTTGGGCAAGCAAAACTACACCACGGTCAGCGGCAAGGGCGATGCGGGTATCGCCATGCAACTGCCAGACGGTGTGCGCCGCACCCTGAACGCCGTGGTCTACCCGTGGCTCGCGTTCACCGTTGTGGTCTACGTTTTTGCCTTTGCGGGCGGTTTTGTGCAAACCTGGGGGCGTGACTACACCCTGACTCTGAATCACTTTAGAACTGCGTTTTCGCTGGAGTGGGGCGAGTTTGGTTTGGTGTGGGCGGGCACCGCCTGGAACTCGCTGTTCACCACGCTCAAACTGGCGGGTATTTCTGCGCCCATCACAGCCGCCGCTGGCCTGCTGATTGCGTATTTGCTGGCGCGAACCGAGTTTCGGGGGCGTGCTTTGTTCGAATTTGTCGCCCTGCTGGCGTTTGCCATTCCGGGCACCGTGCTGGGAGTTAGCTACATCCTGGCGTTCAACGTGCCGCCGGTTGAATTGACAGGCACTGGCCTCATCATCGTGCTGTGTTTCATGTTTCGCAACCTGCCGGTGGGTGTGCGAGCGGGCACTGCGGCTTTCAAACAGTTGGACAAATCATTGGACGAAGCCTCGCTCATGCTGCGCGCGTCCACGTCGCAAACGCTCTTCAAAGTTGTCTTGCCCCTGCTCAAACCCGCCTTGGTGGCGGCTTTGGTCTACAGTTTTGTGCGCGCCATGACGACAGTCAGCGCGGTCATCTTCTTGGTGACGGCAGAGAACGAATTGGCAACCACCTACATCATTGGCCGTGTGGGCAATGGCGACTATGGCGTGGCGCTGGCCTATTGCACGGTGCTGATCATCTTGATGTCATTGGCCATTGCCTTGATTCAGCTGCTGGTGGGTGAACGCAAACTGGGGCGGCGCAAAGCTGGGGCACCCATTGGTGCGTCTGCAGCCCATTGACTTGAAAATGCGAGGTAAAAAAGATGAACCACGGCGTCGAATTTAAAAATGTCAGCAAACGGTACGGTACTGATTCTTCGGCAGCGCTGGCTGTCAAAGGCATCAGTTTTGAGATCGAAAAAGGCTCATTGACCACGATTCTTGGGCCCTCCGGCTGCGGCAAAACCACCACGTTGCGCATGATTGCCGGGCTGGAATCCCCCACGGGCGGGCAAATCATCATGGATGGAAAAGACGTTACCACGCTGGGTCCGGCAGACCGCAACGTGAGCATGATGTTCCAAAGCTATGCGCTGTTTCCCCACATGAATGTGGTGGAGAACGTGATGTACGGGCTCAAGATGTCTGGCATTGCCAAAGACCCCGCTCGCAGGCGGGCTGGCGACGCGCTTAAAAATGTGGGATTGGTCGGGTTTGACGATCGCCTGCCAAGCGAGCTGTCCGGCGGCCAGCAACAGCGTGTGGCGCTCGCACGTGCGCTGGTGTTAGAGCCGGCCGTCCTGCTATTCGATGAACCCTTGAGTAACTTGGACGCGCGTCTACGCCGCGAAATGCGCGAAGAAATTCGCAGCCTCCAGCAACGCCTGAAACTGACGGTGGCCTACGTCACGCACGACCAAAGCGAGGCCTTGGCTGTGAGTGACCAAATTATTGTCATGAACGACGGTGGCATTGCGCAGCGCGGTACGCCGCAAGACATGTACGAACGCCCGCAAAGCGAGTTTGTCGCGGGGTTCATGGGTGAAGCCATGCTGTTCCCCGGTGTGGCAGATGCGCAGGGGCGAGTGCAATTGGGGCCTTTGCAAATTTCATCTCGCCACGCCAGCGGCGCGGGCGCAGTCAAGGTGGCAGTGCGGCCAGAAGCTTGGCACATCCACCGCCGCACGCACGGCGGCAGCGTGGGCCCAGATGGCAGGCCCCAGGTCAACGCCCGTTTGCTCAAATCAGCCTACCTGGGCAGTTTTTACGAGTACACCTTCGAGACAGCGCTGGGCAGTATTTTTGTGGTGTCGTCTGACCTGACCGAAGTGGTGGCGCTTGGCGCAGAGGTTGGGCTGACTTTGGCCGAGCATGGCGTGTCGGTGGTGAAGCTGTCGTAGTCCTCAAACCCCCAAACTGACTGCAATTGCCCGGTGGCAATGCATTTTTGAGCCTCATTTTCGTAACTGCTTGGTATCTCAGGCAGTGGCGTTTAGCACCGCATTCCCAGATAATTGCGGAATGAACCAATTAGAAGCCCTCAAACAATTCACCACCGTGGTGGCCGATACCGGTGACTTCAAACAGCTTGGTATTTTCAAGCCGACTGACGCCACGACCAACCCGTCGTTAATTTTGAAAGCCGTGCAAAAGGCCGATTACGCCCCTTTGCTGAAAGATACTGTGGCCAAGTTTCGGGGCCGTGCGCTGGACGAAATCATGGACCGTCTGCTGGTGCGTTTTGGCTGCGAAATTTTGCAAATTATTCCGGGTCGCGTGTCCACCGAAATTGACGCGCGTTTGAGCTTCGACGCGAATGCCACCTTCACCCGCGGCGAGCGCATGGTGGATCTGTACCAGGCCGAGGGCATACACATTGACCGTGTGCTGATTAAAGTGGCGGCCACTTGGGAAGGCATACAGGCCGCTGCAAGGCTAGAAAAGCGCGGCATTCACACCAACTTGACCCTGCTATTTTCGTTTTGCCAGGCTGTCGCATGCGGCCAAGCCAAGGTGCAGCTCATATCGCCCTTTGTCGGTCGCATTTACGACTGGTACAAAAAGTCCGCTGGTGCCGCTTGGGTAGAGGCTGACAACGCGGGTGCCAATGACCCTGGCGTGAAGTCGGTTCAGCATATCTACAACCATTACAAACATTTCGGGATCGCCACCGAAGTGATGGGTGCCAGTTTTCGCAACGTAGGCCAAATCACTGCGTTGGCTGGGTGTGACTTGTTGACCATCAGCCCGGACTTGCTGGCTGTTTTGGCCGCGACTGACGCGCCCTTGGCCCAGGCGTTGGACGCAACGGCCGCACACCATCTGGATTTACCCGCCGTCAACTTTGATGAAGTTCAATTCCGCTTTGCCCTGAACGAAGACGCTATGGGCACCGAGAAGTTGGCCGAAGGCATCCGCGCGTTCAGTGCTGATGCTGTAAAGCTTGAGCATTTGATGTTGGCAGCATGACGGCACCGATTGCAGCGGCCCGCCTGCGTTGCGACCGCGCCCCTGCGTGGGGCGAACTTCAGGCCCTGTTTCGAACCCAAGGTCAAGCCTTTGACGTGCGACAGGCGTTTGCCGCAGATTCGGGTCGGTTTGAAGCCTTGAGCCAGTCAGCGCCGCACGTTTTTGCCGATTTGTCCAAAAACCGGTGGGACCAGACCGCGCAAACGCTGCTTTTGAAGTTGGCACGCCAATGCGGCATCGAGCAGCACCGCGACGCCATGTTTTCGGGTGACACCATCAACGTCACCGAGCAGCGTGCGGTGATGCATTGGCTGCTGCGAAGTCCGCTTTCAGATGCCGCCACAGCGGCCCAGCCTGAGCTGAACAAAGTTCACGCCACGCTCAACGCCATGCTGGCCTACGCCGAAAAGGTGCGGGCAGACGACGCCATCACCGACATTGTCAATATTGGCATTGGCGGCTCCGACTTGGGGCCACAAATGGCGGTGCTGGCGCTGGACGAGTTTGCGCATTTAGGCAAACGGTTTCACTTCGTGTCCAACGTTGATGGGCACGAACTGGCCGCTGTTTTGAATCGTGTGAAGGCCCAAAACACCTTGTTTTTGGTCGCCAGCAAGACCTTCACCACCATTGAGACCATGACCAACGCGCGGTCGGCCAAAGCCTGGTTTGAATCCAATGGCGGCACCGACATTGCACGGCACTTTGCAGCACTCACGACGAATGTGGCAGCGGCCAGTGCTTTTGGCATCAGCACCACATTTGGATTTTGGGATTGGGTAGGCGGGCGTTATTCAGTGTGGTCGGCCATCGGTTTGCCACTGGCGATTGCCATTGGTGCCAGCGGTTTTCAAGATTTTTTGGCGGGCGCCCATGCGATGGACGGGCATTTTCGCAATGCGCCGCTTGAGCAAAACCTGCCGGTTCGGCTGGCTTTGCTCGATGTGTGGTGCCGCAACTTTCATGGCTTCACCAGCCGGTCGATCGCGCCTTACCACAGCGCTCTGCGCCGCCTGCCCGCCTACTTGCAGCAGCTCGAAATGGAGAGCAATGGCAAGCAGGTTGACGTTGACGGCGCAGCCCTGCCATTTGCCACGTCGCCTGTGTTGTGGGGCGAGCCTGGCACCAACGGCCAGCACGCTTATTTTCAAATGCTGCACCAAGGCACTGATGTGGTTCCGGTCGAGTTTGTGGCCGTCAAAAATCCCAAACACCAATTGCCAAGGCATCATGATTTGCTGTTGGCCAACGCGGTCGCTCAAGCGCAGGCATTGATGCTGGGTAAAACGGATTCTGGCGGTCATCGAAATTTTCCCGGCAACCGGCCCAGCACGTTTTTGCTACTTGATGAGCTGACTCCTGCGTCATTGGGTGCTTTGATTGCCTTGCAAGAGCATCGCGTTTTTGTCAGCGGGACTATTTGGGGCATCAACAGTTTTGACCAATGGGGTGTGGAGCTTGGCAAGGTGTTGGCCACTGACATTGAAACCCGAATGAGAGCCGGTAATCTGGCGGGCTTGGACGGTTCAACGGCAGGCTTGTTGACTCGGCTTTTGTCTGCCGATTGAGGCCAGTGCGGTGCCAATTCACCTGAGCCTGGAGCAAGCCCGCCACTTGCAGCTGGCCGCGCAGGATTTGCTGACTTCGCCGGAACGCGCCGCGACCCGTTTGAGCCTGCGCCGCTGCATCGAGCGCATGCAACTGCTGCAAATCGACACGATCAGCGTGGTGGCGCGCAGCCCCTATCTGGTTTTGTTTTCTCGGCTGGGTGGCTATCCACAGCATTGGCTTGACGATGCCTTGGCCGCCGGGCACTTGTTTGAACTGTGGGCGCACGAAGCCTGTTTTGCACCCGTTCAGCACTTAGCGCACCACCGCAGCCACAACCACCACACGCGCCGCAAGTGGCATATTGCGGGCGGTGAGGCCAGCCACGCCAAGCAGCGTGCCAGCCTGGACAGTTTGCTGGCTCACATTGAGGCGCAAGGCCCGGTCAAGTCGTCTGACTTTGAACGCACCGACGGAAAAAGCGGCGGGTGGTGGGGCTGGAAAGACGAAAAACGCTGGCTAGAGGCGCTCTTCGCCCGGGGTGATTTGATGGTCGCGCGGCGCGAGAAATTTCAGCGGGTTTACGACCTGGCCCATCGGGTTCAACCCAGTGTGGCGCAAATGGAGCTGCCCAGTGCCCAAACGGCGCATTCAGATTTTGTCGAACGGTCAATTCAAGCGCTGGGCATCACCCAAGCCCGGTGGGTGAATGATTACTTTCGCCTGAAACCCCGCCTGAAAGACGCAGACTTGAACACCCTGCTTGACCAAGGCCGGGTGCAGCAGGTCACGGTCGAAGGCTGGTCAGCCCCAGCCTACGTCCATGCCAACCACGCTAGCTTGCTGAAAAAGCTACTGGCCGACAAGTTGCAAGCCACCCACACCACCGTGCTGTCGCCCTTCGACCCCTTGGTGTGGGACCGCGAACGCGCAGCCACCCTGTTTGGTTTTGATTACCGCATTGAGTGCTACACGCCTGAGCCCAAACGCATCTACGGCTACTTCGTGCTGCCCCTGCTGCACCGCGGCCAGTTGATCGGACGGCTGGACGCCAAGGCCCATCGCAGCGAAGGCGTGTTTGAGGTCAAGGCCTTGTATTTGCAAGCGGGGGTGAAGCTGGACGACAGCGCCGTGCACGATGTTGCCCGTGCGATTCAGCGATGCGCGGATTGGCATGGGACGCCGAGTGTCAAGGTGACCCGCACGGATCCTTCTGCGCTAAAGGCCAGGTTGCGCAAGTTATTGGCTGAGGCTGCCAAGGCGCAGTCAACTTGACAAACAGTGTCGGCGTGTCCACGCCCGCTGGCCGTGCAGTGGCCGCTTAAGTGTGTTCGTTAACGACTGCGCCCCGCCTTGTAAGCCGCCTTTTGCGTCTGGTTGCCCAAGCCGCCAATGCCCTTGGCTTCTGCCAATCGGGCCATGGCTTTGCCTGCGTGGGCGTGGGTGATGGCCAAGCCCAGGGCGTCGGCGGCGTCGGGGCCGGGCAAGCCGGGCAGTTTGAGCAGGCGTTTGACCATTTCTTGCACTTGGGTTTTGTCAGCGCGCCCATAGCCG
>JANPCR010000239.1:0-3769 GCA_031431035.1 Rhodoferax sp.
ATTGGCAAATTTCCGGGTTTGAAGTAAAAAAAGAACCTGCAGGTTCTTTTCTTCAAAATTCCGGCCTTTTCGGCAGCTTTAAGGCGCTGCGGGGCATTGAGGGGCACTCAAAGGCGCCTTAGACCTTGCGGCCTGATTCGCCTACTGAGGCAACCGCCTTAAGCCATCGCCCTAAGCCACCGCTTTGAGCGCAGGCCTTGCGTGATCCAGCGTGGCCACAAAGCGTTTTTCAATCGACGCCAAAATGCCCGCTGCATCCAGGCCCAGCATCGTCATCAGCTTGCCAGGGTCGCCGTGCTCAATAAACTGGTCGGGCAGGCCGAGTTGCAAGATCGGGCGAATCAGGTGCGCGGCGTTCAGCGCTTCGGCCACGGCGCTGCCTGCGCCGCCCATAACGGCGCCGTCCTCTACCGTGACCAAGGTGTCATGTTCAGCGGCCACTTGCAGCAGCAAAGCCAGGTCAAGCGGTTTGGCCCAGCGCATGTTGACCACGGTGGCGTTGAGCTTCTCAGCCGCTGCCAATGCAGGGTACAAGAGCGTGCCAAAGGCAAAAATGGCAATGCGCTTGTGGCTGCCCACCGTTTGGCGGCGAATTTCGCCTTTGGCAAAGGGCAGCGGGTCCAGCCCGGCTTGCATGGGTGCACCCGCGCCCGCGCCGCGCGGGTAACGCACGGACACCGGGTGATTTTGTTCAAACGCGCTGGACAGCAGGCCCCGGCACTCGTTCTCGTCGGCTGGGCAGGCGACGCTCATGTTGGGAATGCAGCGCAAAAACGAAATGTCGTAGGCCCCTGCGTGCGTGGCCCCATCTGCGCCCACCAGACCGGCGCGGTCCAGGGCAAACACCACGGGCAGGTTTTGAATCGCCACGTCGTGAATCAACTGGTCATAGGCGCGCTGCAAAAACGTGGAATAAATGGCCACCACGGGTTTGAGGCCCTCACAAGCCAAGCCTGCGGCAAAGGTGACGGCGTGTTGTTCTGCAATACCAACGTCAAAGTAACGGTCTGGAAAGCGCTGTTCAAATTCCACCATGCCTGAGCCTTCGCGCATGGCGGGGGTGATGCCGACCAGGCGCTTGTCTACTGCTGCCATGTCGCACAACCACTGGCCAAACACTTGGGTGAATGTGGCTTTGGGCGGCACCACGGGCTTGAGCATGCCCACCGCGGGATCGAACTTGCCAGGGGCGTGGTAGCCCACGGGGTCGGCTTCAGCGCGTTTGTAGCCTTGGCCCTTTTTAGTCACCACATGCAAAAACTGGCGGCCTTGCAAGTGTTTGATGTTTTCCAGCGTGGGAATGAGCGAATCCAGATCGTGCCCATCAATCGGGCCGATGTAATTGAAACCAAATTTCTCGAACAAGGTGGCAGGCACCACCATGCCTTTGGCGTGCTCTTCAAGGCGTTTGGCCAGTTCAAACAGCGGCGGCGCGCCTTTGAGCACGGTTTTGCCGACGTTTTTGGCATTGGCATAAAACTGCCCACTCATCAACTGCGCCAAATAGCGGTTCAACGCGCCCACGGGCGGGCTGATGCTCATGTCGTTGTCATTCAAGATGACCAGCAAGTTGCAGTCGGCCACGCCACCGTTGTTCAGAGCTTCAAAAGCCATGCCCGCGGTCATGGCACCGTCGCCAATGATGGCCACGGCGCGGCGATCTTCACCTTTGATTTTGGCCGCCAGCGCCATGCCCAACGCGGCTGAAATTGAGGTGCTGGAATGCGCGGTGCCAAAGGCGTCGAATTCGCTCTCGGCGCGCTGGGGAAAACCGCTTAAACCGCCCAATTGCTTAAGCGTTGCCATGCGGTCGCGCCGCCCGGTCAAAATTTTGTGCGGGTAGGTTTGATGACCCACATCCCACACCAAACGGTCGTGTGGCGTGTTGAAAACATAGTGCAGGGCGACTGTTAATTCGACTGTGCCCAGGTTGGAGCTCAAATGCCCACCGGTTTTGGCCACGGACTCCAGCAAGTAAGACCGCAGTTCGCTGGCCACTTGCGCCAGTTGGGTGCGGTTCAAGCGACGCATGTCGCTGGGGTCGTTGATGGTTTGCAGCAGCGGGTAGGCGGATGTGGGCATTTTTAAATTTTTGTACGCTATATTTTTAGTAGCTGACTAGGCCATTGTGGCGAGGCCAAAACACAAATATGCCAAGCGAAAAACACTATTTTGACTCAAAACTGCAAATTGCGCCACGGCCGGTTTAGGCAGGCAAGTCAACTTTTGCAGGGCAAAACGAGACAAACATCACAGGTTTTAGTGCTCGGGGCTGGTTCTAGACGCCCGGTTTATGACGCCCGGTTCACCACCATGTCCGCCAATGCGCGCAACGCCCGGGTGTCACTCAAGCCGCTGGCGTCCAACGCCGCCAGAGATTGGGCAAGCAAATCTTGGGCAAATTGGCGCGACGGGGCCAGGCCCATCAGGGCGACAAAGGTGGGTTTGTCTTGCTCGGCGTCTTTGCCAGCGGTTTTGCCCAGTGTGGCGGTGTCGGCGGTGACATCCAAAATGTCGTCCACCACCTGAAAAGCCAGGCCCAGCGCCTCGCCGTACGCCGCCAAGGCACGGGATTGCTGGGCGATTGGCGACCCGCACAAGGCGCCCATCATGACACTGCCTTGCAACAGTGCCCCGGTTTTAAGGCCGTGCATTTCGGTCAATTGCATGCGGTTCAGGCGCTGGCCCACGCTGGCCAGGTCAATGGCCTGCCCGCCAGCCATGCCCGCGCTGCCTGCGGCTTGCGCCAAAAGGCGGCACAAACCGGCCTGCAAAACAGCGGGAATGGCCACATCGTCCGGGGTCAGCAGCTCAAACGCCAGGGCTTGCAAGGCGTCGCCTGCCAGCAGGGCTTGCGCTTCGCCAAATTTGACGTGCACCGTGGGTTTGCCACGGCGCAGGATGTCGTTGTCCATGCAAGGCAAGTCGTCATGCACCAAAGAATAGGCGTGAATCAACTCGGTCGCGCAGGCGGCGCGCAAGGCGGCGTGCTGATTGCCATTGACGGCTTCGCAACTGGCCAGAACCAGCAAGGGGCGCAGGCGCTTGCCACCGTCCAGCACGGCATAGCGCATGGCGTCCACCATGGCGGCAGGAGCGCCGTGACTCAGGCCGATGGGGGCGTCCGCGGTCACCCATTGTTGCAAGGCGCTCTCGACTCGCTCTAATTGGTGGTGGCTCCAGGCAGGCAGATCAAACGGGCTTTTCACTCGGGCGTCCATGGCTTCAAAACCCCCGAGTCCAGTACTTTGATTTGATCTTCAACGGCAGAAAGTTTGTCGCGACAAAATTTGAGCAGGTCAGCGCCCCGCTGGTAAGCCACCAGCAGTTGGTCTAGGGCCAAATCGCCCGATTCAAGCTTAGCCACCAGTTGTTCAAGCTCAATTTGAGCAGCTTCGTAGGTGGCAGGAGGGTTGGTCGCAGATTTGGCGGAGGCTTTAACCATTGCTTGAGCGGGCGGGTTGGGCACTGCCCCGGGGCAATGCAAAACCTAGATTTTAAGGGCATGTGGACGACTCGGGCAGCTCTGACCGATTTAACGATTCAGCCCGTCCCGCGTTCTGGCGGCGACAGCGTCAGCCGCAAAGTAAGCCACGAAGCCCGTTCCAAGGCCTGCCTTCAATTGCTTGCCATGTACTCGCGCATTTGCTTGAATTCGGGCCGCACATCAGAAGTGCCTACCAGTTGCACGACTCGGTTGTAATACATTTTTGCCTTGTCGCGATGATTGCTTTGCGCGGCGGACAGACCTGCGCCATACAAGCTGCGC
>JANPCR010000240.1:0-15455 GCA_031431035.1 Rhodoferax sp.
ACAGCATTTGCTGCTGTCCGCCTGAGAGCAGCCCTGCGTCTTGCGTAGCCCGTTCTTTGAGAATAGGGAAGTAGCCAAACACGGTCTCAATGTCTTTGGCAACACCGTCGCGGTCAGAGCGTGTGTAGGCTCCCATCATCAAGTTGTCTCGCACGCTGAGCAGGGCAAAAACTTCGCGCCCCTCGGGCACATGGCTTAAGCCTTGTTGCACGATGTGGGCCGGGTCTTTGGCGGTGATGTCAGCGCCTTTGAATTCAATCGAGCCTTTGCGTGGGTCGATGATGCCCGAAATGGTTTTGAGAATCGTCGTTTTGCCAGCCCCGTTAGAGCCCAGAACTGTCGCGATCTCACCCCTGCGAACTTGCAGGCTCACGCCCCGAATCGCCTTGATGGGGCCGTAAGAGCTCTCGACATTGAGCAATTTCAACACCGGTGTGTCGCTGACTACAGGTGGCAAGTTGCTCATGCGGGCGTGCTCCTGCGCAAAGACGAAACGTCATCCACGGAACCCAAGTAGGCTTCAATCACCCCGGGGTCGCTTTGCACTTCGCGTGGGGTGCCGGTGGCCAATACTTCGCCCTGGTTCATGGCCAGCACGCGGTCTGACACTTTGCTGACCAATGTCATGTCATGTTCCACCATCAACACCGTGATGCCAAGCTCATTTTTAATATCTGAAATCCAGAACGCCATGTCGTCAGTTTCTTCAACATTCAAGCCGCTTGAAGGTTCATCAAGCAGCAGCAATTTGGGTTCAGTGCAAAGCGCTCGCGCCACTTCAACGACTTTGCGCACGCCATAGGGCAGCCCAGCGACGTGGGTGTCGCGGTAGTGTTGCAAGTCAAGCAGCTCAATGACTTCTTCAGCCTTTTCACGCGCTTTAATTTCGGTCTCACGAACCTTGGACGTGAAGAACAGGTCTTGCCACATGCCGGTTTTGCGGTGGGTATGGCGGCCAATCAGCAGGTTGTGCAAAACAGAGGCGTTTTCAAACAGTTCAATGTTTTGAAAGGTGCGCGCGATGCCCAAATCAGCAATTTTGTGGGGCGGTTGGTCCGTTAGGCGAACGCCTTCAAAATCGATTTGACCCTCGGTAGGCGTGTAAATGCGGCTGATCAGGTTGAACACCGTGGTTTTGCCTGCGCCATTGGGGCCGATTAAGGTGAAAACCTCACCCTTTTTGACATCGAAGCTGACGTTGTTAACCGCCAGCACGCCACCAAAGCGGACGCTCAAATTTTTGGCAGAAAGAAGAGTTTCGGTCATTTCAATCTGTCCGATTTCTGGAATGACTTTTGCCGCTTGAACATGCCTTTGCGGTAAAAAGGAAACAGCTGCAAATAGGTGCGGACTTTCAGCCAGCGGCCATACAAACCCATAGGTTCGAACAGCACAAACGCCACCAGCACCACGCCATAAACCAGCCCCTGCAAACCAGGAGCCTGGCCAATGGCTGCGGGCAGGTAGTCCTTGCCCAGGGCGATCAACTGGGGCATGGTGATTAAAAAGATAGCGCCCAAAAATGCACCATGTACCGAGCCCACGCCGCCAATCACAATCATCAAGAGCAAATCGATGGATTGCAAAATATTAAACTGGTCAGGCGATATAAATTGCAGTTTGTGTGCATACAGGGCACCAGCGATACCGGCCAGGGCGGCTGAAATGGCAAATGACAGCGTCTTGTAATGGGCCAGTTGAATGCCCATGCTTTGGGCTGAAATCTCCGAGTCGCGAATCGCAACAAACGCACGACCGGTTGGCGAACGCAGCAAGTTCAAAATGCCCAGCGTGGACACTATGGTGATCACAAGGCATAAAAAGTAAAACTCCGGCCCCGAGTCGAGAGTCCAGCCAAACATATTTGGCGGTTTGATGTGCTTGCCAGCATTGCCACCTGTGACCGACTCCCAACGCGCCAGCACTTCTTCAACAATGAAACCAAAAGACAGCGTGGCCATGCCAAGGTAAATGCCCTTGACTCGAAGCGCCGGCAAGCCCACCACGTAGCCCACAGCGGCGGACAGCGCGGCGGCACCTGCCAAGGCAATGGGAAACGGCACGCCCGCGTTGGTCAAGACCGCCTGCGTGTAAGCACCCACGCCCAAAAATGCCGCGTGTCCCAAAGAAAACAAACCCGTGAAACCTGCTAACAGCATCAGGCCCAGCCCGGCAATGGAATAGATCATGACAAAGGTCAGCTGCGCCAGCCAGTACTCGGCAATCACCCACGGAGCGGCCACCAACAGCAAGACCAAAGCGCTGTACCAAAATTGATGCCCACCGTGCTTTGCAAGCTTGATGTCTTGTCGATAGTCAGTTTTGAAAATGAACCGCACGCAACTACTTTCTAAATATTAGAAACTGCCCATTGAAGGGGCAGCGTAGGACAGGGCGAGTAGAGCGTAGTGGCCATACTGCTTTAAACTTTTTTACGCAGGTTTTCACCAAACAATCCGTTGGGCTTGACCATCAGCATGATCAGCACCATCACGTAAGCGGCAACATCCTTAAAGCCATCGGGCAGATAAAACCCCGAAAGCGATTCGATGATGCCAATGATCAAACCGCCCACAATCGCACCCGGCAAACTGCCAAAGCCACCGACCACTGCTGCCGGAAAAGCCTTCAAACCGATAAATCCCATGTTGGCATGTACAAACGTAATGGGTGCCAACAGCAGCCCGGCTATGGCCGCAACCGCTGCTGCCAGCCCCCAGGCAATGCCGTTGAGCCGTTTCACGGGGATGCCCATGTAGTAGGCTGCCAATTGGTTTTGCGAGGCAGCTTGCATGGCTATGCCCAGCTTGCTGTACCGAAACAAGGCAAACAACACGGCGCACAACACGGCAGTGACCGCAATCACCGCCATCTGTTCAACATTGAGCACCAGCCCACCGAGCTTCCAAATTTGATCTTTGTAGGGCACGGGCAAGGTGTGGGTTTCAGTGCCGATATTTGGGATCATCGTGATCAAGCCGCGCGCCACATAGCCAATACCAATCGTCAACATCACGATAGAAAACGCGGGCTGTCCCAAAATTGGGCGAATGACCAGGCGCTCTAGCAAAATGCCAAAGACGGCCATGGCAGCAATGGCACTGGTGACGGACAACCAAAACGGAAACCCAAGCATGGTCATGCCAGCCAGGCCGCCAAACGCACCCAGCATCATCAGCTCGCCCTGCGCAAAGCTGGTGGTTTCGGTGGCTTTGTAAATCAGCACAAAGCCCATTGCAATCAGGCCGTAAATACAGCCTTGGGCAATGCCGCTGATCAACAGTTGAATAACCTGCACTCGATCTCCTGGGAAGTCGTAAGAGTAAGCGTTTGTTTATATCGTGAAGGCGTGGAATTCTTAATAGGGTTGTTCCCAGTGCAGGCGCATTGGTGACTTGCTCTAATTGGTGGATGCGAATTGGTGAATACCAGCTGAGTCCTAGTGACGAATCCCACACAATTTGCAGGGGTTGTCGCTGGATTGATGACGGATGGGCATGGCTGACCAGCCATTTCAGGGCTGCGGGGTCAGTGGGCTTGGCACTGCTCGCGTTGTGGGGGAGCGCCGGTTCCGCTGCACAAGGGCTGCCCGGCGCGGCCTGCGGCCCGTCTGACATGGCGTGCATCAAGTTGGAAAGTGAGAAAAGCCCGGTTCGCACCAAAGCCTTTTGGGCCAGCGTGTTTGGCAAGCCCATTGAGCAGCGCGTTTTTGCGGCGCCCGCTGAACTGGTGAACTTTCTCACTTTGCAAAACCAGATTGATGGCTTTGCAGATCGCCCCCAGTCTGTCACCTTGTCGGCAGACTTTGAGCAAGACGTTGTGCGGGCTCTGGCAGAGATTCCTGCGCCCATCCGCCAGCGGTTGGCACCCAAGCTCGCTGGCATTTATTTTGTCAAAGGCCTGGGCAGCACGGGTTACACGGACTATGCACGGGGGCGTTGGTTTGAAGGAGATGCAGGCTATGTGGTGCTGGATATGGACGTGTTGTCCAAGCTGACTGCCAATGCCTGGGCCACCTGGAAAGAAAACACGCCGTTCAAGTCAGATGGCAGATTTCGGCTCGAATCGCGCATTGAACACGACGACCAGGACAACCGCAAAAACGCTATTCAGTACATCTTGCTGCACGAACTGGGGCATGTCTTGTCGATTGGCGAAAAAATTCATCCGCCGTGGGACACCAACCCGCGCGACCTCAAAGGCTATGCCTTCACCCAGCTTTCATGGCAGATTGCCCCGCCAAAGTACGACTACACAACCATCTACGACGACAAATTTCTGCTGCGCAAACAGGTGGTGTACTACCTGGGTGCCGCCCTGCCAGCCAGCCAAATGAAGCAAACCTACGAGCAATTGCAGGCCACCAGCTTCCCAACCCTCTATGCCGCGACCCGGCCTGGGGACGATTTTGCAGAGTCATTTGTCAGTTATGTTCACACCGTGTTGCTGAATCGGCCCAGCACGATCACACTGTATGACGGCGACAAAGCGGTGCAGGTCGTTGGCTCCTGCTGGGACAGCGCTCGCTGCGCAGCCAAGCGTGCCATGCTGCAGCGGTTGTTGAAATAACCCGCAGGCTGATCTTTCTCAAGAAGATTAGCCCCATTCCGAGAAGTATTTAACAAAAGTCACATTTGGCTGCTGTACGCTTTTGATTGTTCACACTGAATTTGAAAAAGAATCGCAACTTGCATTTTTGACCAACCTCTTTGGGAGTTTTTTCATGGTTTCGACAACTCAAAAACTGACGGCTGAATTTATAGGCACGTTTTGGCTCACGCTGGGCGGTTGCGGCAGTGCGGTTCTGGCTGCTGCGTTTCCGGGTGTGGGCATTGGTCTGCTAGGGGTTTCGCTCGCCTTTGGTCTGACGGTATTGACTGGGGCCTATGCACTGGGCCCCATTTCAGGCGGGCATTTCAACCCTGCCGTGTCCATCGGCCTGGTGGTGGGGCGGCGGTTTCCGGCGGCAGAACTGCCCGGCTACATCATTGCCCAAGTCTTGGGCGCAGTGGTGGCAGCAGCCGTGCTTTATGTGATTGCAACGGGCAAAGCGGGTGCCGACATTGGTGGTTTTGCAGCCAACGGGTACGGCGAACATTCCCCCGGTAAATACAGCCTGATGGCCGCATTGGTCTGCGAAGTGGTCATGACCGCTGTCTTCCTGATCGTCATCTTGGGCGCTACGGCCAAGCGGGCGTCTGCCGGTTTTGGCGGCATGGCGATTGGCCTGTGCCTGACCTTGATTCACCTGATCTCTATTCCCGTCACCAACACGTCGGTCAACCCCGCGCGCAGCACCGGCCCCGCCTTGTTCGCACCGAGCTGGGCGCTGAATGAACTGTGGCTGTTTTGGGTGGCCCCCATTGCAGGCGCTGCCATTGGCGCGTTGATCTACAACCTGCTGCTGTCTGACGAATAGGGCGGATAGCTGAATTGGTGAAATAGGGGCGGTTTTCTAAAAGTCATATCACCGGTGATATGACTTTTTTCCCAAAACCCCAAAAAGGCCATTTTATGAACAAAATAGGCCTCTAGCTCTCGAATATATTCAATAGTTTGCTATTAATATTGCAGCAAATGGGAGCCTTCAGGGTTAGGCAATTCACGCGGCTGACCTTGCTCATCAATAGCGACGTAGGTCAGTGATGCCTGGGTTACCTTCACGTACTTGCGTTGCGCGCGAATGCGCTCGGCATACACCTCGACCTTCACCGTGATTGAGGTTCGGCCAATGCGCTCTACGCTGCTGAAGAACGACAGCAAATCGCCCACGCGCACGGGTTGCTTGAACACAAACTCGTTCACCGCCACGGTCGCCATGCGCCCCATGGTGTAGCGCGCAGGCACGACCGAGCCCGCCAAGTCAACCTGCGCCATCACCCAGCCGCCAAAAATGTCGCCATTGGCATTGCAGTCGCCCGGCATGGGAATGACTTTAAGGACCAGCTCCTGGTCGGTGGGCAATTGAATGCCGTCTTCGCTTGAATTTTTGGACATAGGCACAATCATGGCATAACCCCAAGCTGATAAAACCCGCCATATTGTGTGTGCGGCGATTTCAGCAACGCCCCCAGCGCTTCCACAGCGAATTCACCCGCGACGCCATGACCAGCCCCCATGCCACCCTATCTGCCCCGCCACCCTCGGCCAACTCAGCCGTGCCAGCGGCGGTTAAACCCCGCTCTGACTGGTCCACCCTAAGCCGCCTGTTCCCCTATTTGTGGATCTACAAATGGCGGGTTGTAGCCGCCCTAAGCTTCATGCTGTGCGCCAAGCTGGCCAACGTGGGTGTGCCGCTGCTGCTCAAAAATTTGGTCGACAGCATGAGCCCCAACGGCGGGCGCATTGGCGGCGTGGTCGATTTGCAAACCCTCATCGTCGTGCCCGTGGCCTTGCTGATTGGCTACGGCGCATTGCGTCTGTCCACCTCGCTCTTCACCGAATTGCGCGAACTGGTGTTTGCCAAAGCCACCGAAGGCGCAGCGCGGTCCATCTCTTTGCAAGTGTTCCGCCACCTGCACGCCATGAGCCTGCGCTTTCATCTAGAGCGCCAAACCGGCGGCATGACCCGCGACATCGAACGCGGCACCCGCGGCGTGCACTCGCTCATCAGCTACTCGCTGTACAGCATCATCCCCACGCTGATTGAGGTGGTGCTGGTGCTGACCCTGCTGGCCGTCAAATTCGATGTGTGGTTTGCATGGATCACCATCATCGCCCTGGTGTTCTACATCACCTTCACCGTCACAGTGACCGAGTGGCGCACCCAGTTTCGCAAAAAGATGAACGAGCTGGATTCCACCGCGCACAGCCGCGCGATCGATTCGCTGCTGAACTACGAAACCGTCAAGTACTTCAACAACGAAGAATTCGAAGCCAAGCGCTACGACGAAAACCTTGAAAAATACCGCCGCGCTGCGGTCAAAAGCCAAACCACGCTCAGCATGCTCAACACCGGGCAGCAGCTCATCATTGCCACCGCCTTGGTGGCCATGCTGTGGCGCGCAACCCAGGGCGTGGTCGACGGTCGCATGACCCTGGGCGACCTGGTCATGGTCAACGCCTTCATGATTCAGCTCTACATTCCGCTGAATTTTTTGGGTGTGATTTACCGCGAAATCAAACAAAGTCTGACCGACCTGGAAAAAATGTTCACCCTGATGGAGCGCGAGCGCGAAATTGCCGATGTAGACGGCGCTGTGCCGCTGAACGTAGCCGCCTCTAGCGCGGTGAAGTTTGACGACGTGAGCTTTGCCTACGACGTGGGCACCGCCGCCAAACCCAATTCGGGCAGGACCATCTTGCACCACATCAGCTTTGAAATTCCGGCAGGCAAAACCGTGGCCGTGGTCGGGCCATCAGGCTCTGGCAAGTCAACCTTGGCGCGCTTGTTGTTCCGCTTTTACGACGTGCAAGAAGGCCGCATTTTGATTGCCGGGCAAGACATCAAACAAGTCACCCAAGCCAGCGTGCGCCAGTCGATTGGCATCGTGCCGCAAGACACTGTGCTATTCAACGACACGGTGGAATACAACATTGCCTACGGCCAGCCCGGTGCCACCCGCGCCCAGGTGGAAGAAGCCGCCGCGTCCGCCCACATTCACAACTTCATCAACGCCACGCCCGCCGGTTACAGCACCATGGTGGGCGAACGCGGCCTGAAGCTAAGCGGCGGCGAAAAGCAACGCGTCGCCATCGCCCGCACCTTGCTGAAGAACCCGCCTATCTTGATTTTTGACGAAGCCACCAGCGCCCTAGACAGCGCCAATGAACGCGCCATTCAGGCCGAACTGCAAAGCGTGGCGCAGAACAAAACCACCTTGGTCATTGCCCACCGCCTTTCCACCGTGGTGGATGCGCACGAGATTCTGGTGATGGACGCCGGGCGAATTATTGAGCGCGGGAATCATGCTGCGCTGCTGGCGATGAATGGGCGCTATGCGGCTATGTGGGCGTTGCAGCAGAGTTCAGAGTGAATTTAGGCCGAATAGCCCTGTAGGTCTCGAATCACAAACCTGAGTAGTTACAAAAAATGCAATGACTTGGTTCTCGCGTTTGAGGCTGTTTTGAATTCTGGAGGGGTGGCAGCAACGGCGCGAGAAGTGGTCTTTTCTACCGGCTCTTGTCCAGATGTCCGGAGCAAAGGGCTAACCCAACAATTTCATGCCCGCTGAGCGCACCGCCGTTTTGTCAAAACTGACGGTGTGACTGCAGCCCTGGGCCAAGGCGATCTGGGCGATCAGCAGGTCGGTCCAGCCAGCCTTGGTTTTAAGGCCTCGCATATGCAGCACAGCGGCTTGCACCACAGCGCGGTTCTCCACTTGGAATTGTGGACTGGCCAAGAGGTCTGCCACCGTGTCCAGCAGTTCGGCTTCGCTGGCGCCATACAGGCGCTTCAAGACCCAACCGAGTTCCGTCAACACCACCAAGCTGATGAAGCCGGGTTGGGCCGCCGAGAGTTCACGCTCAATGAGGCGGGTCGCGACGGCAGATTGAGTGACATCGTCTTGGGCCAAATAGCGCACCAAGACATTGGTGTCCAGGCCGATCATGGCCGGAGTTTTTTGATAGCGCGGTGGGCTGCGGCCGCTTCAACGGCAATGGCCTCGTCCATGTCGGACACAGTGACGGGCGCCGCCGTCCGCCCATGAAACCGCCCCTTGAGTGACGCGGGTGTGCCGCTGTTCACTGGAACCGCGCGGAAGCCGCCGCCCTCGCGGATGAAATCCAGCCGAGAGCCTGGGTGTAGGCCCAGGGCCGCGCGCAGCGCCAAGGGAATGGTGATTTGTCCTTTACTGGTGAGCGTAGCGGTGGGCATGGGCAGTCTCTGGTCTTACTGTTGGTAAGGAATTATAAGGGAATTTGGGCTGCGGGCGGTATGATTATTTGAGCCAGCATGGTCACCAGATGTCTCCCGCCCGCCCAGCCAACGGTGCATATTCGCCAAATGAGGTTCTGTCCTTGCTTTTCAACGGCGCGGTGGAACACAACATTGCCTACGGCCAGCCCGGCGCCACTCGCGCCCCGGTAGAAGAAGCCGCCGCGTCCGCCCACATTCACAACTTCATCAGCGCCACGCCCGCCGGTTACAGCACCATGGTGGGCGAACGCGGCCTGAAGCTAAGCGGCGGCGAAAAGCAACGCGTCGCCATCGCCCGCACCTTGCTCAAAAACCCACCCATTTTAATTTTTGACGAAGCCACCAGCGCCCTAGACAGCGCCAATGAACGCGCTATTCAGGCTGAACTGCAAAGCGTGGCGCAAAACAAGACCACCCTCGTGATTGCCCACCGGCTTTCCACTGTGGTGGACGCGCATGAGATCCTGGTGATGGACGCAGGGCGAATTATTGAGCGGGGGAACCATGCGGCGCTGCTGGCGGCGGGTGGGCGGTATGCGGCTATGTGGGCGTTGCAGCAGAGCATTGAGCCGGGCGCAAGCCCGACGCAAATTGATCTTCAGGTAGTCACGGGATTGATATTAAATATATAGCAAACAATGGCCATTTCATATGACTTTACAGCCAATTTTTGTATTTTTGTGTCGTCACTCTCTATCATACCCAAAATGGGTACAAAAAGCCATTTTCTGCCTATTTCTGAAGTTGTGTCAGTTTGGGTGCCAAAAGGCCTAAACACTTCGTCGGCCCTGCCGAAGCCCGTAGTTTCAGCCGCTCGGCGCAATTGCGGCATGTCACGGTGGCAGCCTTTGTGCACCGCAACAGGCGGTAGGAGGGCTGGCGCAGATGCAGGCGAAGGCCGGGAGCAACCCCGCAGTTCAAAGGGGAATGCTTATGCGTAGTTGAAGGGCTTGGCTCAGTTCCTATGTCGAAGAATTTGTTTCGCTCCGCTCACGTTGCATCGGTAGGTCACCATATCGCTGCTTATTCCGTACTCATTAGCTGCCTCGTCGATGGGCAATCGTTTTCGAAGAATGTGAAGCGCAGCCGCTTGCGGGAGCAGTAGGGTCCCACCAAGGTGCGCAGCCTCTTCTTCAATTTCTTTGCTGCGCTGGCTGACGGCTCCCGACTTGATGTCAGCAAGAGGGTGTTGCAGCAAAATATGCGATGCTTCGTGAGTGACATCACTTTGTTGGCGCGCGGGACGGTTTTTATCGTTGTATAGGATTGCCCTACCAATGCCCCAAGGGATGCACAGACCGTGAACCTCGGTCTCCAAAGCGATTAGCTGTTTCTCCGTGACTCCAGCGTTCTTTGCACCTTCAGCGAGCTTGCTAAAGCCTAGGGTCGGGATGCCCAGGAACGCTGTGAGGCGAAAGGCGCATAGCCTGCCATGAGGGGGGATGCCCATTTCGTTGCGTACCTGTAAGGCAAGCTTTTCCGCATATGCTTTGAATCCCCGCTGCATGGTTTACCTCACTTGGCCTTTAAATGTTCATAAGCGGTCTTAACCAGACCTTCTATTGCTTTCTTGGCGTCACCGCTCAGGTCCTTTTGTGCTCGCAACAAAGCTGAGAGTTGAGCGTTAAAGTCCATGTTGACTGGCTCTGCACCCTCGACAAACTCAGCGGGGTTTAACCCTGACCAGGCCGAAAGAGCGGCCAAGCTTGCTGCATCAGGGTGTTTTCCCTGCGCCATCCGTGTCAATGTTGACGCGCTTACTTTTGTGGACTGACTCACTTGCTTCCAGGTGAGGCTCTTCGCATCCACCCTACTTGCCAAAGCACTAAAAAAGGCCTGACCGTCGAAGCCCTTTGAATCCACCATAGTTTCTCCTTGTAAAAAATTGCAAATTAGCAATTGACTTTCTAAAAAGGTATTGCTAGACTCCGATCCAGCAATTGCATTTTAGCAATTGCAAGCCAATTTTGCAACGGAGGTTAGCTATGGCTTACATTGACGAAAAGAATCGGGAAAAGGGCGGCCATGGTCAAGGTGACCAAGGCGGACGCGGGGATCACGGCGGTGGCGGCAAACCCAAGCAGGTCACTGTGGAGATCAATGGCAATCAGGTGGTGCTCGACGAGAAAGTGATGAGCGGCATGGAAATCAAGCAGGCCGCCATCACGCAGGGGCTGCAAATTCAGCCGGATTTTGTCTTGCAGTTGTTACGCCCCAATGGTGAGTACGACCCTATCGGCGACACCGAGGAGGTGCATGTCCGTAAGGGCATGGAGTTCACCTGCATCGCCCCGGACGATAACTCCTGAGCGGCAACCGGTATGACACCGAGTGTCGCAGCGGCTCTTGACGGCCTGAAGAAGGCGTTTCCAAGCACCATCGTTACAGTCCTGGCTGAGGACGATAACGGTGGTGCCTATGTTCTTATGGATGGCATTGATTTGGGGCCCAAGTTCAATACAGCCAAGACGTGGTTTGGAGCTCAGCTCCCGGCCAGCTTGCCCTACGCGGACATCTATCCTCTGTTTATGGGATCCGAGGTGAAACGTGCCGATGGGGTTGCACTGACGGGGCCGCTTTCAGCCGTGATTTGGCAAGGCCGTCAAGCCATTCAAATTTCTCGGCGCAACAACAGAATGAGCTGCGCACAGCCTGCTGTCGCCAAGTTTTTGAAAGTCATTGATTTTGTAAGGAGCCTGGCATGAACCGCGACGTCGAATTGCGCTTTGCGCAGACCCAATGGGATCAGCTTTACAACCACTTGTTCCCCGGCGACGGTTGTGAGCACGCTGCTGTGATCCTGGCGACTCTGGTTGAACGCCCTGGCCAATCACCTCGGCTTCTAGTCCGAGAAGCTCTGCTTGCGCAGGACGATGTGGACTACGGCGTGTCTCCACAGGGCCATGGTCGGCTTGCCGCAACATTCATCAATCGAGCCATCGTTCGCGCCCGCAACGAGAGAATGGTGTACTTACACGTTCACAATCATAGTTCCGACATGTCCGTCGAATTCTCCGATGTTGATTTTGCTTCGCACGAGCGTGGCTACCCGGCGCTATTGGACATTGCTAAGGGGATGCCAGTCGGCGCGCTGGTATTGGGTCGACGCTCGTTGCAGATTGACATGTGGTGGTCAAAAACCGAACGAACCAAGTTGAAGTATTGCATCGTGGTGTCTTCGAGAATTCAGCGACTCTATTCCTCTCCCTCGCGCTTGCCCAAGGCGGCCTACCGTCCCAGCGTCGACCGGCAGGTTCGCTTTATAGGTGAAGCGGGACAAGTCCAACTCGCTGGCGCCAAGGTTGCCATCGTCGGGCTTGGTGGTGTGGGCTCCATGGTGGTCCAGGACATGGCACGCCTGGGGGTCGGCGATTTGCTTCTGATTGACTCCGACAAGCTCGAGGAAACGAACCTGTCCCGGATGGTGACGGCCATCTTCCGCGATGTAGCTCGCGAGACTCCGAAAACCGAGCTGGCGGCTCGGTACGCCCATCAGGTGAGCCCAAGTATCCGTTGCGAGGTCATCGAAGACGACGTCGCCTACGAAGATGTGGCTGACAAACTTGTGGACTGCGATTTCATATTCTTGTGCGCCGACACTATGCGCGCCAGATTGGTCGTGAACGCCATCGTCAATCAACATCTTATTCCCGCAGTCCAGATTGGTAGCAAGATTCTTCTCGCCGAGCGAACCGGCAAGCTTGAGCAGTTCTATAGCGTTGTGCGTCACATGCGCCCTGGGTGTGGCTGCATGCTTTGCAACGGACTAATCTCTGGTTTCCGCTTGGCTATCGAGGAGAAGTCTGACGAGGATTGGCGCGCGCAGAACTATGGCACCGAGGCACTGAATCCGAGCGTCATTACGCTCAATGGCATTGGTGCGAGTCGCGCTACGCACGACTTTCTGATGGATTTTGTTGGCACTGACATTGGCCGACCGACGGCCGGGTATTACATGTACGACGTGTTTAAGAGCGCTTGGTTGAAGACGAACCCGCGCCGAGATAAAGACTGTAGCGAGTGTTCTGAAGATGCCGAGTCCCGCTTCGCCCGAGGCTCTACTGTACGTTTGCCTTGCAGGGAACGGTCTAAGAAGCCTTTGATCGCCCCAGTTCGGGGGGTGGAATTCATGCGCAACGTCTGGTCTGCCTTGATGGGGCCCAATGCATCAACACCCACGCGAATACCAAGGTAGCGATTCTGGTCGTTCCCGACCCATCATGGGTATGAGGCGAGTGCGTTAAAAAATCGATTCAGCGGTTCCGACCTTGGGACTATGTCCTACCGGCGGATTAGATGTCGTAGATTGCCACCCTGAAACGGAAAGTGAGCGTGGATGGCTTGCCTGAGAGCTCTTACTCTTCCTAACCAAAGGTCTTCTACGGAGCCACCAAACCCACACTCGGAAAATACGATGCGTAGCTGCGCGTATCACGGGCTAATACAGCCCAGCCGGACACAGCAGCGTACGCGCCAAAGAAGAAGTCGCCCAGCACATTGGTCTTTGTGCGGCCGGTAGCGGATGAAAGCCTTCCGGGCCAGGAACAAGGCCTGCAACCGCTCACGCACCTTCATGCCAATTCACCCACTGCAAGCCCGGCACGCGCGAGAACCCGCGGACGTTGCGGGTGACCAGCGTGGCCTGGTGGCGCAAGGCCGTGGCCGCAATCAGTGTGTCGTGCGGGCCAATGGGGGTGCCTGCGGCCTCCAGGTCCACGCGGATGCGGGCAGCCTGCGCGGCACATTCGCTGTCAAACGGCAAAAGCTGCATAGGCCGCAGCAATTGCGTCAAAGCCGCTAGGCGGGGAGCCGCCGCTGCCAGAGGCAGGCGCATCAGCCCGCAACGAAGCTCGTATTCCACAATGGCAGGCACGCCCACATCGGCCGGTCGCAGGGCTTGCAGGCGTGGCACCACTTGGGGGTCGCCGCGAAAGTAGTAGCTGATGGTGTTGCTGTCAAGAACTAGCATTGCAGGCCGTTAAAAACTCAGGCGCGGCGTGTCGGCCGGCTGCGGTGGCAGGCCTTCATCGCGCAAGGGAAAGTCGCCAAAATGCCCTGCCAGCGCAATGCAATCTTGCGGCCATTCATGGCCTGCATGTTTGCGGATGATGTCCGCCACCCAACGGCTTTTCGACAGGCCACTGGCCTGCGCGGCCTGGTCCACCATGGCCTGGGTGGCGTCGTCAAGATAAAGCGTGATTTGTGACATGGTGACGGCTCCTTGCGGCTTTTGCAGACAGGCAATTTTTTAAAAAGTATAAGTTAAATTATATGTGGTTTGGTCGACTTGTCATATTAAACGATCAAGGGTGCATTGCTCAACCGCAAAGGTCAAAAATCAGGTTCTCTACCTCGTCGATACCACTAAAAATCTAGCTATATAGCTAGCCATCTGCTAAACTTGGACAAGTTTCATAGAAAGTTAGTCATGCAGCAAATTCAACTGGCTGAAGCAAAAAATCGCTTGTCGGAAATAGCGCGTCAAGCGCAGCAGGGCGAGACGTTTGAGATCACCGTGCGGGGCGTTCCTGTTGCGCGCATCACCCCGATTCCCACGCAGAGCAACAAAGCCGGGTTTCATCAGCGCGTGAAGGCGTTTATGAACAGGCCTGGCATACCCGTCGTGGATATTCGCGCGGCAATTGAAGAAGGCCGCAAATGAAGTTGGTGGTGGACAACTCAGTCGTCATGCGCTGGCTATTTAAAGATGGTTCTGACGCTGACAAATCATATGCCGATCAAGTCGCTGAGCAGATGGAATCAGCCGAAGTTTACGTTCCGAACCTCTTCATTTCAGAGGCGGCAAACGTTCTGGCTCGCGCATTGAGACGGGGTGAAATATCGCGCCAGGACAGCACCGAATGCTTTGCGTTGATCGACATCATGAACGCACAGGTCGCGCATGATGTCGATACATCGGTCATTGCCGACACGACGATTTTGGCAGTGGACACCGGGCTTTCTGCCTACGACGCTACCTATTTGCGTTTGGCCAAACGCATGAATTGCCCGCTCGCAACGCTAGATGTTGATTTGCGCAAAGCTGCTGCCAAAACAGGGGTTCAGATTCTCCTTTTCCCGAACCACTAGTGCTTGTCGGCACAATCAACGCATGGAAACCAAATGGCTTGAAGATTTTGTCAGCTTGGCTGAAACCCGCAGTTTCAGCCGCTCGGCGCAGTTGCGCCACGTCACGCAACCGGCTTTTTCGCGGCGCATTCAGTCGCTGGAAGCCTGGGCGGGCACGGACCTGGTCGACCGCAGCAGCTACCCCACGCGGCTCACGCCCGCGGGCGAGACGCTTTATGACCAGTCGCTGGAGGTGCTGCAAGCACTGCAAAGCACGCGGGCCATGCTGCGCAGCCACACGTCAGCCGGGCAAGACGTGATTGAATTTGCCGTGCCGCACACGCTGGCCTTCACGTTTTTTCCGGCGTGGGTGTCTACTTTGCGAGAGAACTTTGGCCCTATCAAAAGCCGCCTGATTGCCCTGAACGTGCATGATGCCGTGTTGCGCATGGTCGAGGGCAGTTGCGATGTGCTTATTGTTTACCACCACGCTATGCACCCCATTCAGTTGGACTCTGACCGCTAT
>JANPCR010000241.1:0-2931 GCA_031431035.1 Rhodoferax sp.
CAAAATTTGCTCACGTCCGCGAATGTCTGGCAAGGTCACGTAAACCTGGCGGTCAAAGCGGCCTGGGCGCAACAGCGCAGCGTCCAAAATATCAGGGCGGTTGGTGGCAGCCACCACAATCACGCCGACGTTGGTCTCAAAGCCGTCCATCTCAACCAGCATCTGGTTCAACGTCTGTTCACGTTCGTCATTGCCACCACCCAGGCCCGCGCCACGTTGGCGACCCACGGCGTCAATCTCGTCGATGAAAATAATGCAAGGCGCGTTCTTTTTGGCGTTGTCAAACATGTCGCGCACGCGGGCCGCGCCCACGCCGACAAACATTTCAACAAAGTCCGAGCCTGAAATAGAGAAGAACGGCACTTTGGCCTCGCCCGCAATGCCTTTGGCCAGCAGAGTTTTGCCGGTGCCGGGAGGGCCCACCAGCAGCAGGCCGCGCGGAATGCGGCCACCCAACTTTTGAAACTTGGCGGGGTCTTTCAAAAAGTCGACAACTTCTTTGACTTCTTCTTTGGCTTCATCGCAACCTGCCACATCGGCAAAGGTGATTTGGTTGGTATTTTCGTCCAGCATGCGAGCTTTGCTTTTGCCAAAGCTGAAGGCACCACCCTTGCCGCCGCCTTGCATTTGCCGCATGAAATAAACCCAAACGCCAATCAACAACAGCATGGGGCCCCAGCTGACCAGCAGCGTCATGAGCAAGGAGCCTTCTTCGCGGGCTTTGACGTCAAACTTCACGCCGTTGGCTATCAGGTCATTGACCAAGCCACGGTCAAGCGAGGTTGCGGTCGTCCGAATTTTTTTGTCGTCGCTGGTGACGGCCAAGATTTCTCCGCCGTAAGTTCCCTCAGGAATCACGGCGCTCTTGATTCGCTTGCTGCGCACTTCCTCCAGAAAATCGGAGTAACCGACGAATCCAGCACCCGCAGCGTTGCGTGTGTCAAATTGTTTGAAAACCGTGAAGAGCACAAGCGCAATCACGAGCCAGACGGCAATTTTAGAAAACCACTGATTGTTCAATCGGAGCTCCAGTGCGGGCGCAATAATGAGAGAAAAAGGCGGCGACGATAGGATGAACGTCGGATGAATTAATACCTGCGGCTTATTTTAGGCGTTTCAAGTCGGCACGATGGCAATAATCACTATATCCACAAGCGCTGTCGTATTAAAACTTGGGCGCTTAAATGCCCAATTTTGGCCCGCTATCAGCGTCTTTCCGGGCTTTTAGCCGCTTTGGACACCTTTTAGGCCAATGCCAACCAAAAAGGTTTCAGTTGATTTGTCGCGCGATGCCTTGGGTTTGACCGGTTTGACCACTAAAAACGCCTTTTTAAACAGTTTGACCAAGTCGTCATAACCGCCGCCATGAAACACCTTGGCCACCAGCGTGCCCTGGGGTTTCATGTGGCTCACGGTGAAGTCAATGGCCAGTTCAATCAAGTGTTCGACCCTCGCCGCGTCTGCCGAATGAATGCCCGACAGGTTGGGCGCCATGTCCGACACCACCACATCGGCCAAACGCCCGCCCATCAAGCCGACCAGTTGGTTCAGCACCTCGGCGTCCCGGATATCGCCTTGCAAAAAAACCACGCCTTCAATCGGATCCATCGGCAAAATGTCCATGGCGATGATGGTGCCGTTTTGCTCGCCCGCTGGCCCGCCCGGACTGGCACCCGGTTTGACGACCAATTTGCGCCGAAGGTACTGGCTCCAGGCTCCAGGGGTTGAGCCTAAATCGACCACCAACTGGCCCGGTTTGATGAGCTTGAACGACTCGTCAATTTCCTTCAGTTTGTAGGCGGCGCGGGCGCGGTAGCCCTCGTTTTTGGCCAATTTGACATACGGGTCGTTGACGTGGTCGTTGATCCAGGCGCGGTTCACCTTGCTGCCCTTGCCGTCGCTTCGGGTGCCGGTTTTGCTGGCGGGCTTGTTCAGCGCCTTGAGTGCGTTTTTGCCAGGGGCTTGCACTGCACCCGTGCCATGCGCTTTATCTTTGGTGTTGGTTTTCACTTCTTTGTTTGCCATTCAGACCGATAATAAGGCCATGCCCCTGATACAACTTACCCCCGCCCAGCGCAAAGAACACCGCGCTGACGCCCACCACCTTGATCCGGTCGTCATGATCGGTGGTGATGGCTTGACCGATGCGGTCAAAAAAGAGGCCGAAATGGCTCTGAACGCCCATGGTTTGATCAAAATCCGCGTTTTTTCAGACGACCGCGTGGCCCGTGAAGCCATGTTTCAGTCCTTGGCCAATGACCTGAACGCCGCGCCCATTCAACACATTGGCAAATTGCTGGTGCTGTGGCGCGCCAAACCCGAAAAAGAACGCGCCGCGCCTGATGAAGACCGCATGCCAGGGCCGCGTGACTTCAAGGTTTTGAAGTACAGCAAACGAGGCGGACAGCGCCCCGAAGTCAAAACCTTGCGCGTTTTGGGCAACCAGCGGCTCACCCAAGGTGGCGAAATCAAGCGCGCCAAGCCTAAGCAGATCAGCATTAAAAAGCGCAGCCAGACTTGAAGAATACCGGGCCTACCGGACACCTGGCCTGGGGCCTACTGCGCCCTGTTTTTGCGGCTCAAACGTAGCTGACCGCCCTGACCTCATAGTGTTTGATGCCGCCGGGTGCTTGCACTTCGGCGGTGTCACCTACAGATTTGCCAATCAGCGCACGCGCAATGGGCGAGCCGATGTTGATCAAACCCAGCTTCAGGTCGGCCTCGTCTTCGCCGACGATTTGGTATTTCACCTGGGCGCCTGAATCTTCGTCTTCAAGTTCGACCGTCGCGCCAAAGACCACGCGGCCTTCGGCATGCAGATCGGCGGGGTCGATGATCTGACAGGCGGACAGCTTGCCTTCGACTTCCTGAATGCGGCCTTCAATGAAGCCCTGGCGGTCTTTGGCGGCTTCGTACTCGGCGTTTTCGCTC
>JANPCR010000242.1:0-19832 GCA_031431035.1 Rhodoferax sp.
GTGTGGGTGGCGTTTTCAGCCAGGTTCAGCGCACGTTCACCAGGGAAGAAAAAGTGCATTTCACTGGGGGCTTCGGTCTCGGGCGTGAGTTGAAATTCAATCTCAACGCCGTCAATCACATGCACCTCGTGCTCTTTTTCAATGGTTTGAGTGGGCGCGAACAGGCTAGGGCGGCCAGCAGGCATGGTTTTGCCCAAACCCGCATCCACCTGCCCTAGCGGACCCTTGGGCAGCGTGTGCCCAAACTGATACTGCGCACGCCGCGCCATGGGCACGCCGCCCACCACGTTTTCAGCCACCGCGTGGTGCATGAAACCGCTTGGCGCAATGATGTTGACCACACCCGCGTCCACCTGCGCCTGCGTGCACAGGCCAGCCACACCGCCAAAATGGTCGCCATGGCTGTGGCTGTACATGATGGTGTGCAGCTTGCGCTTGGCCTCAGGGTCGCGGTGCTTGCGGTACAGCGCCAGCGCGGCGGCCGCCGTGTCGGGCACGGTTAGCGCATCCAGCGCAATCAGCCCCGTGTCGCCTTCAATGAAAGTGATGTTGGCAATGTCGTACCCGCGCACTTGGTACATGCGCTCTGTCACCTTAAACAGCCCATGAATCCGGTTCAGCCGCGCCTGGCGCCACAAGCTGGGGTTCACCGTGTCGGCTGACTTTTCATCGTCCAAAAAGCCGTAGCCCCCCAAACTCCAAACCGATTTGCCACTGGCGTTTTTGATCTCCCCGCCTTCAATCGTGCCCAGCAGCCCGCGCTGCGCATCGGCCCAATCCTCGCTGTCAGCCGGGTTCGGCTCATCAGGCAATTCAGACGCAATCAGGCGGTGAAAATCCAGTGTGGGTTGGTAGGCGCGCATGGGCTTGTCTTTCGGTTTTGTTGTGTTTTGTTTTATTTTGTGGGTGGCTTGCACCGCTGAATTGGCGGGCCGCAAAATATTCTAGAGACGCGGCGGGCGATTTTTGTACGCGGGCGCGACACGGGTTGCAGTTTTGGGGCGGTTTTGGTCGACTTAAAGCAAATTTGACTAAAACATACCCAATTTGAGTATTTGATGTCGATTTTGAGCGATTTTTGTCAAAATATGAATCAAATTGGCCTCTAGCTCACGAATTTATTTAATAGTTTGCTATAGATAGTATAGCAATTGAGCGGGCGGGATTCCCCGGTTAAAGTGTTCCTTAAAGTCGCTTAACCCGTTCACATTGCCCAAATCCATCCCGCCACGATGACAAACCCTAAAGCAGACGAGCCCACCGTCAAAGTTATCGATGCCAAAGCCCTTGCCGACGATGGCGATTGGCTGGGGTATGGCGCGTATGCGGATGCGCTGTGGGGGCGTGTCGTTCGCGCGCTCGACAAAGACAAAACAAGCGGCAAACCGCTGGGTGACGACCCGCTGGTGATTGGGATTTTTGGGGAATGGGGAGCGGGGAAGTCCGCGTTGTTGAAACTGGTGAATAGCCGAGCCGAAGCAAATTTAGCCGAGCAAATAGCCGCTCGCGTAAGTGACGCTGGTTTTAGCTTGACGGTTCCTGTCTGGTTTCAGCCTTGGAAATATGAGCACGAAGAGCATCTGCATGTACCCATGGTGATTCACGTTCTAAATGCGTTGAAGGACGCGTTAAAACAAGATCCAACCGTCGTTATGTCGCTGGTCAAAACAGGTGAAACGGGGCTTGCCTTAGCTGGCAAGGCGATTCCTGTAGTTGCTAAAAGTGCGAAGGTCGCCAAGGCGGTTTTTCCGATCGCGCAAAAGATTCTGAAGAGTATTTCGTTCTTTGGTGTCAGCATAGATTTGCCTGACGATTTGGAGGACTGGCTTGAAGCCGCTGCAGATGCGGGTGGTACGAAAGAAAAGGAAGCGGAAAAGGCAAAAAAAGCTGTCACCGACCACGCGCCCAAACACGTTGCCGACGGCAGCTACTTTTATCGCATCCATGAATTGCTGGGCGCACTGACCCGGCCAGGCACTTATGAAAATCGCAAAAGTCTGTTTGACCATGCCGAACTGACGCCGAATACCCGTATTAACTTCGTCATCTTTATCGACGACCTTGACCGCTGCCTTCCCGAAAAAGCCGTTCAGACCCTAGAACTGATAAAAACCATCTTCAATGCGGAAAGTTTTGCTTTTGTTTTGGCGTTGGATGAGGAGGTCATTGAACGTGGCATCGGGCATCGGTACCAAGCCTACAACTTCGCTGGCAAAAAGCCTGAAATGCCAATCACGGGATTCGAATATCTCGAAAAAATCGTTCATTTGCCGTTCAAGCTGCCCGCTTTGACCGAAAAGCAAGCGCGTCATTTTGTTGAACGGCTTGAAGACCAAATTGCCCCAAATGGATACCAATGGTTTAAGCACCTTGCCGACTTGAACCCATCCTTGGTGCCACGAGAAGCCAAACGCGTGGGTTATGACTCAATCGGCGAGTTTTCAAATGAAGAGAGCACTCAGAATGCCGCCATCAGCGCAACGCGACCTGGCGGTTTTGACTTGCTAAGTTTGGCCCTTCGCGGTTTTGACGCCTACGTGCCTCGCAAACTTGCGCGTATGGTGGAGCTGTGGCACATCACCGTTCAAGTCGCGGAAAAACGCAACTTGGCTGACGCCAAAAAGGAGCTTTTAGCGGCTAACAGCACTGCGCAGGTCGACATCCGTATCGTTTTGGCCCTGCTCATGGTGCAAATCTTTCACCCTGACCTGTACCGTGTGTTCAGGCGGCATGAAGAAACTTTTCAAACGCTCTACAACGGATTTGAAAGCGGTGGCGACAACCTGTCGCCCAGCTTGTCGGACATTGATCTTTGGCACTGGGCGGCCTACAAATTCAAGGAAAAGGACCAAGAGGAGGTGCGGCCCATGCACCTTGATGCCGCTATGGCGATGATTGCCAGGCTGGACGATGGCTCGCGCTACCCAGCGCAGCAAAAGCGCCTTCCGCTGGTTGAATGCCTCATTGCCCACCGCAAAGCCCAGCGCCATGTGTTTGACGCGCTCAAGCTGTTTTCTGCTTTGAAGCAACAAATGCCAGCGCTACCGCCCGGTTTCAAGGTCGCCCAATATTTCAGCCTGCTGGCCGAGTACGACCCAGCGCTTACGCCTCCCAGGCTGGTTGCAGAACCAACTCCACCTGCCGATGACGGGACTGCTGAAATAATCCTGCGCTTCACGCCCGTGGATGCACAGCAGCTGTACTTCAGTCTGATTGCCGCTGATGCTGGAACGCAGGAGGCGTTGGTTGAAAAAGCGCAATTAGAGACGGGAAAATTCTTGACTATGGCATCGCTTGACCAATTGCTTCTGCGAGTTGTTGCGTGGCTGGAGGAAGCCAAAGGCGAAAGCACTGTCCGAAGAGTCCGCGAGATTCAATTGCTCAACGGCCTGCAATATTTGGCCCCTTTCATAGCGCCAGGGGAAAGTCAGCCCTTCTGGGCGCTGGTTGCAAACTGCGTCGACCTGCAAACCGAGCCCAACCCCAAGCTCCGCGCCCTGTGGGGCGATGTGCGCGCCATGCTGGGCTGTGACGACCGTTTCAACGCCCGGCGTCCTTACCTGATGACAAGTCGCTTTAAGGGCCACGCTGATGAAGACGAACCTATTGCGGGCTTCGTACGTGTGCCCGCGGGGCAGTTTCAAATGGGCAGCAAAGACGACGACAATCCGCCAAATACTGTGAACATCGACAAGGCCTTTTACATCAGCCGCACCTTGGTAACGGTGCAGCAATACGCCAAATTTATAGAGTCCAAGGGTTATTCCGATGACAACGCTTGGTGGGACCGCCAAGGCGTGAGCTGGCGAAATGGCGAGTTTGAAAGCATGGTGACTGAAAAAGTCCTTCCAAAATGGATAGACCGACTGGAGTTGGAGTTGCGTCGGCAACCGCTTCGTTGGGCCGAGCAAAAGAAGCTGTCTAGTCGTCCGGTGTGGGGCGTGAACTGGTTTGAGGCGCGTGCCTATGCACGCTGGCTTGGAGTGGAACTGCGAAAGGAGATCGCAGCCGCTGGTCTCGATGCTTCATGCCAAATCAGGCTGCCCACTGAGGTGCAGTGGGAGCGCGCGGCGCGCGCGGTCAGTCTGGTGGGTGCGGACGGACGAAAGTGGCCTTGGGGAGATGATGAAAGTCAAGCCAATCAGAAGGAGAAGGCGAACTTGAACCAAGCCATCGGGAGTGCCTGTGCTGTCGGGCTTTATCCACCCAATCCGATTGGGCTTTGTGACATGGCGGGCAACGCGTGGGAGTGGATGGACAACTTGCACTCAGACAGTTTGGTAGTGTCGGGAAGGGTAAGAAGGGATCAAATTTTGATGAGGGAGGAGTCGCTTGCGAAATCCAATCTTCCCGCTCTGCGCGGCGGTTCATGGGTCCTCAATGCCGACGACGCCCGGTGTTCATACAGCTTTAGAAGTCGCCCTATCTACAGGTCCAGCAACATTGGGTTTCGTATGGTGTTGTCCCTCGAGAATTGATGTCCTCGACCTCTGGCTTTTTACAGATATAGATTGGTCGCTTGTGTTCGGTTTGAGAAACAGATCGTCTACATCAAAGCGGTGCTAACCCATCGCGACTACGACAAAGGAGCTTGGAAATTATGAACGCACGCATAGAGATTCAACACCTCATCCCCGCCTAGAACGCCTTTCGCCACGCGACCGACATCGCTCCGATTCGCGATGAAAAACATTATCAAAAATTGGTCGCGACGTTAGAGGCGCTTTTGGATGAAACGGCGGGTGATGAGCGCCACCCGGCTTTGGGCTTGGTCGATATCGTTGGGAATTTGATTGAAGACTACGAAGCGGCGCACCATCCGCTAACTGCTGCAACAGGCGTTCAAGCGCTCAAATTTTTGATGAAGCAACACGGGCTGAAGCAGGGTGATTTGACTGAGATTGGCAGCCAAGGCGTGGTGTCGGAGATATTGGCGGGCAAGCGGGCACTGAACATTCGGCAAGTGCGTGCGTTAGGCGAGCGATTTGGCGTGGCAGCGGGGACGTTTGTTTGAACTTCGCAAGTGCGCTGCCCAGACCGTCTCGCTGGTGGCTTTGGCTTGAGCCCGCGACACTCACCCCACCTTCGCAAAAAATCGAATCTGAGCCAATCCCTTAAAGTCCTCATCCTGAGTCCAGACGGTCGCGCCGAACTCTAGCGCAGCGGCGTAAATGATGCTGTCAGCCATGGGGAGCTTGTGTTGATGTGAAAGTGCAGCAGCGGCGCTGGCGCGATCAGCGGTCAGATCGATAACAGGGAAGCGGCGCATGTGCGACTCGACCCGCGCAGCGTTTGCAGCGCTTTGGGTGACGCGCACACGTTTACAAACCTCAAAAATAGTGATGGCTGGCACGATCAAATCACCGGCTTCAATAACTTCGAGAAAAGACGCCCGGTTAGGGCCATCAACCAGCACTTCCAGCCAGGCGCTGGAATCGATGATGTTCAAAGCCGATCAGCCTCGCGCGGCATGTCAGACGACTGGCCACGCAGCAGACCCACCAATGCGCTCACGGGTTCTTGCGGCACCAATTCGATGCGGTCGCGTTTGACCCGCACTTCTAGGCTACCCCCAGCTTTGAGCCCCAGCATACGTCGGGCTTCAGCGGGTATGGTGATTTGAAACTTGGACGACAAGGTAGCGGTGGCCGGCATGTATACCTTTCTAAAAAGTAAAGCGTTTCAGCATTGTAAGGTGTTTTGACGGGAGTCACTCACCTCGCACCCCATGCCTCCTGAAATGCCAAACCGCCAGCCCTAAGGACACAGCCTGCAACATCGCGCAAAAGTAAAACGGTGCCCCAATGCGCCAGTCGCCTTGCGGCAAATGCGACACCACGGCCAGAAGCGGCGCGCCAATGATGGGGGCGGCCACGGCCATCAGGCTGTTCAGGGCGCTGACGGCACCCAGGGTTTGGCCTTGGCTTTTGGCGTCGGCGGCGCTGGAAATCATGCTTTGCACCGATGCCGTGACTGTGTTGCCCAGCAGGTTGCAGGCGATGATGGCGAACATCATCCAGCCCTCAGTCGCAGCACCCCACAGCGCGTAGGCCAGTGCGCTTGAAATCAGCCCAATGATGGCCAGGCGCTGCGGCGCAAAGCGTTTAAGCAGTGGCCCCAGTAGCACGCCTTGCACCAAAACCGCCATCACGCCCACCGCAGCCAAAGACCAACCGTTTTGCAGTGGCCCCCAGCCAAATTTGAACGTCGTGTACAGCACCCAGCAGGTGTACAAAATGAACTGCGCCAAGCCGCTGAACGCCACCACGCCCACCAGCGCACCCACGCCTTTCAATTGCGACAACGTGACCAAAGCGCTGAACGGATTGGCCGCCCGCCAACTGAAGGCTTTGCGCTGCGAATGCGGCAAGGACTCGGGCAACACAAAGTAGCCGTAAAGCAGGTTCAGCACCGTCAGGCCACCGGCTGCAAAAAACGGCAATTGCAAGTCAATCGCGCCCAATAGCCCGCCCATGACCGGGCCAATGATGAAGCCCAAACCCATCATGGCGCCCAGCAGGCCAAAGCGTTTGGCGCGGTCTTCGGGCGCGGTGATGTCGGCCACGTAGGCGTTGGCCACTGCCGCGTTGGCCTGCATGGCCCCCGCGACGATGCGCACGGCCACCAGCATCCACAAGGCAGTGGCCATGGCCGTGCCAAAAAAGCTGATGCCCAAACCTAGGAAACCCAGCAGCAACACTGGGCGGCGACCATAGCGGTCTGACAAAGCTCCCAAAATGGGCGATGAAATCAGATTCGCCAAACCAAAGGCGAGGGCGACGATGCCGTACCAATAGGCTTGGTCGGCCTGCGAGCCGCTGAATTTGCCCACCAAGGGCGGCAGCACGGGAATAATCAGTCCAATCGCCAGCATGTCGATCAGCACGGTGATCATGATGAAAGGCATTGCGGCGGCGCACCGGGCCGGGGTGGGGGCGGCGCGCGAGGTGGTAGCTTGGGACATTCAGGTGATTATCCGGCCCCGGCCTGGTTGGCGCGGATTGCGGGCCTATCTGGGGGCGCGTTCGGAGGCTTTGGAGGCTCGTGCGTCAGCCACAGCGCAGGCGCAAAGGCGAAAAGACGACCTGTAAAGCGCAGGAACGGCCTAGTTGCCAGACCCTGGCCCCAAGCGGCGCACGTTGCCCGACCCGGCAATAGACTGTTTGACCACCGGGTCGCCAAAATAGCCCACGTCGCCCGACCCCGCAATGCTGACGGTCAGGCCGGTTTTGGCCCATACCGTGGCGTCACCCGACCCGGCAATGGAAATTTTGAGCCGCTGGGCGGCCAGTTTGCCAGTTTTCAGGTCGCCAGACCCGGCGATGTTGGCGGTCATGTCATCGGCACGGCCCGCTGCAGTCAGGCTGCCGCTGCCTGCAATCGACACCTTGAATTTGTCAGTTTGCAGCTGGGCCAAATGAATATCGCCAGACCCGCCAATCGCGCATTGCAGCGACGGCGTGGTCAGCAAGGCTGATTTGATGACGCCCGACCCACCAACCGCCAGGCTTTCCAGCGGGGTTGCGCCAGCGGGCAGGCTGATGGTGACATTCAGCACTTGGGCGCTTAAAGGGCCTGCGTTTCGGGCAAATCGAATCAGCAAATGGTCGCGTTCCACCACGGTTTCCAGCAGCGGGGCAATGTTGTCGTCCGTTTCGATCACCAAGCCGCCTGGCCCGCCTTGCACCAGCGTGACCTGGGCCGGGGCTTCGAGCGAAATGCCCCGAAACGCCCCCAAACTGCGGCTGGTTTTAACGATCTTGCCCGACCCTTTGACGCCAGGCCCCGAGCCTTTGACCCATTCCCAGGTCCAGGCATGGCTAGACGCCGCGCCCAAAAGCAGGCTGGCCGCCGCCAAGCGGGCCGTCCCCGCGCCCAGTGCCCTGCGCGAGCGCCACTGGGCTGGCGAAGTCGCCAAAGCCGGGGCCTGACTGCCCAAAGTTTCAGCCACGGCCATGCACCACGGTGACGGTAGGCAGGGTGATCATCTTGGCGTTCATGATGGGTGCATCGACAGGTGACTCCATCGTGGCCTTGGCTGATACGTGGTCAAACCCTGCCAACATCGTGCCCTGCACCACGAAGGTCACCGCCAGTGCCACCACCGCGCCCAGGACCTTGTGCAGGCGGCTGGTGGTGTAAGTTGCTGAAGCGGTGTGTGCTGCGTTTGTCATGTCGTTTCTCCAATAAAGTCTGTGGTTGATCCAGGTCGTTTTCGATCTGTTGGAGTGAATGTAATGGCGCGGGTTGGGCAGCGCACGGCCCTTGCGACGAAATGCGCTGACGTGCGGCAAACGGCAGATTGGGGCGATAAACGGGGGTAAAAACGCCGCGCAGCTGAGTACGCCGTCGGCCTGATCCCGCCCACGATCCGTGCCGACAATTTCAGAAATTCCCAGCAACCTTCCCCAACCCAGTCAAAATTCACCCCTTCCTTCTCAATAGCAATGAACGTCAAGCCCGCATGAACCTGCACCTCGCCACCGCCGACCTTTTGCTTCGCGGCGCAGCCGGTGCCATGCTGGGTTTTCAGTTGGTGCTGATTTTGACCAGTCGCCTTCCTGCGCAACACCGGTGGACTTTGGCGGCGTTTGGGGCGTCGGTGTTTGCCTACATACTGTGTTCGCATGCCAATTTCGCCAGTTTTGCGCCTTGGCTCAAGCTGCCGGCTCTCAGCGCCTGTTTGATGACTGCGCCCTTGTTGTGGCTTGCCATGCGCGTGGTGTTTGCCGACCAAGTGGAATGGTCTTTAGCGTCGGCTACGGCTTTGGCGTTTGTTTTGCTGCTCACATTTTTGCTGGGTTGGCTGGTTGTGGCCCAAATCGGTGGCTTGGCGTTGACGGTTGCGCACAAACTGGTTTTGATCGGCTTTGCCGCGGCAGCCTTGTGGACGGTTGTCAAAGACTGGCAAAGCGACCTGCTGGCCAAACGCCGTGCCCTGCGAATTGGGGTGACGGCCACTTTGGCAGTTTATGTGCTGCTGGTTTTAGGGTTTGAACTGGCTTACGTCAGCGACCGTGCGCCCGCTTGGCTTGACTTGTTGAACCTGGCGGGCATCACCGCGCTGTCAGCCACGGTGGCTTTTTTCAGTGCGCGGTACCCGTTGGACGAATGGCTGGGCTTGGTGGCTGTACCAACTCCAACTCCAACTCCAATGCCAATGCCAGCGGCACTGCCCCCGTCGTTAGGCGCCGAAGCGTCGCCGATGCCGCCCATCGCGCCCCTGGCATCGCCGCCGGCCCCTCCCGCAGGTGCAATTTCGGTGAAAACTTCAGCGCCAATTTCAGCGCCAAGTTCCGCGCCAAGTTTTGCGCCCAATCGCCCCAATCACCTCACCCCGCCGCCGCCCGAACTGGACCGCAAAGCCGCCCTGCGCCAGCGCCTGCTTGAAGCCATGGGCACCGCCCGCGCCTACGCGAAGGAAGGCTTGAGCGTGGCGCTACTCGCTCAGCAGCTTGGCGCAACGCCCGAGCAGCTGCGCGAAGTCATCAACCAAACCCTGGGCTACCGCAATTTCAACGACTTTTTGCACCACTACCGCATAGACGAAGCCGCCCAGCGCCTGCAGCGCCAGGATTTGCCGATTTTGAGCATTGCGCTGGACGTGGGTTACGGCTCCGTTGGCCCATTCAACCGCGCGTTCAAGCAAATCAAAGGCGTGACGCCCAGCGAGTTCAGAGCGGGTAAGGTGTTGAATTGATTGGGGTTTTTTTTGGGGTTTAGCTCAGAATGACTAAAATTTACCACATTTGTGGTAAAAAATGCCCAAAAACCCTGTCAAAAGCAAAATATTGATAAAATAGGCCTTTAGCTCTCGAATAATATAGATAGTTTGCTATACTAAGTGTAGCAGCTATTCAATTGAACCGGCAGTTCTCACACATCTTCTGCCCGGTCTGTTTGGTCTCCTGGGTCTGAATCGTTCGGCGTGCCCACATTCTGGTTCGGCTTGGTGCCCACAGTCTTGGGTGATCGATCACTCAACTCGCCCACAATCTCCAAAAACAGCGCCACCTCGTCTGGGGTTGCGCCATCGCTCTCCAGGGCATTGCGCATTGCGGCGGGCTCCAGCTTGCCTGCGTTGGCCAGCCATTTGGCGGTTAGTTCCACAATGCGGGCTTCGCCAATGGGCAATTTGCCACCGCTTTGCCCTGCGGGCGCAGTGCCTGCCGTCGCGGTTTGCAGTCGTGCCACGGCATAACGACTCAGGTTCATAAACCGTTTTAGCTCGCGGGGCGTGGCCGTGTCAGGGTTTTCCAGCAGAGCGGCCTGCCACTTGGTTACAGCGGCTTCGTACTCTGGGGTTGGCTGCTCCAGGTAGCTGTCTTTTGCCTTGAAGATCGCGGCCAACAGCGGGAACATGGCGGCAAGGAACAGGGCGATATTGCTGTTCCAAATCGGGTTTTCAGGGTTGACGACCGGGCCTACAGTGGTAGACGAGTCGCGCGTTTTGTCTCGGTCACTATCAGGTTTCGATCCTGGTGGGGGCAAGGAGCCCTTTGGCTCAGAAGCTTTCGGTGATGGAGCTTGCAGCCCTTTTTTGATGTCGTCCCAGCTTCGCCCATCCAGCTGTGGGCTGGCCGTGTACGCTGTGAAAACGACAAAACTTGGTTGGTAAGCCTTCTCTTTCAGTTTGGCAAAGGTATCGGGTTGGCCCTCGCGCGCCTCACGGGCCAGCGCGGCCAAGCCCGCCTCCAGGTCGCGCAACACGGTTTGCATCATGTCGGCCTTGGCTTTGTAGAGCAGTGGGGAGCCGGTAACAGGGCCGGGCGGCTGGTTTGCCGCCGATGCGCCAGGCGCTGGAGGTATTGCGGTGCCTGCGGCTGCCGCGAGGTTGGCTCCTTTGGCCGCCGCCACATCGCCCAGCCAGTTGGCGTAAACCCGCGCGCCCTCTACCTCTTGTCGTAGGGCGGCAGTTTTCGCCAGCAAGCCACTAACTGCCTCTAAGCGGGCCACTTCTATCAACTTGACGGTGACGGCGGTGCGCCAAATCACCAAGCCACCGCCACCCAGCAACAGCAGCCACAGCAGCAAAAACCTCCGCATCCGGGGTGACAGCCAAGGTTTTTTCTCCGCATGGGCTGCAATTTGCGCGGCATCTACGCCCAGTTTGCCCAGTAGAAGCTGAATGCTGCGGGTCGCCTCCAGTCGGGGCAGGGCCACGTCCAGCTGCACCAGCTTGCGCAGGTACTTTTGGGCGTAGGCCAGCCGGTCCGCGTCGTCCTGGGCTTCTTTGGCCTCTTTGCCCAACACCCTGCCAGTTCGCACCCGCTGCATCGCCGCTTGCTCTTCGGCCACCACTTTGTGGGCGTTGGATACCTGGGCTTCCACAATTTCGCGGGCAATGCCCAAAATAATGAAGCAAGGCCCTGCGTCGCTCAAGTAGTTGGCGGCTTCAAGCAATTCAGCGGCTTTGTCGGGCTTGCAGCGGTCCAGGTCGTCAATAAAAATCACCATGGTTTTGGGTTGCAGCGCCCGGGCTACTTGGTCAAAATGGCGGCGAAAGCGCTGCCTGAAGTCGGTTTGTGCCTCGGCTTTGGGCAAACTAAAGCGTTTGTCCAAACTGGCGACCAAAATAGCCGGGCTGGCCGGAAAAGGCCGCAGCGTGTAGCTGAACAGCATGACCCAAGCGACCACCATGGCCACCACGGCCAGCACAATCAGGGCATTGGTCAAGTCGCTGCTAATGGCCATGACCGCCGCCGCCGCCACCTCCCAAACGCTGCCGTTTTTGACCGAGGCCTGCCATTGCCCGCTGGTCAGCATGGTCACAAGGGTGTGCGTATCACGCACCACCTCATCCAGCAGGCCCAGCGGCGCAACAGATTCGGTGGCCCACGGCCGCCAAGCCACCCAGCCCAGGTAAAGCGGCACAGACAGCGGTGCCAAAGACCCCCACCAAAACGCCCAGTTCCAGTGGCCGCAACGCTCGCGCCACAGGCGCCACCTAAAACCCCAGCCCGCCCGCGTGGTCCAGCCCGGTATCGCCTGGTTCACAATGGCCTGCAACAGGGGTGCAAGCAAAACCTCTTCATGCTGGTGGTGCCACACGTTAAAGTGAACCGGCTTGGTCCCCTTTTTATCCTTCAAATTGTTTGCCAGCATGCTCATGAAGCTGCTCTTGCCCATGCCCCAGGGCGCGTTGACGGCGATGGACAGCGGTGGTTGGGTGGCAGGGTGCCGCAAAAATTTGCTCAGCGCTTCAACCACTGGGTTGAAATTCAGTTTGTCTTCATTGGCGCTTTCAGTGGGCTTGTCAGTCACCGCGTTAGACAAAATGCCAAGCCGCTCTAACAGGGTTTTGCCAGGCTCCAACAGCGAACGACTGATCAACAGGCTCACAACGGCCAGCGCAGCGAGCAAGGCGTTGAACCAGGAACCTGGCGCTTTAGAGTAGAGCCCTTGGGTTTGCCAGGTCTGCCCAGTGTCCACGCTTTTGAGCAAGGCGCCACCGCTTCCTGCCGCCAGCGCGGTTTTGCGATCGGGGCTGAAGGCGACTGAAGTGAGATCTTCCTTGCTGCTACTGGCCACCGTTTGCCAGTTTTGCCCAGCGTCTGCGCTTTTGAGCAGCGTGCCAGCCGTGCCTGCCGCCAACGCGGTTTTGCCATCGGAGCTGAAGGCGAGTGAACGAAAAATTGCCTTGCTGCCACTGGCCCGGGTTTGCCAGGTCTGCCCGGCATCTGCGCTTTGGAGAAGGCTGCCCGCCCAGCCTGCCGCCAACGCGGTTTTACCATCGGGGCTGAAGGCGACTGAAGTGACAAATACCCCGCTGCTAATGGTCACAGTTTGCCAGCTTTGTCCTGAATCGGCACTTTTGAGTAGCTTACCGCCCTGGCCTGCCGCCATGGCGGATTTGCCATCGGGGCTAAAGGCGACTGCAAAGAGCCATTGCTTGCTGCCACTGGCCCGGGTTTGCCAGGTCTGCCCGGCATCTGCGCTTTGGAGCACGGTGCGCTCCCAGCCTGCCGCCCACGCGGTTTTGCCATCGGGACTGAAGGCGACTGAAATGAGAGATTCCGTGCTGCCACTGGCCCGGGTTTGCCAGGTCTGCCCGGCATCCAAGCTTGTGATCAGCGTGCCCGCATAACCTGCCGCCAGCGCGGTTTTGCCATCGGGGCTGACGGCGACTGAGGTGAGAGTTGCCTTGCTGCCACTGGCCCGGGTTTGCCAGGTCTGCCCTGCATCCAAGCTTTCCAGCAAGGTGCCCTCCCTACCTGCCGCCAGCATGGTTTTGCCATCAGGGCTGATGGCGACTGAGTTGAGATATTCCCTGCTGCCACTGGCCCGGGTTTGCCAGGTCTGCCCTGCATCCAAGCTTGTGATCAGCGTGCCCGCATAGCCTGCCGCCAGCGCGGTTTTGCCATCTGGGCTGACGGCGACTGAGGAGAGATCTTCGGTGCTGCCACTGGCCCGTGTTTGCCAGGTCTGCCCGGCGTCCAAGCTTTGCAGCAAGGTGCCCTTCCTGCCAGCCGCCAGCGCGGTTTTGCCATCGGGGCTGACGGCGACTGAGGTGAGATCTTCCTTGCTGCCACTGGCCACGGTTTGCCAGCTTTGCCCAGCGTCAGCGCTTTTGAGTAGCGCGCCCACCGAACCTGCCGCCAAAGCGGTTTTGCCATCGGCGCTGAAGGCGACTGAAGTGAGCTGTGCCGTGCTGCCACTGGCCACGGTTTGCCAGCTTTGCCCAGCGTCAGCGCTTTTGAGCAGCGTGCCAACCGAGCCTGCCGCCAGCGCGGTTTTGCCATCAGGGCTGAAGGCGACTGACTCTAAATTGCCTTGGGTGATGACTTTTTGCGGCCGTTGCCACCGGTTGACCTCGCGCGGTTGCCAAAACTCCGTCCAAAGGCCGCCCGGCGGCTCGTACATGGGCGCGGTGGCGGGCTGGTTGATGGCAAACCAAAACGCGACAGAGGCGATGACCAAGGCGGCAAACGCCCAAAGACTGGCTCGAAGGCGTTTTTGGTTGAACGTGACCGGGCCGCTTTGGGAGCCGCTGGCGGCGCTCGCTGCGGTCGGGCCGTAAGCTTCAAGTTCGCCTGAATCAAGGGTTTCGAGTGCCTTTTGCGCCAACGCGGCGGACGACGAGGCAGCACTATTTGTCGGCGCTGCGGAATCGCTGGCACGTGGCGAACTGCTAAATCCCCCCTTGGTCGCCTTCCCCCGAGGGCTTGGGCTGCTTTCGCCTTTCGAAATGTCTTCAGGTCCCAAGTGCGCGCTCCCGTTGGTGTTTTGGCCCGGCCGTGGGTTGCAGGCAGGGTGTTGGGTTGGAATCCTGACAGTTTTTACCCAGAAAGAACAGCAAATTTTTGACCTGGCGTGCCGGGCGATTCATTCGATGGCACGACATGGCTCGGCACGGCAGGTCGCAGGCAGTGCAAAATTTAGGCCCTTGGCTACCGAAAACATTAGACCCTGCAACTGCCGCCCTGCAAAGCCCATGGTGCAGGCATCACAAAGTGCAAGCTGCCAAAGTGCAACAGTCAACCCATTTCATCCCCCAAACAGGCGATGCGCCAAACCCGGCGCTTGCCTATGATGAATCCACTTCAATCAATCCATCAACAGGGGGAATTCACCATGGCTCGCAGTTTCTTTGCACGGGGCAGCAGGGGCATGATTGCCAAGCGAATTCAGACCGACCTGTTTCGCCAGGGGTTGACGACCGTGCCCAAAGACAAGTTCATTGACGGCGACTTTGGCGGCCACTCGGCCACGGCGGTGCGGGCGCTGCAACGCACGGCTTTGCTGCCTGAAACGGGCGAGGTCGATCGTGCCACCTGGGCGCGGCTCACGCCCGATGCGTTGCCCAGTTTGTTTGAGCGCTGCTTGCAGTGGACCGCCTGGCTGGAAGGCCACGGTTTCACGCTGGCGCAGGGCAATTTTGACGGGGCGGGCATCACCTGGGGGTTGATTGGCTACACCCTGAGCGCAGGCGAAGTGCAAAAGCAGTTGGCCCTGGCAGAGGCGGATGAACCCGGCGTGCTGCTGCGGTCCTTCGGTATTTTGCTGCCCCAGTTGCAAGCCATGCTGGCCCTGCCGCGCGCCAAGCAGTTGCAATGGGCCGACGCGCTGACTTTGCCGCCCAAAAAAGCCGGCAAGCTGCCCCCCGCGTGGACGGCGGCGTTCGCCCGGCTGGGAGACGAGCCGCAAGTCAAATTCAGGCAAATTGAGCAGGCCTACAACAAATATTTCGTTCCGGCGGCCGCGTCTGCCAAAACGCTGGGGCTGACCAGCGAACTGGGCGTGGCTCTGGCGTTTGACGTGCATGTGCAAAACGGCAGCTTCAAGCCGTCCGTCATGGCCCGCGCCGCGCAGTGGCCTGCAAGTTACCCCGAGCCCAGCCGACGCCGGGATTTGGCAAATTGGGTGGCCGATGCGTCAACCAACGTGGCTTTCATTGAAGATGTGCGAGCCCGCAAGCTGTGCATTGCCCGTGGCGGTGGGCCGGTGCGGGGAACGACGGTGGCGTTGGCGAGTTGGGGGTTGGCAGAGGAATTGGCGGCTTGAGAGCCAGGCGATTGGACCCAGGTTGGAAGGGCGGATGATTCAACCTGATTGCGTCAAAATCTTCAAAACCCTCAAAATTTACCACAATTGTGGTAAATTTGATCAAAAATCAGTGAATTTTCGAAAAACTGAATAAAATAGGCCTCTAGCTCTAGAATAATATACATAGTTTGCTATTTAAATAATAGCAATTTGACGTCAAATCAAAGGTCAATGCGGTGGCTCAAATTGCACCAGCGACCGGGTCTAACGCCAGTTCATCTGCCCACTCATTCACCCCTTCGCGCAGTTGCAGCGCGGTAAACCCCTGCTCTGTCAGCAGCGCCACTGCGTCAGCCGACATCAGGCAGTACGGCCCCCGGCAGTAGGCGACCACCGGCTTGCCTTTGGGCAACTCGGCCAGGCGGGCACGCAGTTCGGCCAGCGGCATGGACCGCGCAAACGGCAGGTGGCGCTGGTCGAATTCAGGGGCAGGGCGCACGTCGATCACCACCACGTCGCCCGCGCGGGCACGGCGCAGCAAGGCGCTGCGGCTTTCGCCGGTCCACTCGGTGGTGGCGGCAGACAGTGTCTTCAGCGCGTCTTGCAGTTCAAACAGGCGGCTTTCGGCCAGGCTGCGCAGCATCACCCAAAAGCGCGGCACCTCGGCGCTGGCGATGCGGTAAATGATGTATTTGCCTTGGCGCTCGGTGTCCACCAGGCGTGCCAGGCGCAGCTCTTTGAGGTGGGCGCTGACCAGTTTCACGCTGATGCCCGCCTCAGCCGCCAGCAGTTCAACCGATTTGGGCGCTTGGCACAGTAGCTCAATCAGCTCCAGCCGTTTGGGGCTGGCCATGGCTTTGGCGATACGGGCCACCTGGTCGAACAGGGCGTCTTTGGTTTCGCGGGGGGAGGGCATGAGCGGCAGGGGTTTGGGTTTTGGCGTAAGGGCTTGCGCAAACGATCTGTTTGAATGTATCATTCTAATAATCTTTAGAATGTTATCTTCAAAGCTGAAAGCCATGAATTTACCCGATTTGCTCACTCAATACAAAGCGCCGCTGGTCGCCATCAGTTTGATTGTGTTGTTGGCAGCTGGTTTGATTTGGCCGTTTTCACCCCGACTGGCGAGAGACGGCGTGAAAGGCGGCGTGAGAGGGGCCGTGAGAGGCGGTTGGGGTCGATTGGGCAAAAACCTGGGCTTGGCTGGGCTGAACGCTTTGCTCTCACTGGCGGTGATCGTGCCCATCACGGTTTTGGCGTCGCAAATGAATGGCGCAAGTGGTGGCCCGACGGGTGGGTTTTTCACGCTTTCAGGCGGGCTGGATTGGCGGCCCGCCTGGTGGATGGCGGCACCCATGGGCCCGCTGGCTTTGGCGCTTGACCTGTTGATTCTTGATGTCTGGATTTACACCTGGCACCGTGCCAATCACAAATTCGCCTGGTTGTGGCGTTTTCACCAGGTTCACCATTTGGACGAAACCCTGGACGCCAGCACGGCCCTGCGGTTTCATTTTGGCGAGGTTTTAAACGCCAGTTTGGTGCGGGCCGTGGTCATTGTGCTGCTGGTCGTCCCATTGCGCAGCGTGTTGGTTTTTGAAGTGCTGGTCGCTTTGAGTGCGATTTTTCACCATTCCAACCTGCGCTTGCCGCCAGCTTTTGAGCGGGTTTTGGCCTGGTTTATCGTGACGCCGTCGATCCACTGGGTGCATCACCATGCCCGCCGGGCGGACACAGATTCCAACTACGCCACCGTGCTGTCGGTGTGGGATCGCATTTTTCGAACCCGCAGTCAGACCGCGCGAACCCCTGGCATGCCCATGGGCGTAGAGGGCGCGCGCGATGTGAGTTTGGCGACGTTGATTGCCCTGCCGTTTCGCGGGGTGGGAGCCAGTCTTGTTGCACAGCGCCGGGCGACAGATCAGGGCGAGCCGACAGCGCCGTGTTGAATAGCTCCGCGAATGTCCCCCGCCTTCGGCTCCTCCTTGATTTCGCTGCGCTATTCAACCCAGCGCCATCGGCAATCAGCGTGCGGGGTGGGTTTTCTGGACTTCAAAAACGCAGGCGCACAACCCCTGCCAATGAGATCAGGTCGGCGGTGTGCTCAGCGCAGCGGCATCAAGGAGGAGGCCGCAGGCCGGGGGACAGCCGCGGAGCTGAGTACACCGTCGGCCTGATTCCGCCCACGAACTGCCCCGGCACCCGGTAATTTCGCCTCAGGCGAAAAAAATTGTCAAAGTCCATCAAGTCGCCAAAATCCAAACAATTCACCCAGCATTCCCGAATCATCGGCCAGCAAATCCAAAATTTCGGCGAGATCAAATCGCTGTGGTTTTCAAAAATAGGTTCACCAGGCCGATTTGCGCCTGACCCTTCAGGAAAACCATGAACTTCTCTCAACTGCTGCCCGACATCCCGCAGATCTTTCTGGACATTTTGGTAATCGACTTTTTGCGCTACTTTGTGGCGGTGCTGCTGGTCTACGGTCTGGTGTGGCGCGTATTTGCCAGGCAATTGCAAACCCGCAAAATTCTGCCAGTAGGCCCCAAAGCGGGACAAATGGCGCGTGAATTCAAACAATCCATGGCGACGGTGCTGATTTTTGCTGTTTCCGGTCTTTTCATATTTTTGATGGACAAACTGGGCAAAACTCAAATTTACAACGAAGTTGCAGACTTTGGCGTGGTGTGGTGGTGGGCCAGTTTGGCGCTCATCGTCGTGCTGCATGACGCCTGGTTTTACTGGACGCACCGGCTCTTGCATCAGCCTTGGTGGTTTGCCAAGTTTCACAGTGTTCACCACCGGTCAGTTCAGCCAACACCTTGGGCTGCTTACAGCTTTCACCCGGTAGAGGCGCTGCTGCAAGCCCTCTTTTTTGTGCTGATGGTGCACACCGTGCCCCTGCATGGGCTGGTGCTGTTTGTATTTTTGACCTGGATGATTTTGCGCAATGCCATTGGCCACAGTGGCTACGAGCTGATGCCCTGGCGCGCTTGCACGCGGGGACGCCTGACGTGGCTGTTGACCAATTCGCACCACCACTTCCACCATGCCCGAAACCAAGGCAACTTTGGGCTGTATTTCACTTGGTGGGATCGCTGGATGGGCACGGAAGATGTGCACTACATCGGCAATGGCAATGCCCGCTTTCTGGCGGTTTCCCAAGTCAGCACGGTCACGGAGGCCACATGAAGACCGCCATCAATCTTTGCCTTGCTCTGGTGTTGAGTGTGCTCGTGCCACCAGCCCAGGCGCAGACATTGCTGGACGAATGGTGGACACCCGGTTTTGCCGCCCGCGTCAAACTCGCGCCGTGTGACGACAAAGTTTGCGGCAGCATTGTCTGGGCTTGGGACGACACGCCCACCGGTGCCAGCGACAAACGCCCTTTGGTTGGGCAGCGCATCATCAGCGGCATGCGGCTTGAGGTGCAGCCAGCACAGGCGGCCAAAAGCTATGCCGGGGCCATCTACAACCCCGAAGACGGCCAAACCTACAAAGCGAAGATGCGCCTTAAAACGCCTAACACCTTGCTGGTCGAAGGCTGCGTGTTGTTCATTTGCCGTGAACAGGTTTGGCGGCGCTTTGACAGCCTGAAAAGCCCACCGGTGGCGTCGCTCCCATGATGGCTCAGTGTTGAGTTACAAACTGTAGAACGCCCGAATCGACTCCCACGCCTCGTGTGGGTCGTCTGTGTAGGTGAACAGCTTCAGGTCTTCTGGCGATATCGCGCCTTCTTCTATCAGCACTTCAAAGTCGAGCAGGCGCTTCCAGTAATCGGTGCCAAACAGCACGATGGGCACCGGTTTGGCTTTGCGCGTTTGCACCAAAGTGATCACTTCAAAAAGCTCATCCAGCGTGCCAAACCCGCCGGGGAACGCCACCAGCGCCTTGGCCCGCATCATGAAATGCATTTTGCGAATCGCAAAGTAGTGGAACTTGAAGCTCAAGGACGGCGTGACGTAAGGGTTTGCGCTTTGCTCATGGGGCAGGGCGATGTTCAGGCCGACCGTGGGCACGCCCATTTCGTGAGCTCCCCGGTTGGCGGCTTCCATGATGCCGGGGCCGCCGCCCGTGCACACAAACAAGCGATCTTTGGCAGGTTTGCGCGCACTGTGGCCCGCCACCAACCGCGCAAACAGGCGGGCGTTGTTGTAATGCGCGGCGTTGCGCAGGCCGCGCTCTGCTAGCGCAATCGCCACTGAATCGCCACTGGCCAACGCCGTGGCGTGGCGCGTTGCGGCGTCTTCAGGCGATGGGAAACGCGCACTGCCAAACACCACCACCGTGCTTTCAATGCCTTGTGCGGTTTGCTCCAGGTCGGGTTTCAGCATTTCCAGCTGAATGCG
>JANPCR010000243.1:0-6910 GCA_031431035.1 Rhodoferax sp.
AATTTTCAGGCCTTGCGCTGTCACATCCATCACCGCCAAGTCGGTGATGATGCGATCCACAACACCCACGCCCGTGAGCGGCAGGGTGCAGGATTTGAGAATTTTGAGATCTTCCGTCCCGTCTTTCTTTTTGGCGACATGCTCCATCAGCACGATCACGCGTTTGACGCCAGCCACCAAGTCCATTGCGCCGCCCATGCCTTTGACCATCTTTCCGGGAATCATCCAGTTGGCCAAGTCACCTTTTTCGCTGACCTGCATGGCACCCAAAATGCTCAGGTTGATCTTGCCACCCCGAATCATGGCAAAGCTGTCGTGGCTACCAAAGATGCTACTGCCCTTGATGGTCGTCACGGTCTGTTTGCCCGCGTTGATCAGGTCTGGGTCGACCTCAGCCTCAATCGGAAAAGGGCCGATGCCCAGCATGCCGTTTTCAGACTGCAGCCAGACTTCTTTGTCAGCAGGGACGAAGTTGGCAACCAGGGTCGGAATACCAATACCCAAGTTCACGTAAAAACCATCTTCAAGTTCTTGCGCAGCGCGCGCTGCCATTTGATCTTGTGACCAGCTCATTTTCAGACCCCTGCTTTCTCTGTAATCGTTCGTTTTTCGATGCGCTTTTCAGGCGTGGCATTCAACACAATTCGGTGCACGTAAATACCAGGCAAATGAATGTCATCGGGGGCCAATTCCCCCACTTCGACGATTTTTTCGACCTCAACGACGCAAATTTTTCCGGCCATGGCCACAGCCGGGTTGAAGTTGCGGGCGGTCAAGTTGAAGCGCAAATTGCCCGACTTGTCGGCAACCGCTGCCTTGACCAAGGACACGTCTGGCACCAAGGCGCGTTCCATCACATAAGTTTCACCGTCAAAGTCACGCAATTCTTTGCCCTCTGCCACCAAGGTACCGACGCCGGTTTTGGTGAAGAACGCCGGAATGCCCGCCCCACCCGCGCGCAGCTTTTCGGCCAAGGTGCCTTGGGGGGTGAATTCGAGTGCGAGTTCCCCTGCGAGGTACTGTCGCTCGAACTCCTTGTTTTCGCCCACATAGCTGGAAATCATTTTCTTGACCTGGCGGGTTTGCAGCAGTTTGCCCAGACCGAAATCGTCAACCCCCGCGTTGTTCGAAATGGCGGTCAAGTTCTGCGCCCCGCTTTCAAGCACGGCATCAATCAGCGCTTCGGGAATGCCGCACAAACCGAAACCACCCACGCCCAGCACTTGCCCATCCTTGATAACGCCTTGCAGCGCTTTGGCGGCCGATGGATAAATTTTGTTCATTGAAGCAGACTCCTTAAATTGCAAGGCCTCAACGATACTACGCATCTGAACCGAACTTTGTGGTGCAGAGTGATTTTAAGACCCTCAATTCGCTCTTGAGTCGCCCCGTGAAGGCAGACCTTACATCGCGCGAGCAGGAGGTTACGGCTTTGCTACTAGACCGCCAAACCAGCAAAGAAATTGGTCGCACCCTGAGCATCAGCCATCGCACGGTCGAAATTTGCCGCGCCCAACTGATGCAAAAGTTCAAAGCCTCGACAACCGCTGACTTGGTGCACAAACTGCTGGCGGGATAAACCCGGTTTTTGTGCAAAGGGACACTTTTTAAGCAATGAAAGTGATTTAGACTAAATCACCAATCAAGACCATCACCCTGAGGCACCGCACCAGTGACTACCCCTGTGCACTCTGAACCGGTCTTTTTGCCGGAAGTTAAGCCAACTCCCAACGCTTGGGCCAAGTCGGTAAGGCGCAAGCTTTTCCTGTTCGGGGTCACCGCAGTGGTGCTTTCGGGCATTTTGGTTGCAGCTTCATTGGCCTATTCGCGCATGAAGGCTGTTGAATCTGGTGAAGCCTTCACCGCCTCCTTTGCACAGGTGATTGCCGAGCAAACGAGCCGAACCTTCCAAACGATTGATCTGCGTCTGCAATTGGCTTCAGATAGCCTGGAACACGTGGAAGAGTCCGGGTTGTTGTACCCCCAAGCGGCTCGGTCCATATTGCAAGCTGAGATCAAAGACCTGCCGTTTGTGCAGGCACTTGAAGTCACCGACCCCAAGGGGCAAGTGATTTACAGCACAGGCAACAGCAAACCCGGGCGCAGCCTGGCCAGCCTGCCTTATTTTCGGGTTCACCAAACCGACCCAAAGTCAGGTTTTTACATCGGCTCACCCGTGCGGGACGCGGCCAGCGGCAAATGGGTGCTGCCCACCTCAAGGGCCTTGATCGTCAAAGGCAAGTTGACCGGAGTGATCGTGGCAGAAATTGACGCTGCCTACTTTGACAAGCTCTGGAGCAGCCTGGACTTGGGTGAAGGCGGGTCCATCGCCCTGTTTCGCAGCGATGCCACCCTGATTTTGCGCACTCCGATGGATGATTCAGCCATGGGCAAAAACTTTCAGCATCGTCCCTTGTTTCGTGAACGGCTGGTGAAAAACTCGGTGGGCCGGTACCGGGATGTGAGTCCCATTGACGGAAATTTCCGCCAATATGCTTACAGAACTTTAGGCACCACACCCGAGTTAGTGGTGGTGCTGGGGCAGTCTTTTGACCGCATATTGAGCCCCTGGCGGTACCTAGTTGGCTTGGCCAGTGTGATTTGGCTGATCGGCTGCGCGGCGCTGATTTCCATGTGCATTTTTCTGGATCGCGCCTGGCGACGCCAGCTCCAGACCGCCCGCCAACTGCGCCAGAGTGAAGAAAATCTGAACATCACGCTGAACTCCATCGGTGATGCGGTGATTGCCACGGATGCCGCTGGGCTTGTCACGCGAATGAACCCAACGGCAGAGAAGTTGACAGGCTTTCAGATCGGCGCGGCGTTGGGCCGACCACTGCACGAAGTGTTCCGCATCATCAACGCGCAAACGCGCGAAAAGTCGGTCAACCCAGTGGACTTGGTGATGGCCAATGGCGAAGTTGTGGGTCTGGCCAACCACACCGCCCTGTTGTCCCATGATGGTGCCGAATACCAAATTTTTGACAGCGCGGCTCCTATTCGCGATTCGGCTGGCCTTGTGGTTGGCGTGGTGCTGGTCTTCAGCGATGTGACAGAAGATTACCGTATGCGCGAGCAATTGGCCAACAAGGCAGAGACCTTGCAACGCACGGGAGAAATGGCCAAGGTCGGCGGGTGGGAACTAAGCCTGCAAACCCGACGGTTCAGTTATTCGAAAGAGGCCCTTCGGATCAATGATGTTGACAACAATACCGCCCCTTACGAGCCGTCAATGGAGGAGGCTCTGAGCTACTACCCCGCCGATGTTCGCCCCCGTGTTCAGGCAGCGTTCCAGGCAGCTATCGACCATGGAACGCCATTTGACCTTGAAGCGCCCAAAGTCAGCCAAAAGGGAAGGGAACTTTGGGTGCGCACCCAAGGCACTCGGGTTTCGGTCAATGGCCGTCCGTTGAAATTGGTCGGCGCTATTCAGGACATCACGGCCAGCAAACAGGCGAATGTAGCCTTGCGCAAGAGCGAAGCCAGCCTGGCTGCGTCGCAGGCCAGTGCGCATTTGGGCAGTTGGGAATTCGATATGGTCACCTTAAAAAGTACCTGGTCTGCTGAGAATTTCCGTCTTTATGGCCTTGATCCGACCAGTGAGCCACCCAGTTTGGGCCAGTTTTTGGCCTTGCTCCACCCTGATGATCGGCAGACGGTGGTTGAAATGCAGGGCAAATTCACAGCCAGGGATGACGAATATAGTCAGGAATTTCGTACCAAACCAAAGGGCGGTCAGTTCAAATCACTTCTCAACTCGTATAGAGCTGAGCGGGACGCCAATGGCAAGGTGGTTCGCTTGATTGGCACAACGTTAGATATCACGGAACGCAAACACGCTGAGCAACAGCTTTTGGCGACGCAAGCTGAATTGCGCGAAACCGCTTTGCACACCGAGACCATTTTGGACAACATGGTGGACGGCGTGATCACGCTGGATTCAAACGGACGAGTGGCGTCCTTCAACAAGGCTGCCAGCGCCATTTTTGGACGCCCGCCCGAGAACGTCATTGGCCGCGATGTTGCCATGCTGATGGCCGGTCCCTACCAAAACGACAGCGACGCCTACTTTCGCGACGACCAAACAACTGGGGAGCCGAGGGCCTTGCGCACCCTGCGCGAGGTGGACGGCCAGCGCGAGGACGGTAGTGTCTTCCCCATGAGCATCGCCATGTCCCGCATATGGCGCGCAGGTGCCACCACCTTCATCGCCATCGTGCGTGACATTTCCCAGCAGCGCCGCGATGTGGAGGAAATCCGCCGCCTGGCCTTTTACGACCCGCTAACCGGCCTGCCCAATCGGCGTTTGCTGATGGACCGCTTGCGTCAGGCCATGTTGACGTCGCAACGTGCAAGCCAACACGGTGCCTTGATGTTTTTGGACTTGGACCACTTCAAACTGCTCAACGACACGATGGGCCACGACGTGGGTGACGTGCTGCTACAGCAAGTGGCCACACGCCTGCTGGGATGCGTGCGCGAAGGTGACAGCGTGGCACGCCTGGGCGGTGATGAATTTGTAGTGCTGCTGGAAGCGCTTAGCTCGCAAAACCCGGAGGCCGCCACCCAGGCTGAAAGTGTGGCTGCCAAAATTTTGGAGGCCTTCAGGGCCCCCTTCAGCTTGCGTGGGTTCAACCACGCAAGCACGCCGAGCATCGGCATCATGGTGTTCATGGGCGACCAGGTCGGCATGGACGAATTGCTGAAAAAAGCCGATGTTGCCATGTACCAAGCCAAAGGGGCTGGGCGCAACACCGCCCGCTTTTTTGACCCCGACACCCAGGCCGCCGTTGAAGCCCATGAGGCGCTTGAAAAAGACCTGCGCCGTGGCTTGCAGCGCCAGGAGTTTGTGGTGCATTACCAGATTCAGGTGGACGGCCAAGGCGCCCCTGTGGGTGCCGAGGCGCTGGTGCGCTGGCAACACCCAGAGCGCGGGCTGACGACCCCTGCGCACTTCATCCCTATGGCTGAAGCCACGGGCATGATCTTGCCTTTGGGCCAGTGGGTGCTGGAAACCGCCTGCACCCAGCTGGTGGCTTGGTCTGCCCAGCCCCAAACCGCCCAGTTGACGGTCGCCGTCAATGTCAGTGCATCGCAATTTGCTCAGCCAGATTTTGTTGCCAATGTGATGCTGGCGCTTGAAAAAACAGGGGCGAACCCGCGCTTGCTGAAGCTCGAACTGACTGAAAGCATGCTGATCAATGACATTGAAGAAGTGATTGTCAAAATGAACCAGATTAAGGCGCTGGGCGCTGGTTTTTCGCTGGACGACTTTGGCACAGGCTACTCCTCGCTGTCCTACATCAAACGTCTGCCGCTGGAGCAGCTCAAAATTGACCAGTCGTTCGTGCGCGACGTGCTGACCGACCCGAGTGATGCTGTCATTGCCCGCACAATTTTGGCCTTGGGTCACAGCCTGGGCCTCAAAGTCATTGCTGAAGGCGTCGAAACCAATGACCAGCGCGACTGCCTGGCCGCTATGGGGTGTGACGCATTCCAGGGCTACTTGTTTGGCCGACCCGGGCCAGTTGAGAAGGTGATGGGCTAGGAAGACAGGGCCTGCCCCTGCCCACCCGCATCAGCGCCGCCCAGACCGAAGTTTCGCCACAAGCGTGACCAGCCCCAAAACCAGGGCCCCCGCCACAATACCCACCACACCATCCATCAAAGCACCAACAACAGGTGCCAGGGCCTGACCCGCCACCAGGCTCCATTGCTCGATTAAGTGGTGCAAAGGCGCAATGCCATGGGTCAAAATGCCGCCGCCCACCAAAAACATGGCCACTGTGCCTGCGAACGACAGGGTTTTCATCAAATAAGGTGCCGCCACTAAGATGCCGCGCCCCAGGCTGCGACCCAAACTGGTGTTTGCGCTTTGACTCATCCACAGCCCCAAATCGTCCAGTTTCACAATGCCTGCGACCAGACCGTAAACGCCAACCGTCATCAACATTGCAATGCCGCTCAAAACCGCGACCTGGGTGGCAAATGGACTGCTTTGCACCGTGCCCAGGGTGATGGCGATAATTTCAGCGGACAAAATAAAGTCGGTGCGCACCGCGCCCTTGATTTTGTCTTTTTCTAGCTGAACCAGGTCCACTGCGGGGTTGCTCAGGCTGGCGACCAGCTCTTCGTGCCGCGCCGCATCTTCAGCCGGGCTGTGCAGGTATTTGTGGGCGAGCTTCTCAAACCCCTCAAAACACAGGTAAGCGCCGCCCACCATCAAAAGCGGGGTCACCGCCCACGGCGCAAACGCGCTGATGGCAATGGCGGCGGGCACCAAAATGGCTTTGTTTAAAAACGAGCCCTTGCACACAGCCCACACCACGGGCAGTTCCCGGTCGGCCTTGACGCCTGAAACTTGCTGCGCGTTCAGCGCCAAGTCGTCGCCCAGCACCCCGGCCGTCTTTTTGGCGGCGACTTTGGTCAGCAGGGCCACGTCATCCAAAATCGTGGCGATGTCGTCTAGGAGCGCAAGCAGGCTGGTGGCCATAAGAGGGGAAACAGCGAAGGCTGATCAGAGTTAGCCGTGCATTATCGGCTGGGCCTGTGTCTAAACTGCGCCGCTGTAATCAGAGCGACAAAACAATTAGGCCTTGCGCTTTACGCTTGAAGTACTGAACTTTGTTGAACTTTGGAGAAATTTACCCATGAAAACCCGAATCACCGAACTTTTTGGCATCCAGCACCCCATCATTCAGGGTGGCATGCACTTTGTGGGTTTTGCCGAACTGGCGTCTGCCGTGTCCAATGCAGGCGGCCTGGGCATCATCACGGGCCTCACGCAGCGCACGCCCGAGTTGCTGGCTAATGAGATTCGCCGTTGCCGCGAGATGACCGACAAGCCGTTTGGGGTGAACCTGACGTTTTTGCCAGTTTTGACTGCGCCCGACTACCCCGGCTACATCAA
>JANPCR010000244.1:0-12831 GCA_031431035.1 Rhodoferax sp.
AATGATGTACCTGACGTGGTCGCCAAAATGCAAGAGCTCAAAGACCTGGGCGTGGGCTTTGCACTGGATGATTTTGGAACGGGGTATTCGTCCTTGAATTACCTCAAGACTTTGCCGCTGGAGCAGCTCAAAATCGACAAAGGTTTTGTGCGCGATGTGCTATGGGACGCCAGCGACGCAGCCATTGCCATCACCATTTTGACGCTGGCCCAGGCGCTGAACCTGGGTGTGGTGGCTGAAGGGGTTGAAACCGAAGGCCAGCTGCAGTTTTTGAAAGCCAACGGCTGCAGGGCGTTTCAGGGCTATTTGTTCAGCCACCCGGTGGCGGTGGAAGCGCTGAATTTAGACGCTGTTTAAGTGGTTTGAGCGGGTTAAGCGGATTGAGCGGTTTGAGCGGTTTGAGCGGTTTAACCTGCTTGATTGGTTTGTCTTCACGCCAAGAATTGCTATATTAATAATAGCAAACTATCTATACTATTCGAGAGCTAGAGGTCTATTTTGTTCATATTTTGGGCAAATTTGGCTTTTTTGAAGAAAAAAGAACCTGCAGGTTCTTTTTTCTTCAAAAAATCATATCTCGGGTGATATCACCCTGCCTGCTTCAACAGCACGTCAATGTCTTGCGCAAGCGGCTTGGCACCGGTGCCGTAGCGGGTGTACAACCGCAATTTCCCTTGGGTATCGTAGACAAAACTGCCCGCCGAATGGTCCATGGTGTAGCTGGTGGGGGTTTTGCCATCGACCTTTTTGAAGTAAACCTTGTAGTCCTTGGTCAAGGCAATCAGCTTGTCGGGCGTGGTGTACAGCGCCAGAAAGCTTGGGTCGAAATTGGCCATGTAGGCCTTTAAAACGGTCGGTGTGTCGCGCTCGGGGTCCACGGTGATGAACAGGCCTTGCAGTTTGTCGCCGTTTTTGCCCAGCAGTTTTTTGATTTCAGCCAACTCCGCCATGGAGGTCGGGCAAACGTCAGGGCACTGGGTGAAGCCAAAAAAGATCACCACCACCTTGCCTGCGAAATCTTTCAGGGTTCTGGGCTGGCCGTTGTGGTCGGTCAACGCAAAGTCTTTGGCATAGTCTGCGCCCGTCACGTCGATGGAGACGAACGAGGGTTTGTTCTCTGTGCACGCAGACACCAAAGCACCCAGACCCAAGGCAGCCGCGCCACCTGCGGCGATTTTTAGCAAATATCTTTTTTTCATTCGGCAAGCGTCCTGTTTTTCAAAAAAGGGCCAATGTTCGCGCTCACCAAAACACGTAATGGTCAACCAACAGCGCGGCAAACAGCAAACTCAGGTGAATCAGGGAAAACCGGAACGTCTTGCGGGCCAGTGCATCAGAATAGTCGCGCCAAAGCCAAAAACCATACAAACAAAAGCCCACGCTCAGGACAATGGCGCTGGCCAGGTAAATCCAGGAGCTCATGCCGTACATGAAAGGCAGCAGGCAGGCCGCCGCCAAAATGAAGGTATAAAGCAAAATTTGCAGGCGCGTGAACTCATTGCCATGGGTCACGGGCAGCATGGGCAAACCGGCTTTGCGGTAGTCTTCCACGCGGTACAAGGCCAGCGCCCAAAAGTGCGGAGGCGTCCACAAAAAGATGATCAAAAACAAAATCAAGGCTTCAGGCTCGACCCGGCCCGTCATGGCGGCCCAGCCCAAAACCGGCGGCATGGCCCCGGATGCGCCACCAATCACAATGTTTTGCGGCGTGGCGGGCTTCAAGATCACGGTGTAGATCACGGCGTAGCCCACGAAGGTGGCAAACGTGAGCCACATGGTCAGCGGGTTAACCCAAATGTACAAAATGCCAGAGCCCAGGACGCACAAGACGCCCGAGAACAGCAGGGTCTGCCAGTCTTGCAAATCGCCCCGCGCGGTAGGCCGCCATGAGGTGCGCTTCATTTTGGCGTCAATGCCTTTTTCAACAATGCAGTTGAAAGCGGCGGCAGCGGCAGACACCAGCCAAATGCCAAAACAGGCAATCAACGCCAGTTTGACGTCAGCCAAGCTGGGGGTGCCCGGCACGGCCAGCACCATGCCAATCAGGGCGCAAAAAACAATCAACTGGATCACGCGCGGCTTGGTCAGCGCATGAAATTGGCGCAATGGGGTGCGCCAGTCAGGCGGCGCAACCGCTTGGGCAGCACCCGGCAAGGGGGCGATTTTGGGCGGGGCGTCGCTCATGGGTGCAAACTCAAAACAGGCGGTTTTTCAGCGGCTGCGACATCGTGCAAAGGCCATTCACGGCGGCTGCAGGCCACCCAAGTCAGCACAATCACCAAAGCCGCCGCGCCGCCGGTGTGCAACAGCGCAGCCAGCAAAGGCCAGCCCAGCACGACATTGCTCAGGCCGGTGGCCAATTGCAAGCCAATCAAACCAGCAATCCAGCGCGACGCGCTGCGCGAACCCGCGTGGTTGTTCAACACCAGCGCCAGGGCAACCAACACCACAACCACGACAACAGCCATCATGCGGTGAGCATAGTGGATAGCCGTGAGCGCTTCAAAACTGATGGTCTCGCCACTGGCGGTTTGGCCCAAATGCCGCCACAACTCAAACCCTTGTTCAAAATTCATGCGCGGCCACCAACTACCCTGGCACTGGGGGAACTCACTGCAAGCCAACACCGCGTAATTGGTGCTGACCCAGCCGCCCAAGGCAATCTGCAAGACCAAGGCAGCCAACGCCACCCCAACCAACACTGGGTGACCAGACGATTTGGCCCCCAACGGGACACCGTCCAATGAAAACCTCCCTACGTTGCTTTGCTGAACCACCTGCACAGTCAACAGCGCCAGCAACACCAGAGCGCCCAGCAGGTGCAAGGTAACAATCGCCGGAAACAGTTTCATGGTGACTGTCAGCGCCCCAAACGCGCCTTGAATGCAAACCCAGACCAGGGTGGCCGTGGCCCACCAATGACGGTTGGTGTGGCGTACTGACTTGACTTGCTTTCGATCAGGCGACAGCCAACTGGCCACCGCCAGCACCGTCAACAGCACGCCCACAGCAGTTGCCATGTAGCGGTGAACCATCTCGATCCAGGCCTTGCTGGTGGTGACAGGCCCGGTGGGCATGGCCGCTTGGGCGTTTGCAATTTGCGTTTGCGCGCCCAAAGGGCTGGCGCTGCCGTAGCAACCGGGCCAATCAGGGCAGCCCAGGCCAGAATCTGTCAGGCGGGTGAAAGCACCGAACAACACCAAGTCAAACGTCAAAACCAGGGTCAGCAAGGTCAGCGCATGCAGGCGTTTGACAGGGCGCGATTGATCCGGGCCAGTTTGGCGATTGCGCCAACCCACCCAGGCCATGGGAATCAAGGCCAGAACAATGCCCACCAGCATCAGGCGAACCAAGGGCGACAAATCGAACAGGGGTTGAATGTCCATGGCGCTTTACCGACCCGGTGTGTCCCACGACGCAGAGGCGCGCAGCATGCGCTCCAAATCCCGCTTGGCTTTGGCAGCGCCTGGCAAATCCAGATTGGCTGGGAAGCGCATCATCCAGTTGCCCATCGGGTCCACCACATAAAGGTGGTCGGCCAACAATTGCCCGGTTGACGGCTGCAACCAGGTCGCCAAAGCGGTTGGCGCGACGCGCAGCACTGTGGCACCTGCCAGCGCTGGCTGCAGCTTGGTGTCGACAGCTTTGTCGTCAGTGATCAGCCAAACGCGGTCCAGGCGATCTTTTTCTTTGCCTAAGCTTTCGCGCATTTGGCGTTGCAGGTACAGGTGGTGGGCGCAGGCTTCATTACAGGCTGCACTGGCAACGCTGACAAGCAACCATTGGCCTTTGAGGGCGCGCAGATTGCTGGCCTGACCGTCGAGCGCCGTAACGGCCAAGTCGGGCAACACCCGCTGCGGGTTGATCAGCTCACCAAAATTGCGACGTCCATCAGGCCGCACAACGTAGTAAGTGAAATACGAGGCGATGACTGGCGCTGCGCACACCAGCATGACCAAAATCATTTTCCAGCGGCCTTTCTGGGTGCGACCCTGGGGCGCGGCGAGGGCTTGCTCCGGACTAGGCAGGGAATGAACGGTCAAACCCAACACATGATCGCCCGAAAGATCGCCCTGAAGGATGGACTGACTGGCCCCCAAAGCACCGCCTTGACCCAAGCCTGGGGCCTCAGTTTGCTTGGGACTTCTTGCCATTGAATCGTTTGCCAATTTGGAACCAGACGTAAAGTGATGTGATCAAGGCGCTCAAGCCAAACCACTGGAAGGCGTAGCCGTAGTTTTTGTCTGCCGTCAGAGCCGCCACGGGCCAATCGCGCAGCAGTTCCTTGCTTGGGCCAGTACTTGGGACGCTACTTGAGCCATTGTTTGGGCTGCGGCTGGAGCTGCCCGAGTTTTTGACTCCGCTCATCTGCACGACCGACAAAGGCATCAACGCCAAGCCAGTTTCTGCCCCAAACTTAGCCATATCGATATTTTGCCGGATCACGCCCGCATCAACCGATCCCAGCTCGTAAAGCTTTGACGGAGGCGGGGCAATTCGCCCCTGGACTTCGACCGGGCCGGAAGGCGTGTCGATCAGCGGCACACTGGCCCGGTCTGTGAAGTTGCGCGCCACCCAACCGCGCTGCACCAAGACGGCAAGTTTGGAGTTGTCAAGCAACAAGGGCGTGACCACGTAAAAGCCAGGTTTGGCGTTCATTTGTCGATTGTCCAGAAACACCGTGTGTTGGCTGGCCCATTGGCCACGCAGGATGACATTGCGGTGAATCTCGGGAATAGGCTTAATTTGGGTGCCCGGCTGATTTTCCTGACCAGGCTGAGCTTCGGAATTGGGCGCGGCTAGTTTTAAAAAATTTGTCTGATCCAGCGGCTGGCGTCGGTTTTGGGTTTCAATCGCGCGTTGAAGGCCTTCTTTTTGGGCCGCGCGGGAAAGCTGCCACTGCCCCAACGACAACGTGACCAGCACGCCAATCACGGCCGCGACGGTGATCAACCAAAACCTGGCTCTGACGCTCAATTGACGCTCACTGGATAATCGCAGACATGGAATATTTTGTAGCTCTGGCGTTTTTGGGGATCGTGGGTGCGTTGGGCAGCGCCCTGTTTTTTATGATGCGCGGCAGCAGCGGCGACAAAGCGAAATCGAGCAAGATGGTCAAAGCCTTGGCGATGCGGGTCGGGTTCTCAATTGTGCTGTTCTTGTGTATTTTGGTGGCCTGGAAGCTGGGCTACATTCAGCCCACTGGCATTTCAGCCGGTCGTTAGCTTGACGCAAGCCATCAAAGGCTCCGGGGCACCATCAAAAAAGGCACCTTAACGGGTGCCCTTTTTTGTCGCACCCCGTGCCGGTTAAAGCCAGTACACCAGCAAGTACAGGCCAAGCCAAACCACGTCAACAAAGTGCCAATACCAGGCTGCGCCTTCAAAACCAAAATGGCGCTCTGCCGTGAAATGCCCTTTTTGCAAGCGCAGGGTAATGAACAAAAGCATCAACATGCCAATGAACACGTGAAAGCCGTGAAACCCCGTCAGCATGAAGAAGGTTGACCCGTACACGCCGGAAGTCAATTTGAGGTTCAGCTCCGCGTACGCGTGGTAGTACTCGTAACCCTGAACCACCAAAAAGACGACGCCCAACAGCACCGTCAACCACATGAAGGCAATGGTGCGACCGCGGTTGCCCACTTGCAAAGCGTGGTGCGCGATGGTCAAGGTGACGCCCGACGACAACAGCAATGCAGTGTTGATGGTGGGCAACCAAAATGGCGTCATGGTGGTGAAAGGCTCCACAATGCCCGCGGGCGACGCCGTTGCGCCGGCCACTGAGCTGGGCCAAGCGGCCTTGAAGTCTGGCCACAGCAGAGCGTTCTCCAGGTTGCCCAACTCAGGAACCGAATGCGCTCGTGCCCACCACAAAGCCGTGAAAAACGCGCCGAAAAACATCACTTCCGAGAAAATGAACCAACTCATACTCCAACGGAAAGACAGGTCAATCTTGTGGCCATACTGACCGCCTTGGCTTTCGCTCACCGCATCGCTAAACCACTGAAACAACACGACCAAAAACCAGACCAATCCGACGGTCATGACCCATTTGCCCCAATCGGCACCGTTCATCCACTGGGCGGCACCGAAAAAAGTGAGCAGCAAACCAAACGAGGCAAACGCCGGGTGCCGCGACGGGCTTGGCACAAAATAATAAGGCTGTGTGCCGTGGGGAGCCGTGCTCATGTCAAATCCTTCATTTCAATTTCAAACCTTTTAAATTCGCGTGAATTTTCATTAACTTCAACTTGCTTCACCGTTTCACTGCTTCACCGCGTCCATTCAATCCAAAACCGTCACCCACCTAAGTCGCCTGACAAGTTACTTTGCCACCACCCAGTTCACAAATCCAATCAGACTGACTACAAAAATCAACACCGCCCCAATGGCCACAGCAACAATGTGAAGTGGGTTCACACTGGCCAAATCCTGCTGGTATTCGCTGTTTTTGCGAATCCCCAGAAAAGACCACGCCACCAGCTTGACACTGCGCCCAAACGATGCCGTTGCAATTGCCTTGTTGCCGTTTTGCTGCCCGCTTTCGCCGCTGGTCATACTCCAGCCCCTGTTTTCAACACCGGGGATGCATCAGCACTCGGCGCAGGCGGTGTTTTACTGCCCACTTCGAAAAACGTGTACGACAAGGTGATGGTCTTGACATCTTTCGACAGCTTTTCATCAATCACAAAGACCACCGGCCATTGCTTCTTCTCACCTGGATCCAAGGTGTACTGGGCAAAACAGAAGCATTCCAGCTTGTTGAAATGAGCCATGGCTTGCATGGGCGCATAGCTTGGAATGGCCTGCGCTGACATGCGACGGTCTTGCGTGTTTTGAAACTCGTACATCACGGTGACCAACTCGCCCGGGTGAACCGATACTGAGCTCTTTTGGGGTCTGAACTGCCAAGGCCCCCGGGCATTGGCGTCAAATTCAACAGTGATAGAACGGCTGGTGTCAACCTGGGTGTTGGCCGAGTAATTGCTGGACCTGCCGGGCAGATTTTTTTCGCCCAGTGCCAAAATATTAATGCCAGTGACTTCGCAAATTGCTTTGTAAATCGGCACTAAGGCATAGCCGAAGCCAAACATGCCTGCTGTCACGATGGCCAGCTTGCCGAGCATTTTTGAATTTTCAGATCGAAACTTCACAGTGGACTCGTTTTAGGAAATTGACTTCAAACAGTTGACGAAAAATTGACAAAAATTAACAAACACTGGCAAGAATTGACAAACATGGCCAGGGCTTGCGCAGGGCAGTCGGCGTCATTTGCCCAACAGCATCATTTTGGCGACAAAGCCAATCAAGAAAACCAGGGCAACCGATGCCAACACCAAGCCCATCTTGACGTTTGATTTTTTTTGCGCTTCTTTCACGGGATCTGCTTTCAAAAACGCTCAACCAATTACTCGGGTGGCGGTGGCGTCCAATTTGGGAGGCGTCTCGAAGGTATGGAACGGCGCTGGCGAAGGCACTTCCCACTCCAGGCCTTCCGCGGCTTCCCACGGTTTTTGCGGAGCTTTTTGGCCCTTGCCCATCATCGCGGGCAACACAATAAAAAAGAAGAAGAAGACTTGTGCAAATCCGAAGAAAAACGCACCCACCGAGGCCACTGCGTTGAAATCGGCAAACTGCATGGGGTAGTCAGCGTAACGCCGAGGCATGCCAGCCAAGCCCAAAAAGTGCATAGGGAAGAAGGTGACGTTGAACGCAATCAGCGACCACCAAAAGTGAATTTTGCCCATGGTTTCGTTGTACATGACACCCGTCCATTTGGGCGACCAGTAGTAGTAACCAGCAAACATGCCATAGAGCGAGCCCGCGACCAAAACGTAGTGAAAGTGCGCCACCACGTAGTAAGTGTCTTGCAACTGAATGTCGATCGGTGCCATGGCCAGAATCAGCCCGGTGAAACCGCCCATAGTGAACACGAAAATAAATCCGACGGCGAACAGCATCGGAGTTTCAAACGTCATGGAGCCTTGCCACATGGTGGCAATCCAGTTGAAGATCTTGACCGCCGTGGGCACTGCGATCAGCATGGTCGCGTACATGAAAAACAGCTGGCCCGTGACTGGCATGCCGGTTGTGAACATGTGGTGTGCCCACACGATGAAAGACAAAATGGCAATGCTGGAAGTTGCATAAACCATTGACGCGTAACCAAACAGACGTTTGCGCGCAAAGGCTGGCACGATTTGGCTGATGATACCGAAGGCCGGCAAAATCATGATGTAGACCTCAGGGTGGCCAAAGAACCAGAAGATGTGCTGAAACATCACCGGGTCACCGCCACCGGCCGGGTTAAAGAAGCTGGTGCCGAAGTGGCGATCTGTCAGCGTCATGGTGATGGCACCGGCCAAAACTGGCATAACAGCAATCAGCAAATAAGCGGTGATGAGCCATGTCCAGCAGAACATTGGCATTTTCATCAGGGTCATGCCAGGTGCGCGCATGTTCAGGATGGTCACGATGATGTTGATGGAACCCATGATCGAGCTGGCACCCAAAATGTGCAGCGCAAAAATGGCGGCGTCCATGGATGGGCCCATTTGCAGCGTCAGGGGTGCATAAAAAGTCCACCCCGCCGCTGGCGCACCACCTGGCATGAAAAACGACGCAAGTACCAAAATACCAGCCGGAATGACTAGCCAGAAGCTGAAGTTGTTCATGCGGGCAAAGGCCATGTCCGCCGCGCCAATTTGCAGTGGGATCATCCAGTTGGCAAAGCCCACAAAGGCCGGCATGATGGCCCCAAACACCATGATCACGCCGTGCATGGTGGTCAGTTGGTTGAACAACTCGGGGTTGACCAATTGCAAACCGGGCTGAAAAAGTTCAGCGCGAATCATCAACGCCAAAACGCCGCCCACCATCAACATGGCGAACGCAAACAACAGGTACAAGGTGCCGATGTCTTTGTGGTTGGTCGCAAAAACCCAGCGGCGCCAGCCCGCAGGTGCGCCATGGTGCTCGTCATGGGCGTGGTCGCCATGGGCATGGTCCCCTTTGGAATGGTCGCTAGGGTGTAATACGGCGCTCATGTTCGTGTCCTTGTCAGTTCTCTAATTTTCAAAATCTTCGCGGAATGGCGTGGGAATGGCGATGGTCAAGGTTTCAGTCGTGCCTACAACTTGCGCGCTGCCGTGATTTCAGCAGGCTGCACCAGTTGCCCGGTTTTGTTGGACCAATTGTTCTTGGTGAAGGTGATCACTGCGGCAATGTCGGTGTCGCTCAGCTGCTTCCAGGCGGGCATGGCACCGTTGTTTTGGCCCTTAAGCAAAATCGCGATTTGCTTGGCGTTGTCGGTGTCCAGCACCACAGCCGCGCCGTCCAGCGCCTTGATCGGACCAGCACCTTTGCCAGTTGGCAAATGGCAGGCGGCACAGTTGGCTGCATACACTTTTTCACCGCGTGCAGTGATGTCCTGGGCGGTCCAAACTTTGGTCGGATCATCTGCTTTGGCAGCGATTTTTTTGCGTTCGCCGTCCACCCACTTGGCATAGTCCTCGGCTGAGACGACCTTGACGTGAATCGGCATGTAGGCGTGCTCTTTGCCGCACAGTTCAGCGCACTGACCGTAATAGTCGCCAATTTTTTCTGCGCGGAACCAGGTGTCACGAACAAAACCGGGAATGGCGTCTTGTTTGATACCAAAAGACGGCACCATGAAGGCATGAATCACGTCGATGGCGGTCACAATCACCCGCACCTTTTTGTCCACCGGCACGACCAGGGGGTTGTCAACCTTAAGTAAATAGTCATCCACCACTTGGCCAGGCTTGGGGCCGCCGTTGTTGGACATTTCACGGTGTGTTGGGTCGAGTTGAGACACGAAACCGATGCCTTCGCCTTCGCCTTTGATGTACTGGTAGCCCCATTTCCACTGCTGTCCGGTCACTTTGACGGTCAAATCAGCGTTGGTGGTGTCTTTCATGGCCACGATGACTTTGGTGGCGGGCAGCGCCATCAAGATCACGATGATGAAGGGCACGATGGTCCAGATGATCTCGACCGTTACCGACTCGTGAAAGTTGGCGGCTTTGTAGCCCTTGGACTTGCGATGCTTCCAGATGGAATAAAACATCACTGCGAAAACCGCCAAAAAGATGACAGTGCAAACGATCAGCATGAACCAGTGCAGCCAGGCTTGCTCCTGGGCGATTTTGGTCACTGCCGGCCTGAAGTTAAGCTGGTTGACGGCCGGGCCGCCCGGTAAGTCGTTGACCGTATTGGCCGCGTTGGCCACTGCGAACCCCGCTGAGGCGGCGATTCCCCCCAAAACTGCCAAAGATTTTGCCAAGGGCTTTGCACAAGGTTTTGCCAAGGGTGTCATCAAATTGTTGAATATGCTCTTCATCGTGTTCACTTCTTCATTGCCTCAATACAAAATTCTCGACTTTAAGCGCCGCGCAACGCCATTCTAATTTCTCGGGCCAGCACCGGACGCAGTTCTGGGCGCACAAACCTGCCGACATTGATCGAACGCCCCTGGCCTGAAAGCTCAATCAGCGAACCATCGCCCGACTGAGGCTCGACCCGCACCCATTCGCGGTGAAATTCAGCCCGCTGCAATTTGCCACCCGTTTCCAGCTCAACCACCAACTGGGGGCCTTGCAGGTAAATTCGCTCTCCGTCACTGGCATGGCGCGCGTAAACCAAAAACGCCACGCCCACAGCCGCCAATTCCAGCGATGCAAAGGGCAGCACAAAACTTGCCCCTGCGAACCAGAAAGCGGTGCCAATTCCGAGGGACACAATGCACAACGACGCGTACATCCAGCCTAACTGGCTGGGAGTAATTGAACAATTGCGCCGCAAAAACCATTCGAAGTTTTGGCCGTGAACTGTCGCGAAGCGAAAAACTGGATTTGTCACACCATTTGCCTGGGGCAAGCGGCACCCACGATTTGAGTGCAACTGGAATACGGGGAAATACCCTTGTATCGGTCGACCCTATTGTAGCCGACCGTTCGGACGGGTCAGTGAGGGCGCAAGTCAATGTCCCTGCCCCTCAAAATGGTCATTTGCCTCTCGATTCTGACGCCGTTTTTGCCCCCTCGTTCAGGCCCAATCGGTTGCGCATTTCGGCCAAGGACAGGTTGGTTTGGGGCGCCACAGCCAGCCTTTTGGCAGGTTTGATGGCGTGTCCATAAATGACTTCAAACGTCAGTTTGATGGGCTGACTTTCGGTTTGGCCGTCTCGCTGCGGGGTTTTCAGGCCTCGATGCAAGCTTTGCAGCCAGTTGCGCCCCCGCAGCCCGGCAAAACGCTGGGGGTGCAAATTGCGCCCCAAGGTTCTGAGTTCCGCCAACAGGCGTTCCGGCGTCTCGAAGCTTAAGGCGATGTGCTCAACGTCCATCACGGGTTCGGCAAAACCGGCCGAGACCAGCATGTCGCCCCAATCGTGCATGTCGGTGAAGTCGTGCGAGGCGGCGGGCCAACCCATGCGCTGGTAAAGCGATCGCATTTCAAGCAGCGTGTCCGGCCCCAGGCAAGAAAACATCAAAAACCCGTCCACCGCCAAAGCTTGGTGCCACTGGGCGATCAAACTTTGCGGCTCGCTGGCCATGTGCAGCGCCATGTTGGCCCACACCATTTGCAGGGTTTCGGGGGCAAATGGGCTGATGCTGGGCAGCTTTTGCGTCCAGTGTTGGGGCTTCCACCACGGATTTCTTAAATAATTGAGAGCCGCCTGGGCATGCTGGGCCGACGATTCAACAATAAAACACTCGGCATCGGGGTAGCGTTTTGAAAGCAGCACTTGCGCCTCCAGGCCGCCCCTCGAAGGTGCCCAACTCGCCCACCGCGCGGGTTTCAGCTTGATCCACTCAAGGCGTTCTTCCATGCGGCGGGCCACTTCCTCATGCAGCCACGGTGACGCCTGCACGCGCATCTGTTGCCAGCGTTGGCTGGCAACCGGATCCATGGAGGGTGGGCCTTGGGTAGACATGGGCAGAGTATATTGACCCGATGCTGCACCAACTGATCTCTCGGGCCTCTGCCGCCATGGCCAGTCAGTGCGCCGTTTGCAGCACCTGGTCAGCCCAGACCGTTTGCGAGCCCTGTGTGACGCTGTTTGGCCAGCCGGTAGCGCGCTGCAAAACCTGCGCGCAGGCAGTTGACAGTGGTTTTGCGCAGTGTGGCGCCTGCGTGAAGTCGCCCCCGGCGCTGGACGCTTGCTTGGCCGCCGTGTCTTATGAATTCCCATGGGCGGGGCTGGTCGCCGACTTCAAATTCAACGGCAAAACCGGCTTGGCGGGCACCTTTGCCCTGTTGATGCGAAGCGCTCCCTGGGTTGAGCCAGCACTTGACCGCGCCGATATCGTCATCGCCATGCCGCTGTCCCGCCAGCGATTGCAATTGCGCGGCTTCAACCAGGCGCAGTTGCTGGCGCAGGCTTTGGCGACGGGCAAGCTGATGCACCAAGTCTTGCTGCGGATCAAAGACACGCCGCCGCAACGGCTGATGGAGCGCCAAGAGCGGTTTGACGCCGTGCGGGATGCTTTTGCGATTGATCCGTTGCTGCAAGGGAAAATCAAATCCAAGCGCATCGTGCTGGTGGACGACGTGATGACGAGTGGCGCGTCGCTGGGTGCTGCGGCCACCGCGCTGAAGGCAGCGGGTGCGGCGCATGTCACGGGACTGGTGTTTGCGCGGACTGAGCCCTAAACACCTTTGCCGCCACCTTTGCCGCCACCTTTGCCGCCAGTTTTGACCGCTAGCTTTGATAGCCCGCTTCAGGCGGCGACAATTCGGCACGATGTTCAATATTGTCCTGTTCGAGCCTGAAATTCCGCCCAACACGGGCAATGTGATTCGGCTT
>JANPCR010000245.1:0-19274 GCA_031431035.1 Rhodoferax sp.
CGCCGCCGCGCGGGACAATGGTCAGCCCCAATTCAATGCAACCTTTGACCAAACCCGCCATTTCAGCCTCGGTGTCCGGCGTTAGCACCACAAACGGGTATTCGACCCGCCAATCGGTGGCGTCAGTCACGTGCGAAACACGGCTCAATGCGTCAAATTTCACATTGTCCTTGGCCGTCAGCCGGTTCAGCAAACGCTGCGTTTTGCGCCGCAAATCAGCCACTTTGTCAAAAGCCTCGTCAAAACGCTGCACTGCCACGTCAGCAGCCTTCAACAATTCGACGACCAAAGCATCACGCTGCGCGTCGGCTTGCTGCTCTGGCAACGGGGAGCGACGCTTTTGCACTTCGCCCAAACGGTGTTTCAGGGCGTCCACCAGCAAACGGCGGCGTTTGGGGTTGTCCAGCAAGTCGTCTTGCAAATAAGGGTTGCGCTGCACCACCCAAATGTCGCCCAGCACCTCGTACAGCATGCGGGCCGAGCGCCCGGTGCGGCGTTCACCGCGCAGTTGCAAAACCAGGTCCCAAACGGGCTCACCCAGCAGGCGAATCACAATTTCACGGTCGGAAAAAGACGTGTAGTTGTAAGGGATTTCGCGGATACGGTCTTGTTTTGGCGGCACCTGGCCAGCCATTGACGCCAATTGAGAAAGGTTAAGCGGTGCGTTCATCAAAAAGTGGGTTTTGGCGTCTGCGTCACAAGCGAGACAGAACGCCCTATCTTAATTTTATCGCAGTGCAGCATTTTTCAGTTGTAGACCCAAATTCAAACCCACGGGTGAGCTCCTGGGCTTCCCTATGACGTAAACCCCAGTGCCAATCCGACTCAAACAGGGTTTAATAAAAGTGACACGGTTTTGACACATTGCGTTGCTACGCTCGACGCTCTGCGTACCCTTCTTCTGCATCGACTTCTGATTTTGTTACAGGAATTTTTATGAAACTCAAACTTGCCAAATCGGCATCGTTGGCGGCATTGCTCGCTGCATTGGCCTTTCCAACTCATGCGCAAACCGAAATTCAATGGTGGCACTCGATGGGTGGCGCTTTGGGCGAATGGGTCAATGACCTGGCCAAAGACTACAACGCCAGCCAAAAGGACTACAAGGTTGTGCCCACTTTCAAAGGCAGTTATGACGAGTCCATGACCGCCGCCATTGCCGCTTTCCGGGCAGGCAATGCCCCGCACATTCTGCAGGTGTTTGAAGTCGGCACGGCCACCATGATGGCCAGCAAAGCCGCCATCGTGCCCGTCGGTGAGGTCATGAAAAAGGCCGGCGTACCGTTTGACACCAGCGCCTACGTGCCTGCCGTGGCCGGTTACTACACCGCCCCCAATGGAGAAATGTTGAGCTTTCCGTTTAACAGCTCCACCACCGTCTTTCATTACAACAAAGACGCGTTCAAAGCCGCGGGCCTGGATCCAGAGAAACCACCCACCACCTGGCCTGAGGTCGCTCTGGCCGCTGCCAAGCTCAAAACCAGTGGCCACAAGTGCCCTTTCACTAGCAGCTGGATGAGCTGGACACAATTGGAGAGTTTTTCGGCTTGGCATAACACCGAATTCGCCACCAAAGGCAATGGCATGCGCGGGATTGACGCGCGCCTGAACTTCAACACGCCACTGCACGTGCGCCATATTGAAAATTTGGCCAACATGGCCAAGCAAGGGCTGATGGTTTACAAAGGCCGCGGCAACCTGGCTGACGCTACGTTTGTTTCAGGAGAATGCGCCATGGTGACAGGCTCTTCAGCCCTGTACGGCAACATCAAACGCAACGCCAAGTTTGTGGGCGGCATTGGCGCCCTGCCTTACTACCCAGACGTGCCGGGAGCCCCGCAAAACACAGTGATTGGTGGAGCCAGCCTGTGGGTGATGTCTGGCAAAAAGCCTGACGAATACAAAGGCGTTGCGCAGTTTTTTGCCCGCTTGTCAGTGGCTGAAGAAGCCGCCAAAAGCCACCAGCGCACGGGGTACCTACCTTTGACCAAGGCCTCGTACGAACTGACCGAAAAATCCAACTTCTACAAACAGAACCCGGGTACTGACGTGTCAGTGACCCAAATGATCCGCAAGACCACTGAAAAGTCGCGCGGCATCCGCCTGGGTAATTTTGTGCAGATTCGCACCATCAACGACGAAGAACTCGAACAAGTCTGGGCTGGCAAAAAGACCGCTCAGGAAGCTTTGGACAGCGCGGTGAAACGCGGTAACGAGCAGCTTGAGAAGTTCCAAAAAGCCAATAGTAAAAAGTAAGGCAAGAAGTAGGGTACCAGGTAGAGCAAGACTCAAAGCGCCTTTTGAAGCGACTTCAAGTGATAGCTGGTTTGTTCCGATTGACTGTTCATACAGTTGGCCAGAATGAACCAGTTTGTCCTTCGACGCTTTGCAGGCGGCTTGGCGAGCAAAACCCCGTGAAAGTAGTTTGTGCGAATTTCCAATTAGCTTTTTGATGCTATGGCTGTAGAAAAACGCGTCTTGTTCCGCTCCTCGTGGTTGCCGTGGCTTCTCATCACGCCTCAAATGGCTGTGGTGTTGATCTTCTTTTTTTGGCCGGCTGGCAATGCGCTTTACCAAAGTCTATTGAACCAGGACGCATTCGGCACCGCCAGTGAATTTGTCGGACTTGACAACTTCAGGGCGCTGTTTGCCGACGACACCTATCTGGAATCTTTCAAAACAACCGCCTTGTTTTCGGTTCTGGTCGCGGGCAGCGGGCTTTGTATCGCCTTGCTGTTGGCGGTCATGGCCGACCGGGTGCTCAAAGGCGGCACGATTTACAAAACACTCTTAATTTGGCCCTATGCGGTGGCACCCGTCGTGGCTGGAGTTTTATGGGTTTTCATGTTCGTCTCGCCCATGGGGGTGATTGCCTACTTCTTGCGAAGCATTGGCATTGAATGGAACCATTTGCTCAATTCCACCCACGCCATGACGCTGATCGTGATTGCGGCGGTGTGGAAGCAAATTTCTTACAACTTTTTGTTTTTTCTGGCTGGCCTGCAGTCGATACCGAAGTCCTTGCTTGAAGCCGCTGCCATTGACGGTGCTTCGCCCGCGCGGCGTTTTTGGACGATTGTTTTCCCCTTGCTGTCACCCACCACTTTCTTTTTGCTGGTGATCAACATCATTTACGCGTTTTTTGAGACCTTCGCCATTGTCGATGCCGCAACCCAGGGCGGCCCTGGCAAGGACACTGCCATTCTGGTTTACAAGGTTTATTACGACGGCTTCAAAGCCATGGACTTGGGTGGCTCGGCTGCGCAATCGGTGGTGCTGATGGTCATCGTCATCGCACTGACCGTCGTTCAGTTCAAGTTTGTCGAGAAAAAAGTCAATTACTAATTAATTGGGGTCAGATTCCAATTATCTATGCAAAATTTTCATGATTGAACGCCGCCCGGTTGCCACATTCATCTCGCACACTGTGCTGATCATTGGTGTGCTGTTGGTCGCGTTTCCCTTGTATTTGGCATTGGTGGCGTCAACACAATCTGCCGAGCAAATTGCACAATCGACTCCGCTGTCGATGTGGCCGGGGTCGAATTTTTTGAACACTTACAAGCTCGCGCTGTTGGGTGGCGAAAGCAGCACCGGCAGCAAATTTCCCCCGGCCTTGCCAATGATGGGCATCAGCTTGGCCAGCGCACTGATCATCGCGATTGGCAAAATTGCGATTTCGCTGCTCTCGGCGTTTGCCATTGTGTATTTCAGGTTTCCGTTTCGCAATGTGATCTTTTGGATGATTTTTGTCACCCTGATGTTGCCCGTCGAAGTGCGCATTGGCCCCACTTACAAGGTCGTGTCTGACCTTGGCATGCTCAACAGCTATGCGGGTTTAACCATTCCCCTGATTGCATCAGCCACTGCAACTTTTTTGTTTCGCCAGTTCTTTTTGACGGTACCGGACGAGCTGGTGGAAGCCGCCCGAATCGACGGAGCTGGCCCCATGCGGTTCTTTTGGGACGTGCTGCTGCCGCTGTCTAAAACCAGCATCGCCGCGCTGTTTGTGATTCAGTTCATTTATGGCTGGAACCAGTACCTTTGGCCCCTCTTGGTCACCACACAAGAGACGATGTACCCGATTGTCTTGGGCATCAAACGGCTGATTGCGGGCGAGGCCTATACCGAATGGAACGTGGTCATGGCCACGGCCATATTGGCCATGACGCCACCCGCACTGGTCGTGATTTTGATGCAACGGTGGTTCGTCAAAGGTCTGGTAGACACTGAAAAATAACAGTTCAAGATGGCATCTATACAACTTAAAAACGTCGTCAAGCGCTACGGCAAAGGGCCAAGTGCCAACCAGGTCATTCATGGTGTCAATGCTGACATCAAGGATGGCGAATTCGTCGTGATCGTCGGGCCCAGTGGCTGCGGCAAGTCAACCCTTCTGCGTATGGTGGCAGGCCTTGAAGAGATTTCTGAAGGCGACATTTCCATCGGTAACCGGGTGGTAAACAAGTTGGAGCCCTCAGAGCGTGACATTGCCATGGTCTTTCAGAACTACGCGCTTTACCCGCACATGAGCGTATTTGAGAACATGGCCTACGGGTTGAAAATCGCCAAGGTGCCCGTGGACGAGATTAAAACCCGCGTTGACAAGGCCGCAAAAATTTTGGAACTGGGTGCCTTGTTGCAACGCAAACCGCGTGAACTGTCGGGTGGGCAACGCCAACGGGTTGCGATGGGCCGCGCGATTGTGCGCCAGCCACAGGTTTTTCTGTTTGATGAGCCGCTGTCCAATCTGGATGCTAAATTGCGCGCCCAAACCCGGCTCGAAATTCAAAAGCTGCACCGCGAACTGGGCATTTCCTCGCTGTTTGTGACCCATGATCAGGTTGAAGCCATGACTTTGGCGCAGCGCATGATCGTGATGAACAGCGGGCGCATGGAACAGTTTGGCACCCCGGAAGAGGTCTACACCCGCCCCGCCACCACGTTTGTCGCCAGTTTCATCGGCTCGCCACCCATGAACCTGCTTAAAAATGCCGCCAATGCAGACTTGGGGGGCCAACCGGGCATGACGATGGGCATCCGCCCAGAGCACCTGGACATTGGTGAATCGGGTTGGGCCGTACAGGTCGAAACTGTTGAGATGCTGGGAGCCGAACGCTTGGTGTATTGCCGCCTGAACGATGAGCAATTGATTGTGCGCACCGATGAAAATCACGCCGTGCCGACGATTGGCAGCACCATTCGAATCACTCCGCGCCGAGAACGCCTGCATTGGTTTGACTCGGCAACGGGCCGGCGGGTCTGAGCCATGGCCAAAGACGGCTGGCCCTATCCGCGCTGGGTTGCGCACCGGGGTGCGGGCAAGCTGGCACCTGAAAACACCTTGGCAGCATTCAGGCTGGGTGCCGCGCACGGTTACCGCATGTTTGAATGCGATGTGAAGCTCAGCGCCGATGGCGTGCCGTTTCTGATGCACGATGCCACCCTGAGCCGTACCACCAACGCGGCTGATCGACTGGGCCGCACTCAAGACGAAATTGGTGGCGACCACCCTTGGAACACCTTATCCCAGCTCGATGCAGGCAGTTGGCATTCGAGAGCCTTCGCGGGCGAGCCATTGGCAACGCTGGACAACGTGGCGCAATTTGTATTGCGCAATGGTTTTTGCCTGAACATCGAAATCAAACCCACGCCGGGCACCGAACTGCACACAGGCAAAATTGTCGCCCAGGAAGCCGCCCGGCTTTGGAAAGATGCGGCCGTCTTGCCGCTTTTGACCTCGTTCGTTGTCGATGCCTTGCACGGTGCCTTTGCCAGCGCCCCCCATTTGCCCCGTGGCTTGTTGCTGGACAAAGTAACACCCGACTGGATCGAAACCGCATTGCAACTCGATTGCGTGGCGATTGTCTGCAACCAGGTGCTTTGGGATCAGTTCAGCGTGGCAAAAGCCAAAAGTGCCGGGTTTTGCTGCTTAAGCTACACCGTGAACGATGAATGGGCCGCCCAGCGCCTGATCGATTTAGGCGTTGACGGCATCATCACCGACCGAATTGACTTGTTTTCTCCTGCCGCATTCAGCGATAGCGACTGAGCATTTTCACCAGAGAACTGCCTACTTCAGTTGCCAAGCGCGCAGCAGCAACCATTGAGCCGTGCCGCAGCCGACCACCAAAACCGCGTAGGTCGCCAGTTTCCCATCCGTGCCAAAAACCCACAAACCGAGCACCAAAGCGCCCATGCCGACGGCAAAGTTGACAGCCAATTGAAGCCAGCCGTTCGCTAAGGGCCGTGACTTGGCGTACAAAATGCGGCTGCATAGCACGACAATAAGGGCTACCACCAGGGCGGGGGCGGCAAAATTAAGAGCGTGCAGCAGCAGTTCAAGCAGGGACATAATTTTCAAATAGCGTTGAATTGCGTTAGATTGGGATTGCGTTAGAGTGTTTTAAACGTGGTTCGAGCGTTGCATTTCTGACGAACAAAACAGTTTTTAGGGCCTGTTTAGGGGGACTTGGCAAAGCCGCCAACCACCCGCACGAACAAATTTTATAATCTTGGTATGGCAGTTTGGGCATTAGGCATCAATCACAACACCGCGCCGCTTGATTTGCGCGGCCGCTTTGCCTTTGCCATCGACCAAATCGGGCCCACGCTGACCCACCTGCGTGAAGCGCTGTACAGCCCTGAAGCGGCCATCATCTCCACCTGCAACCGAACCGAAATTTACTGCGCAGGCGACCAGCAAGCCATTGACCACACAGTGAACTGGCTGGCTCAATCGGGCGGCGTGGCGCCCGAGTTGCTGCGCGCGCATGCGTACACGTTGCAAGACGGCTTTGTAGCCCGCCACGCGTTTCGGGTCGCCAGCGGCCTTGATTCCATGGTGTTGGGCGAACCGCAAATTTTGGGTCAAATGAAAGACGCGGTGCGGGTTGCCAACCAGGCAGGCGCTTTGGGCAGCACGCTGAACCAGTTGTTTCAGCGGTCTTTTTCAGTGGCCAAAGAGGTGCGCAGTTCGACTGAAATTGGCGCACATTCCATCAGCATGGCGGCGGCCAGCGTTCGGCTGGCGGGCCAATTGTTTGAAGATTTGGGGGCCATTCGCATACTGTTTGTTGGCGCAGGCGAGATGATTGAGCTTTGTGCCACACATTTTGCAGCCAAAAACCCCAAGCACATGGCGGTGGCCAACCGCACCCTGGAGCGCGGCGAAAAGCTGGCCAAACAATTGGGTGGCGAAGTGGTGGCTCTGGCAGATTTACCGGACCGCTTGCACGAATTTGATGCCGTGATCAGTTGCACGGCCAGCACTTTGCCCATCATTGGCTTGGGCGCGGTCGAACGGGCTATCAAAAAACGCAAGCGCAGCCCCATGTTCATGGTCGATTTGGCTGTGCCGCGCGACATTGAGCCCGAAGTCAAAGCGCTGCGCGATGTGTACCTGTACACCGTGGACGACCTGGCCAAGGTGGTGCAAACCGGCCAGGCCAACCGTCAAGCGGCTGTGTCCCAGGCTGAAGTCATCATTGAAGCGGGTGTGAAAAGCTTCATGCAGTGGGTAGAGCAGCGCAACCCGATAGGCGGGGTAGTGCCTTTGATTCAGCAGCTCAATGCCCAAGCCGATGAATGGCGCGGGCTGGAGCTGGCCCGTGCCCGCAAAATGCTGGCCAAAGGCGACGACGTGCAGGCGGTAATGGAAGCCCTGGCCAAGGGCTTGACGCAAAAAATGCTGCATGGCACGTTTGCCGAATTGCGCGACGGCGACAGCCAGACCCGTGAGCGCGCCAGCGCAGCAGCCCAGCACTTTTTTCTGCACAAAGACCAGTAGCTGGGCTGGAGCCAAAGGCCCCTACATTGGGGTCAAATTCCAGTCGCTTGGCCATTTACCCAGCGATCCCAATGCTCTTTGATTTCGCTCCCCCATGAAAACTTTCCTTCGCAACCGCCTGGACCGCTACGCCGACCGCCTGGGCGAGCTTGAATTTTTGCTCTCGCGCGAGGACATCATGAAGGACATGAAACAGTTCCTGGTGCTGTCGCGCGAGCACACCGACGTGGCGTCAGTCGCCACCCGCTGGAGCCGCTACCAGGTGCGCGAGTCAGACCTGGCTTCAGCCCAAGACCTGCTGAAAGACCCCGACATGGCCGACCTGGCCCAGGAAGAAATCGACTCCGCCAGCGCTGAACTGGCTCAGCTAGAGGCCGAACTGCAACGCATGCTGCTGCCCAAAGACCCCGACGATGCACGCAACGCCTTCATGGAGATTCGCGCAGGCACCGGCGGCGACGAGTCGGCTTTGTTTGCGGCAGATTTGAGCCGCATGTACTCGCGCTATTGCGAGCGCATGGGTTTTAAAACCGAAATCATGAGCGAATCGCAAAGCGAGCTTGGGGGCTATAAAGAGCTGGTCTTGCGCATTGAAGGCAACAGCGCTGGCATGGGAGCTTATGGTGCGCTCAAATTCGAATCTGGCGGGCACCGCGTGCAACGCGTTCCCACCACCGAGACGCAGGGCCGCATTCACACCAGCGCTTGCACCGTCGCTGTTTTGGCCGAACCGGACGAAGCCGTGGCCATTCAAATCAACCCGGCTGACCTGCGCATTGACACCTACCGAGCCAGCGGCGCAGGTGGCCAGCACATCAACAAAACCGACTCGGCCGTGCGCATCACCCACCTGCCCACGGGCATCGTGGCCGAATGCCAGGACGGCCGCAGCCAGCATGGCAACAAGGCTCAGGCCATGAAGGTGCTGACCGCCCGCATCATCGAAAAAGACCGTTCCGAGCGCGCCGCCAAAGACGCGGCCGAACGCAAAAGTTTGATCGGCACGGGCGACCGCAGCGACCGCATTCGCACCTACAACTTTCCCCAGGGTCGCTTGACGGACCACCGCATCAACCTGACGCTGTACAAGCTGCTGGGCATCATGGAAGGCGATTTGACCGATGTGGTGCAGGCCCTGCAAGCTTATGAAGCGTCTGAGCAATTGGCGGCGCTGGAGCTGGCGTCTGCCGCGTAACCGGGCACTTGCCTGATTTGTCGATGCACCTTGCAGAAGCACAGTCCCACGCCCATTTGACGGGGTTGGACCGGCTGGACGCTCAACTTTTGCTGCTGCATGCCTTGGGCAAACCCCAAACCGAGCGCACCTGGCTGCTGGCGCATGACCGCGACCCGGTGTCAGCAGCGGTTCAAGCCGAGTTCGAGGCATTGGTTCAGCGTCGACTGTTGGGCGAACCAGTCGCTTACCTCACTGGGCACAAAGAGTTTTACGGCATTGACCTGCAAGTTGACAAACGCGTATTGGTGCCCCGCCCTGACACCGAAACCCTGGTGGGCTGGGCGCTCGAAGTACTCAAACATGAAGCTCAGGTGATCGACCTTGGCACAGGTTCTGGCGCTGTGGCACTGGCCATCAAACTGCATCGACCTGATGCCCTGGTGAGCGCCACCGATTTCAGCGCCGACGCCTTGGCAGTAGCAACAGCCAACGCTCAGCGCCTGCAGCTTGACGTGCGATTCAGCCAAGGCTCGTGGTTGGCAACTGAGCTGCGTGTGTTTGACCTGATCGTGTCCAATCCGCCCTACATTGCGTCTAGCGATGCCCATTTGGCTGATTTGACCCACGAGCCCCTGGCTGCACTGGCCAGTGGCGCAGACGGTCTGGACGACATTCGCCAGATCATTGGTCAGGCCACCTCCCATTTGCGCCCCGGTGGCTGGTTGCTGCTGGAGCATGGTTTTGACCAAGCGGCGGTGGTGCGTGAAATGTTGCGCCGTGCGGGTTTGCACAACATCAGTTCCAGATCCGATTTGGCCGGTATTGAGCGCTGCAGTGGCGGGCAAACACTCGCTTTGACGTTGTAGGTTCAAGCCACATGGCAAACGCAGGCCTCGCCGTGCGCTGCGGCCACCAATTCATGCAAAATGCCGCATTCAGCCGCGCCCGGCGTGCCGCTGCACTGCGCGCGCAATTGAACCAACTGCTTCTCCAGTGCGCGCATGCTTTTGAGGCGGGCGCGCACGCGGGCCAATTGCGCATCCACCAGCAGATCAACGTGGCTGCAGTCGGCCAGCGGCGCGTTGACCAGCGCCAGCAGGCGCGCAATGTCAGCCAAAGGCATGTCCAGCGCACGGCAATGGCGCACAAAGGCCAGACGCTCCAAATGCACGACGGCGTAGTCGCGGTAACCGTTGTCGCTGCGCGCAGGTAGCGGCAACAGACCCAGTTTTTCGTAGTAACGAATCGTCTCAACCTCAACGCCAGTGGCGTCGCTCAAAGCTTTAATTCGCATGGTTTTTCTCCTATTCATGCTCAAATGACCTGGTCAAGTGAACCTGCCGCGTCAACCAGTCCATTTTAGGCCTTGACTCTGTAGTCACTTCAGGGTTTCCAATAGCCTTTCAACTCTTTGAAAACACCATGTCAGCACATTGCCAGCACGACACACCAGACGCCAGTCGCGTCACCGACCTGCCCCGCTACCGGCGCATTTTGTGGATTGCCCTGATTTTGAACGCCCTGATGTTTGCGATAGAGCTGGCGGGCGGCTACCGCGCGGGGTCAGTCAGCTTGCTAGCGGATGCGATTGACTTTGCCGGAGACGCGGCCAACTACGCCGTGTCTTTGGCGGTACTGGCGGCAGCGCTGTCGTGGCGCGCGCGTGCGGCGCAACTCAAAGCGGTGTGCATGATCGGCTTTGGTCTGTTTGTCCTGGGCCGGGCCGCGTGGGGCGCCTGGTCTGGCGCGGCCATTCCTGATGCTGGCACGATGGGCGTCATTTCTGTCATGGCACTGGTCGTCAACCTGGCCGTTGCCTGGATGCTGTACGCCTTTCGCGAAGGCGATGCCAACATGCGCAGCGTCTGGCTGTGCTCGCGCAACGACGCTTTGGGGAACCTGGCGGTGATGGCGGCAGCCCTCGGCGTGGCAGGCAGCCAAACCGCCTGGCCCGATTTGGCGGTGGCGGGCGTGATGGCGGTTTTGGCATTGAGCGGCGGCTCGGCCGTGCTGCGACAGGCCAAAGCTGAGCTTGCGCAAGAGCACATTCAACCCAATGGCCCAGGTGTCTTGCACGAGCATAAACACTGAGTCTTGAAACAAAAAAGAACCTGCAGGTTCTTTTTTTGAAATTCGACCCCTATTTTACCAAAATGTGAATCGAATTGGAATCTAGCTCTCGTTAAATATACATAGTATGCTACATATTATGTAGCGTTTCGCGTTTTTCTAAGCTACCCGCCCGCCACCGCAGCGCACCGCTTCACCCAAACTACAGTTCAATCGAGCCGGCCCTGCGCGGTGCCGGATTGATCGCGACTTTCGCGTCATCGCTGCGCGTGAAGTGAGCGGTTGTTGAACGATCAATGCTCGAATGCGCTATCCGAGAATAATCGCCAACGCTTGGCGCAGCACTGCCTGGTCGCGGTTAGAAAGTGAGCCCAGTTGCCGGATGATGAGTGACCGCTCCAATGTCGCCAGCAATGGCTTGACCACTGACGCCTTGAGCAGGTTTGCGACCTGCCAATCGGCGACCAGTGTTTCGGCAAACGCCAACGGCGTGCGTACTTGGCTGGTGATCGCCATTAGCACCACATCCGGACGACCCTGGGCATAAGCGCGGCTGCTGACCACTACGGCGGGTCGCTGTTTGATGGCAGACTGGTTGGTGAATGGAAACGGCACCAGAACGACATCACCAAAGATGGCGAGCCCGTCAAATGGCATCGTAAGCCTCATCCTCGGCGTTATCCCACGCGTTGGCGAAGCTGGGTTCGCTTGCTTCAGAGGCCATGCGCGTCAGCGCGCGATCTTGCGCATGGGCTTGAGATTGCTCTATTTTCACCCGCAAAAAATCCACAAAATCGTCTACCTCCAGCATCCGCTCGGGCGGTAAACTTTGAATCTTCTGAATCAGTATTTGGGCATTCACCACAGGGATTTGAGCGTTGACTTGCATTACTTTTTCCTTTTTTAATTCCTAGCGACAGTATCATAAAACCGACAATTTGACAGCTATTGCCCCTGGGGCAAGCGGCGCAACATCGCCACCGCCCCCGGCACAGCCGACACCCAAGACGCCCTGTTCGGCAAAAACACCGACCGCGGGTTCACGATGCACGAGCATTTGGACGAGATGAGCATCATCCACATGAATGGCCGGGTGTATGACCCGCTGATTGGGCGGTTTATGAGCGCCGACCCGTTCATCCAATCGGCGATGGATTTGCAGAGCTACAACCGGTATGCGTATGTGCGCAACAACCCGTTAACAATGTCGGACCCGACAGGCCACTTTTGGTGGTGGGTGGTGGCGGCCATCGTAGCGCCTGAAGCGGGCCGTGCGGTGGGGCTGTGGGATGAAAGAACCACCCGCATCTTGCAGGGGATTGGCTTGGGAATTGTGACGGGTGGCGCGACGATTAACTGGTTTCTTGCAGGCAGTGGTCTGACGGTGCCAACCGTGGGTATCGCGGCGGCAGGTGGTGCTGTCGGCGGATTCGTCTCAGGCGCGGTCATCACTGGCACCTTGGACGGGGCGATCAATGGCGCGGTTAGCGGGGCCTTAAGCGGTGCTTTGTTCAATGCTGCTGGCATGGTGGGTGGCGACTCCTTAGAGGCAGCTAACAGTGGCGCCCGCTACGCCGCCCACGCCGCTGCAGGCTGCGTCACTTCAGCCGCAGGCGGTGGCAGTTGCGGACAGGGTGCAGTGAGCGCCGTGTTCGGCAAATACACCACCAACCAGATCGGCAGTAGTACGCTGATTTCGGGCGACATCGCCAAAGGTGTCGCCACCGCCGTGGCGGGCGGCGTTGGGTCTATGATTGCGGGTGGGAAGTTTGAGAATGGGGCGGTTACGGCGGGGTATGGGTACCTCTTTAATAACCTGGCTTCCATGGCAGCCAGATTGGGTGTGGCGGCGATGCGAATGGCCGCCACGAGACCCTATGTTTTCGCGGAAGAACTGCTCGCCGCAGAGATCGGTTTGGCCACACCAGCAGGCACCCTATTGGCAGCAAAGGGATTCTCGTCATTCGATTCGTTCAAGCGCTCATTTGGTTCCGCTGGTGAGGATCGCGCTTGGCATCACCTAGTTGAACAACATGGGGCCAATATTGAACGATTTGGTTCGGAAGCGATTCATACGGCCAGCAACTTAGTCAACATCGATAGAGCACTCCACGACAAAATTACTTCTTTCATGAATTCCAATCGACTGCTTTTCGGCGGAACGAATCGCGACTATGTCAAGTCACTTTCGTTTGAGGCTCAGCGCGAACTCGGCATCAATCTAATGAAAAACTTCTCCAAATTTTAGGTGTTTGAATGCCAAACACTAGTGATCCACTTGTAGCCCGTTTCGTAGCTTTGGCAATCTGTATTGGATATGCACACGATACGGGCAGGTCTAAACTCGCTGACGAAGTTCACCCAGATTTTGAACTACTTCGGGGACGTTTTCTTGATCGAGGTGCAGCCGGGATTGCCAGCCTTAGGTTGCTGCTGAATCTGGAAGGGAATTCTTGGGTTTGCTACTTGGCAGCGACTGCGCTTCTAAAGAGCTTGCCCGAGGAAGCTATGGCGGCACTGAAATTTCTGAAGACGTCAGACGGCATGGTTTCGATATTGGCTTCAGTGACTCTCGGCACCTATGTGCAGCTAAGCTAATGTGCATCATTGGGGTCAGGTCTTTCTAGATAACATCCCCAGTCAAAATTCCTCCAATGTCCCGCCCCCTGCGTCTTGAATTTGCCCATGCCCTGTACCACGTCACCTCCCGAGGTGACCGACGCGAGGACATTTACCTCAATGACGCTGACCGGCAAGCCTGGCTGGGCGTGTTGGCGCAGGTGTGCAAGCGCTTTAATTGGACAGTGCACGCCTACTGCCTGATGAGCAACCACTACCACTTGCTGGTCGAGACGCCGGACGCTAATTTGTCGGCTGGCATGCGCCAGCTCAACGGTGTTTGTACCCAGTTGGCGAATCGCGCGCAGGGGCGTGTGGGCCATGTGTTTCAGGGGCGCTTCAAAGCAATTGTGGTGGACAAAGACAACTACTTGCTGGAGCTGGCGCGGTATGTGGTGCTCAACCCCGTGCGCGCAGGCATGGTGGCGGATGCAAGCGACTGGCCGTGGAGTTCCTACGGCGCCATGCTCGCCCCGGCGTGGCTGCCCGGCCCCGATTGGCTGGCGACCGACAAGTTATTGGCCTACTTCGCGCCCGATCCGTCTGCCCCAGCGGCTTTGCAGGATCGCGCAAAAGCCCAACAGCGCTACGTCGACCACGTGCGCGCTGGCTTCGCTGGCCGGGCTGAATCCACAGAGCTCGCCTGGTCAGCCCACGTATCGCTCGACGCTGGAGATTCCCGTGGCGCAACGCAGACCCCGGCCAATGCCAATTGAAGCGTATCAACACCAACACCCCAACAACCGCAATTCCGCAATTCAAGCCGCCTTTGCCGCGGGTGGGTACACCATGGCGCAATTGGCAGGGCATTTTGGCCTGCACTATACGAGTGTGAGCTGGATTGTGAAGTTGGGGTGAGATGTGATGGTGAAAGACCTGACCCTGATTTCCTGCTTTGACGTTCCAGATCGACACTTTCCGACTGACTGCCGCGCCCGGTTTTGCGACGCAGCCACAGCGCATTGCAGTGGGAAATCCCACTAAAAAGCGCTGTCCGCCTGCCTGCGGCGCATCGCCTTTTCAGCGCGTTCACTCTGCTTGAGCGCTTTGAGCCAGGCTTTGAACGACGGCAAATCAAGCACCATCAGCGCTTCAGAATTGAGGCGTTTGATGAAGTACTTCAGCTGGGTGACATCTTTTGACAGCATGGGAACCACCTGGCTTGGCAGCAGCCGCTCGTAGGGCGACATCCGAAACTGCGCTCGCAGTGCGCCCTGCACATGGTGAATTTCGTCCACAAGCTCGCCCAACTGGTCCCTTAAAACTTTGTTGAAGTGCTTCAACCGCTCCTCTGACAAACCCGCAATTGACTTGGCGTCAATGTGTTCCAGCTCCAGTTGCAGTTCAAGCAACTGCATCAGGTCGCGTTTGTCATAGGCCTGGTTCACCCGCTGCATCAGCACGGTTTTGCGGGCTCGCTCGTCGGCGTCTGGCTCGCGGTCTGGGTGCAAGGCGCTGACCAGCTTGCGGTAGACCTCGCGGATCGACAGGCTGACGTTTTGGGCCTCCTGTTTGGCTTTGGCTTCACGCTCTAACTGTTTGGCCGACTTTTTGCGCAGGCTGCGTTTTTCCTCCTGCTGCAGCCTCTGTTCTTGGTACTCCATCTGGTCTTTTTCCATCTCCAGGCGCATTTTCTCAAGCACTTCCTGAGGTGACTTGGCGTCCAAGTCGTCATCATCCAGCTCAAAACCAAAAATGTTTTGCATTGTGCTTTGAAGGCGTTTGGCCTCTTCTTCGGCTTGCGCATCAAAGTCCACATCGCTGTGCTTGTTGAACAGCGCTTTCATGCTGTCGTCGTCGCAAGCGTCCATCAAGGTTTCGGCCAGATGGCACAAAAAGTCACGGGCTGAGCGGCCTTCAGACTTGGTTAAAGGGTGCCGATCTAGCGCCTTGTCCAGCGACCATGCCAGTTCAAACCGAACTGCCCGCAAGTTTTTTTGCAATGGCTCGATCTCAGCGACCACCCGCTGACGGTAACCCTCGGCGGCCAGCTGCCAGTCTGCCAACTCTTTCCGGTTGGCTTCAATATGCGCAATCAGGGTGTTGAACGCCTTTTGCCCTTTGGTCAGAGTTTGCTGCAACTGGGCAGGTGCAATGCGAATGGGGGTGGCCAGATTGGGCGCAGGTTGTGTCATGGCGTGGCTGAATTCAAGGCGGGGATAATGATTTTGTCATGACCCAAGCAAATTCCTTTGTCGATTCCAGCGCCATCACCGATGTGGGGGGCATTGAAGTCGGCCACTGCACCGACTCGCGCCGCCCCACTGGCTGCAGCGTGGTCATCGCGCGGGCGGGAGCCGTGGCGGGCGTGGACGTGCGCGGGGCCGCACCCGGCACGCGCGAGACTGATTTGCTGCACCCCAGCAACTTGGTGGACCGGGTTCATGCCATCTTGTTGGCCGGTGGCAGCGCTTGGGGCCTGGACGCCGCTGCTGGCGTCATGCAATGGCTGGAAGAGCAAGGCATTGGCCTGGATGTGAAATACGGCCTGGTGCCCATCGTGCCCGCCGCCGTCTTGTTTGATTTGCCAGTGGGCGACGCCCGCATTCGACCCAATTTGCAATCGGGTTACGCCGCCTGCCAAGCGGCCAGCCGCGCGCGCCCGGCCGAGGGCAACGTGGGCGCCGGGGCTGGGGCGCTGGTCGGCAAGCTCTACGGCATTCATCGTGCCATGCGCGGCGGCATTGGCACCGCGTCGGTCACGGTGGACGGCATCACCGTCGGGGCCATGGTGGCTTGCAACGCGCTGGGCGATGTGGTCAACCCGCAAACTGGCCAGGTGATAGCGGGCGCACGCACCGCAGACGGCGCAGGCTTGCTGAACATTCGCGATGCGATTTTGCGTGGCGAAGTGCCGCAGCCTTTGCTGGCGGGCACCAATACGACGATTGGGGTGGTCGCCACCGATGCGGTGCTGACCAAGGCGCAAGCGCACCGGCTGGCCCAGGTCGCGCACGACGGGTTGGCCCGCGCCATCAACCCGGTGCACACCATGAGTGACGGCGACGCGATGTTTGCCCTGGGCACGGGCGCCGCTGGCAAATCGGCTGGCATGATGATTTTGAGCACCCTGGCGGCTGAGGTCACCGCCCGCGCCATCGTGCGTGCGGTGCGGGCGGCCAAGTCAACCAGCCACGGGGCTATCACCTGGCCTGCGGTTGTCGACCTGAAAAGCGCAAAATCGGACTCATTGCTTTAGCTGACTATTTTGAAACCTTTTCGCTCCATGGCTCAAAAAATTTCGTACGCGGTGCTGTCACTGCGCGCCATGCTGGTATCGGCTGGGCCGTTTATTTTGCTGGCCGTGGCGTTGCTCGCTTTGGCCTATGGTTGGCTGGACCCCAACCCGCCCAAGCGCGTCACCTTGGCCACGGGCCCCGCCCAAAGCGCGTACGCAGAATTTGGCAGCCGCTATGCCAAAGCGCTGGCTTTGAACGGCATTCAGGTCGATTTGATCGCCAGCGAAGGCTCCAGCGCCAATTTGCAACTGCTGCGAGACGGCAAAGCCGACCTGGGTTTTGTACAAGGTGGCAGCGACGAAAGCCGCGTCACCCCCGAGAGCGGTATCGAGTCGCTGGGCAGCTTGTTTGTAGAACCCCTTTGGTTGTTTTACCAGGCGAGAGCCGCCAAAGACGCCACGGGTGCTGAAACTCTGACCTCGTTTGGACAACTCAAAGGCCTGAAGATAAACGTCGGTACCGTGGGTAGTGGCGTGCCTGCTTTGATGGAAAAGTTGTTTGACGTGAACCGCCTGGACCTTGGCGCGCTGAAGCTGACCAAACTGGAGCAAACGCCGGCCACCATGGCGTTTTTGAACAACGAGGTGGACGCCATCGTGTTCGCATCAGCCCCCGAGTCGCCCATGGTGCAAATGTTGCTGCAAACGCCAGGCGTCAAGCTGCTGGACTTCAATCAGAACGAAGCCTATTCACGCCGATTTGCGTTTTTGGCACCCGTGACCTTGCCGCGCGGCGTGGTGGATTTGGCAGGTGACGTGCCCCTGACAGACGTGCGCCTGGTGGCCCCAACCACTACCCTGGTTGCGCGGGACGGCGTGCACCCGGCGATCTTGCAACTGTTCTCGCAAGCGTCGCTCAAAATGCATGGCAGCGCGGGCTGGTTCAACCGGGCGCGTGAATACCCCAACGCCGCCAACACCGAGTTTCCATTGGCGCAAGAAGCCGAACGCACCATTCGCAGCGGCGTGCCTTTGCTGCAGCGCTATTTGCCGTTCTCGTTGGCGAATTTGATGGAACGCATGTGGTTGGCGCTGGGCATCATCATCGCTGTGCTGCTGCCCTTGTCGCGCATCGTCCCCCCGGTCTACCAGTTTCGAATCAGATCGCGCATTTTTCGCTGGTACGCGCAGTTGCGGGACATTGAAGAGCGATTGAGCGAGAAGACCGAATCTGCTGACGTTTTGCTGCAGGAACTTGATGCGCTGGAAGCCCACGCTGAGAAGGTGACGGTGCCGTTGTCGTATGCGGATGAGTTGTATTCGTTGCGGAATCATATTGATTTGGTTAGGCAGAAGGTGGGGAAGGTTTGAGGTGGCCGGCTGGCGGCTTTGGATTGGTGACGGTTTTTTGGTGACTATTTTTGCGGCACGGTTTGGGGTTTTGTTGCTGGTTTTTTGGGCTGCGGGTGGGATTTGGGATGGCGCTTGCCAGCGGGCAGGCCGGGTTTCGCCCCGGCGGGCGACTCACTTGTCTTTTGCTTCGCCAAAAGAAAGTAAGCAAAGAAAAGGCGACCCGACAGTCTGGGTCCCTACGCTGACGCTTCGGGCAACTTGCGGTGCTCAAAACCGCCGGGGTCTTGCTCAAACTCGCTTCGCTCAGACAGTCGCAAGCCCTGATCCGGCAGTTTTTGCGCTCCTCAGCCCAGCCTGAACGGGGGGTGACCGGGGACGGGGGCAGGTCACAAACCCACGCGCCTTGGCGCGTCCTGGGCCCTTTCGTGGCGCGGTTGGGTGAGATTGCGGTGGGGATAGATCAAATTTAGCCACATTCATTTGGAATCAAATTGCTATAATATATATAGCAAATTATTGATATTTTTTGAGAGCTAGAGGCCTATTTGATTCAAATTTTGACGAAAATGACGATTTTGATGATCAATATACCCAAATTGGGTATTTAAATGACATTTTTGAGGTTTTTTGATATTTCAAACTACGCTTTGCCTCGCAAACTACAAAACCGCCCTGAATTTCGGATCGCCTGAGTTTCGAAATCGGAAATTCGGAAAGCTGGAAGCTCAGGGATCAGGAAGCTCAGAAACCGGGAGGATCGGCTGTTCAGCTATTTGGCTATTTGGCTATTTGGCTATTTGGCTATTTGGAAGTTCGGCGATTTGGCAGTTCGGTAGTTCGGCAATTTGCCCCCGGAAGTCCTGCCCCCCTCCCCCGGCACCCCCCGTTCAGGCTGGGCTGAGGAGCGCAAAAACTGACGGATCAGGGCTTGCGACTGTCTGAGCGCAGCGAGTTTGAGCAAGACCCCGCTGAATTCGAGCACCGCAAGTTGCCCGAAGCGCAGCGCAGGGACCCAGACTGTCGGGTCGCCTTTCTTTTGCTTACTTTTCTTTGGCGAAGCAAAGAACAAGTGAGTCGCCCGCCGGGGC
>JANPCR010000246.1:0-1765 GCA_031431035.1 Rhodoferax sp.
CGGCTTGGTTCGCAGCAAGAACATGCTGTCTGTGCTGATGCAAATCTTCGTCACGTTTTCACTGATCGTGGTGTTGTGGTGCATTTATGGCTACAGCCTGGCGTTCACCGAAGGCAACCAGTTCATTGGTGGTTTCGACCGGCTGTTCATGAAAGGCATGTTTGACCCCATGAAGGGCGAGTTCGCCATGGCGGCCACCTTCAGTAAAGGCGTTGTCATTCCTGAACTGCTGTTCATGGCCTTTCAAGCCACCTTTGCAGCCATCACTTGCTGTTTGATCGTCGGCGCATTTGCCGAGCGCATCAAGTTCTCGGCCATGCTGCTCTTCATGATGTTGTGGTTCACTTTCAGCTACACGCCAATTGCCCACATGGTTTGGTACTGGATGGGCCCTGACGCCTACGCTTCGAAAGAGGTGGCTGACGCAATGACAGCCAAAGCCGGATTGATTTGGCAATGGGGCGCGTTGGACTTCGCAGGTGGCACTGTGGTGCACATCAACGCGGCAGTTGCAGGTTTGGTCGGTGCCTACATGATTGGAAAACGCACTGGCTACGGCAAGGAAGCCATGGCACCTCATAGCCTAACTCTGACTATGGTCGGTGCGTCCATGCTGTGGGTGGGCTGGTTTGGTTTCAATGCAGGTTCTGCCCTGGAAGCCAACGGAACGGCAGTGCTGGCCTTCATGAACACGTTCTCGGCAACAGCGGCTGCCGTGCTGGCCTGGTGTGTAGGTGAGGCGCTCATGCGCGGCAAGGCCAGCATGCTGGGCGCCGCGTCGGGTGCAGTGGCTGGCTTGGTTGCCATCACCCCAGCCTGCGGCAACGTGGGCTTGATGGGGGCCATCGTCATCGGCTTTGTGGCTGGTTTCGCTTGCCTGTGGGGCGTGAATGGTCTCAAGAAAATGCTCGGTGCTGATGACTCGCTGGATGTGTTTGGTGTACATGGCGTGGGCGGTATCGTGGGCGCTTTGCTGACCGGCGTGTTCAACAACCAAGCGCTGGGCGGTCCAGGACTGGTCGGCGACTGGGTCACCGTGACCGTGTCTTCGGTTGGCATTGCAGACCAGGTCTGGATTCAGTTCAAGGCTGTCATGTTGACCATCGTCTGGTCTGGTGTGGTGTCTTTCATTGCCTACAAAGTGGTCGATCTGGTGATTGGTTTGCGTGTGTCTGAAGAAGACGAGCGCGAAGGCCTGGACATCACCTCGCACGGCGAAACCGCCTACAACCGCTGATCTACGGCTGACTCCCTGTGTTCGTCGCGATTTGAAGGGCGAACACTCTTTAATTCTCTTTTCTCCAAGTGCTGACGTAGCCGCCCCTTTGGGTGTCGGCGTCAGTCAGTTAAGCCCGCAACAGTTCACTCTGTTGCGGGTTTTTTTTGGCACGGCAGAGCATTCACCTGGCGCGAACCCGGTGCACAATCTGGTGATGTTTTGGAGCCCCAGATGACCAGCACAGTCGCCTTGACCGCAAACCCGTTTCGCTGCGAAATTGCACCCAGCCTCGGCGGTTGCATCACCGGTTTATGGTTTAACGACTTACCGGTTTTGCGCTCGGCCGACCCTCATACGCTGGCCAGTGCCCGCCATTCGGGCAGTTACCCCTTGGTGCCGTTTTCGAACCGCATTGGCCACGCGTCGTTGAAGTGGAACGGTACCAGCCACCCTTTGATTCAAAACAACGGCGATGAGCCCCATGCGATTCACGGCGTGGGTTGGCAGCGGCCTTGGGCCGTGCTGGAAGCCAGCGACAGCTTTGCC
>JANPCR010000247.1:0-28490 GCA_031431035.1 Rhodoferax sp.
CCGAAAGGCAATCCTTGAACTTCGGCAAAAAGTTGAAACTATTCGGCAGGATTCAGAACAAAAAATGCTTGAATTGGGGCGTCGCAACGCAGAAGAAAACGCCCAGTTGCGCCGCAGCCTGGTCGAAATGCAAAACCTGATTGAGTCCTTGAGGGCAGACTTGGCCCGCCAAACGGGTCAGAACGAGCAGTTGACCCGCAATTTATCCGAAATGGCGCGTCCTTTCGCTGAATTACAACGCCAAGTGGCCGAATTGCAGCGCCAGCAAAAGGACTCCACCCTGGTTGTCGAAGAGCGCCTGCGCAAGTTTGAACCTGTGAAGGTCACGGTTGATGGCCGCGAGTTCACAGCCGAGCCCGCCGAAAAGCGGGATTTTGAGGCGGCGCTGGCAGTCTTCAGAAAAGGCGATTTTGCTGGTGCGCAAACCGCATTTGTCGACTTTTTAAAGCGCAATCCGCAAAGTGGTTATGGCCCGTCAAGCCTATTTTGGCTGGGCAACGCGCAATACGCCACCCGAGACTACAAAGAGGCCATCACCAACTTCAGGTCTTTGCTGGCCCAGGCACCCGACCACCTGCGAGCCCCCGAAGCCGTGTTGTCCGTTGCGAATTGCCAGATCGAACTCAAAGACACTCGCGCAGCCCGCAAGACGCTGGAAGACCTGATCAAGGTTTATCCGCAATCTGAGGCCGCCGTCGCCGGCAAAGATCGCTTGTCGCGCCTGAAGTAAGCAGCGCTAAACGGGTTCGCTTCCAATCTCTTGCTGCGGGTTACACCACTGTAGCACCCAGCCTACGCTGACTCACTTTGTCAGCCCGGTAAAATCGGTTTATGCAAATGAACGATCTCCAGTGGCTGACCACCCAAGTACTTTGGGCGAGTTTTTTACTTTCGGTAGTTTTTGGGGCCACAGCGCAGCACACCCATTTTTGTACCATGGGCGCGGTCAGTGACGTGGTCAACATGGGCGACTGGACGCGCATGCGCCAGTGGGTGTTGGCTATTGGCGTCGCAATGATCGGCTTTGCGAGCCTTAGCTTTTCGGGTTTGATCGACCCCAGCAAAACAATTCACGCCATGACCCGGTGGATTTGGCTCTCTGCGGCCCTGGGTGGGGCCATGTTTGGCTTTGGTATGGTGTTGGCGTCCGGCTGTGGCAGCAAAACCTTGGTTCGCATTGGGGGCGGCAGCCTGAAGTCGCTCGTGGTTTTTTGCGTGATGAGTATTGCGGGTTTTGCAACGCTCAAAGGCGTGACGGCAGTAGTGAGGGTGGCCACTGTGGACAAAGTGGCGGTTGACATGCCGACCGGTGTCGCGTTGTACCAATGGGCTGCTCTTGTGTTGAACACGCCTGCGCCGGTGACTGGCCTGGTCATGGGGCTGGGTTTGGGCTTGATCCTGGCCATTTGGGCACTGGCAGACCGGGGTTTTTTGAACGTCAACAATGTGCTGGCTGGTTTGGGAATCGGCTTGCTGGTCAGCGCCATGTGGTGGGTCAGCGGCAGTCTTGGGTTTGTGGCTGAGCACCCTGAAACCCTGCAAGAAACTTTTTTAGCGACCAATTCAGGACGGGTCGAGGCCATGAGCTTCGTCGCACCGATGGCCTACACCTTGGACTGGTTGGTCTTGTTCAGCGACAAAAGCAAGGTGCTGACCTTGGGAATCGTGTCCGTCTTGGGGGTGGTCGCCGGGTCTGCCGTCTGCGCTTTGGCGACCCGAAGCTTTCGCTGGGAAGGCTTTGGTGGGGTTGAAGACCTCGGAAATCACCTGGTGGGTGCCGTGCTGATGGGAGTGGGCGGCGTGACGGCCATGGGCTGCACCGTCGGGCAAGGGCTCAGTGGCATTTCAACCCTAAGTTTGAACAGTTTTGTGGCACTTGCCGCCATCATTGCGGGTGCGGTGTTGGCGTTCAAGTACCAGATCTGGCGTTTGGATCGGTCAGCGTGACCCAAACTGAGCCGGTTGGTGTGACGCCAAGTGTTGATTACGAGCGCCGTTTTGGTGGTCTTGCGCGGCTGTATGGCGTTGCCGGCGCAGAGCGCATCAAGTCAGCGCATGTGGCAGTGGTGGGTGTTGGCGGCGTCGGCTCATGGGCGGTGGAGGCGTTGGCCCGCAGCGGTGTGATGAGTTTGACACTGATCGATCTGGACCACGTGTCTGAATCCAATATCAATCGCCAAGTGCATGCCGTTGATGCCACATTGGGTCAGGCCAAAGTGCTGGCCATGCGCGAGCGAATCGCCCACATTAACCCCGATTGCGTTGTGTCCTGCCTTGAAGAGTTCGTCGATGCCGACAATTGGCCCTCACTGCTGCCTGATGGCGTGGACGCGGTCATCGATGCCTGTGACCAGGTTCGCGCAAAAACCGCTATGGCTGCGTGGGCGCGCAAAACGGGGGTGATTTTCATCGCAGTTGGGGCGGCTGGCGGCAAACGGCAGGCTCATTGGGTTGACATTGCAGATTTGAATGCGGTCACGCACGACCCTCTTTTGGCTCAATTGCGCAACCATTTGCGCAAGTCGCATGGGGCACCGCGCGAAGGCAAACGAATTGGCGTGGCCTGCGTCTACAGCAAAGAAGCGGTGGCGCAGCCGCTGGCTTCACCTGCGGTGCGTACTGGCACAGACCCCAGTTCCTCAGGCCAGCAAAGCAATGACGCGACCCCTGATGCAACGCTAAACTGCCATGGTTACGGTTCGGTGGTCAGCGTGACGGCAAGTTTTGGCCAATGCGCTGCAGGTTGGGTTTTAGATAAAATTTCCAGCCTTGCTTCGGACAGCCAGTAAATTCAAGCTATAATTTAAGGCTTTGCAGCATCATGAAAATGAGGCTGTAATCAGGCTGATGAAGTGCTCTTAATCAAGCGTTCGTTGACTTGGAGCGGGATGTTAGCTCAGTTGGTAGAGCAGCGGACTTTTAATCCGTTTGTCGTGGGTTCGACCCCCGCACATCCCACCAAATTCAAAGCCTCGCAGGCTTACGGTTGCGAGGCTTTTTTGTTGCCCCTTGGTTGTTGGTCTCCTTGGAGAGTAATTTTTTTTTGACTCAGCTTTCGCAAAGTAGGGAGTTAGTCAGTCAATAAATATGCTATAAATAATATAGCAAATTATCTATATTCTGCGAGAGCTAGATGCCAATTTGACTAAGAATTAGACAAAAAAGAGATCAAAATACCCAAATTGGGTATATTTTTGTCAAACTCGATCAGTTTTGGTCAAATTGCGCCAACAGTCTCGTCAAACAAGATCATTCACCCAACGCCAAAAACAGAGGCGCTGCTACGCATCCAACACCAATGTGTCGGTCTTGCAACCCGACACGCACACCATCATGGCTTTGTTTCGGGCGCGCTCTTTGGTGCTAAGCACGGAATCCCTGTGGTCGGGAATGCCCTCAAGAACCTTGGTTTCGCATGAACCGCAAACTCCCTCGGCGCAGCTGAAATTGACCTTGATACCCGCATCCAGCATGGTTTGCAGAAGAGACTTGTCGGAGGTGATGGTCAGGGTTTTGCCACTGCGGCGCAATTCAGCGGTGTACGTTTTTTTAGCGTCTGAGGCTGCAGCCACTTCCACGGCGGCAAAGCGCTCGATGTGGGCATTGGTGTGGCCCAACTCAGCACAGACTTTCTCAAAGCCATCAAGCATCACAGCAGGGCCGCAAGCATAGTAGTGGGTTTGGGCGTTTGGAGCGCGTTGCCCCAGCAGAGCGGGTAATTTGGGCGGACCGCCTTGTTCATCGTCAAAATGCAGGTGCAGGGGCATTCCCAGCGCCTGTAATTCCGCGACAAACGCCGCTCCCGCGCGCGACCTTGCGAAGTACAGCATCTCAAACGGGCGACCCAGCGCCGTCAATCGGCGGGCCATGCACAGCAAGGGCGTGATGCCAATGCCACCCGCCACCAGGACGCTGTGAGCTGCATCTTCATGCAAAACAAAGTTGTTGCTGGGAGGAGAGATTTTTAACGGCATGGCGACCCGCAGTGCCTCGTGAACACAGCGCGAACCACCACGGCTTTTCGCGTCTCGCAAAACACCCACCACATACCGATGTTGCTCCTCGCAAGGGTTTGAAAGCGAGTAACTTCGCACCAGGCCGTTGGGCAGGTGCAGGTCGATGTGCGATCCTGCATCAAATCGCGGGAACACTTCGCCAGGCGCGGGGCGCAACTCTACGCTGATGACGCCTTCGGCCTCAAAACGCAGGGTGTGTACAAACGCGTTAAGTGTGGCGTTGGCTGTACTCATGACGTGGTAGCGCCTTGCAAAGCCTCTAATTGCTCATCGGCCAGGTTGCGCAAATGGCGGCGCAGGCGCACCAGGCCGATGTCGTGGGCGTACAGATTTTCACGCTGGTTGGCGTCAAACTCCATTTGTTCCAGCATGACCCGGTCTTGCTCCAGCACCGCCCAGTGGCGAGCTTCCAGACGGTTGCGGTAAAGGAAACGCCAGGTGTCACGCTGCCAGGCGGACACTTTGCGGCAGCGCCAAAAGAACACGCTGCACAAATCAGTACTGATGGGGGTGGCGCAAGAGACGATGGCAAAGTTGCCGCCAGGTCCACCGGTCTTAGGATAGGGAATCTCCAGGCGCATCCAGTGAATGCGGGTGTCGCCCCATTCGGTCCAGTCGAAATTGACACCGCGCTGGCCAACTTTTTCGAACACAAAGCCGGTGTCGGTATCGCGCACCTGGAAGGCTGCTTTGGTGTCACCTTCGGCCATGGAGTGAGATTGCTTGTGCAAAAACATGCCGTGCATCGGGTCCATCACGTTGTCCATCGCGTAACGGTAGTCGCCGCGCCACTCGGCGTAGCAAAGAAAGTGCGAATACTCAGGTGAGCTTAGCTCTTCGGGCATTTGCAAGGGCAGTGGTGTGTCTATGTTGGTGTCGCTGTTGAACAAAAACACCGCGCCAAAGGCCTCTTGGGCGTGAAAGGCCAATGCCGCACGGGTTCCTTCAAGCTTGCAGCCAGGGCTGCCCGGCACCTTGGTCACGACGCCATCGCAACGCACCTCGATGCCGTGGTAGGGGCAAGCCAGCCGGTCGCCCAGCATCACGCCTTGGGACAGTGGCGCACCCCGGTGTGGGCAATGGTCTTCCAACGCGTGAATTTGGCCTGCCGCATCCCGCCACAGCGCTATTTTTTTGCCAAAGCGGCGGATTGAAATCGGACGCTCTTTCACGTGCTCAGACGGGCACACGGGGTACCACAGGTCTTTTAGACCCACGGTCAGCAGCGCGTCAATCGGATCTTTTTCGTGGTTGGTCATGGTCAGATACCTCGGCTGTGGACTTAGTGACCCAGGCGGGCCATCAGCGATTGAAAGTTGTGTTCGGTCCAGGCCTCGCCATTGGCGCTGGATGAGCCGCCCTCGTTCAGGTGCGCGACCAGCTCGGGCAAGGTGTGGGCACCTGCGGCAAAGGCGCGCTCGATGGCGTCGCCCAGCAGGTCTTCAAACAATGTAGGAGGGCGCTGCCGCGCTTGGTGGGGCTCAAGAGAGCGAAGGGCTTGCACGATGTGTTTCTCCTTGGCAGGCTCAGTCAGCTTGTATGCCGAACTCTTTGACGATCTTGGCGAAGCGGGTATGGTCGGCGGCGCTGGCTTTTTCTAATTTGGCGGATTCGCCCCCCACTGGCAGCGCACCGAACACGGCCATCTTGCTAACCACATCAGGCATTTTGAGAATTTCGTTCATGTGCTGATTCAGAGTTTTGACGACCGCGTCTGGCAAACCTTTGGGGCCGAACATGCCTTGCCAAGCGGCCACTTCAACATCTTTGTAACCCAGCTCGGCCAGCGTTGGCACATTGGGAGCCAGCGCCGAGCGTTGGGCATCAGCCACTGCCAGCAAAGTCATTTTCCCGGTTGCCACGTGCGGTGCCACCGGACCCAGGGTTACGAAGGTGACTGGAACATGCCCGCCCAGCAGGTCGTTCACTGCGGGTGCGACACCCCGGTAAGGCACGTGGCCGACTTTGATTCCAGCGGACTTGTTAAACATTTCTCCCAGAATATGCATTGGCGAGCCGCTGCCGGGGCTGGCATAGGTTAAATCCTTGGTTTTCGCAAGGGCCACCAGCGACTTCAGGTCTTTGGCGCCCACTGCCGTACCTGCCACGACAAACAGCGGCTGCACAGCAGATTGAATGACGGGTGTGAACCCTTGCAGCACGTCATAGCCGCCGCCTCCCTTCAGCACCAAAGGTGCAATTGCAAAGGTGCTGGGAGCCATCAGCAAGGTATAGCCATCGGGGGTGGCTTTGGAGACGAACGCACTGCCAATCGCGCCACTGGCCCCTGGCTTGTTGTCCACAATCACCGTCTGACCCAGGCGGGTGGTCAGCTTTTCTGCAAAAAGGCGGGCCATCGCGTCGGTGTCGCCACCTGCGGGGTAGGCCACGATCAAGGTGATGGGTTTGCTGGGGTAGGCTTGTGCTACGGCGTGGCTGGCTCCCATGGACAGGGCCATGGATGCCACTAGCGAAGCGGAAACAGCGATGGCGTGACGACGAGAATACTTCATGGTAGTGTCTTTCAAGGTGCTGAGGTGGGTTGAATAGAAGGTGCGGGGGACAGGGGAGGAGATTCGGGGAGCGCCTACTGGGCTTCGATCTTGCGGCTTTTGATAATGGGCGCCCAGATCGCGGTTTCCCTGCGAATCAGGTCACCAAAGGCGCTGCCGGGCACGCTCCAGATACTCAGACCCTGCTTGACGAGTTGCGCCTTGGTGGCTGGTTCGTTGAGGATTTGCGTGATGTCGCGGGCCAATTGGTCGAGCACAGGTACTGGAGTGCCCTTGGGGGCCATCACGCCATACCAGGACGACAGCGCCACGCCTTTGACGCCAGCCTCCGCCAAGGTGGGTACATCGGGTATCTCCGGCGCGCGCGCCACGTCAGTGACGGCCAGCGCACGCAGCCTGCCAGACTGGATGTGCGGCAGCAATGTCGGCAAATTACCCACAATCATGGGCACGATGCCTCCCAGAACATCGTTCAGGCCAGGCGGCGTGCCTTTGTAGGCCACGTGAAGAAAGTCCGCGCCGCTTTGCTGGCCAAACAGTTCGCCAACCAGGTGCAGGCTGCTGCCTACGCCCGGTGACGCGTAGCTGACACTGTCGGGCTTGGCTTTGGCCAGAGCGACAAGTTCGGCGATCGTCTTTGCGGGTACGCCTGCATTCACGGCAATGACATTGGCGGCCTTGGCCAGCGACACCACAGGGGCAAAGTCGCCTTCGACGCTGTAGCTGAGCTTGGTCATCAGCGTAGGGTTGATCGTCAAGTTGCCCTGCGGCACCACAAGCAGTGTGTGGCCCGTGGGTGCAGCCCGCTTGACCAGATCAATGCCAATATTGCCGCTGGCACCAGTGCGGTTTTCCACGACCGACGTTTGCTTGTAGCGGGCCGCCAATCCAGTAGACAAGACCCGGGCCAGTGTGTCCACCGGGCCACCAGGGGGGAACGGTGCGATGATGGTGAATGGCGCAGCCGCCAGCATTTTTTCAGTGTCGCTGCTCTGCGTTAGACCCAACGCGGGACTCAGGCCGAACGCGGCAGCCACCCAACCCAAAAGCAATCGTCGATTCATAGCCAACTCCACAACAAGTGAGGGATCATGTCGCTAAACTCATTTTTCGCAGAAACACTTCACGTTCTTTTCATTTTTGGTCTGTGATGAACTTGCCGCTGGCCGCTATCGCGCCCTTTTGGCGGCGGGTGTTGCCGTCTATTCCTCCGGCAATTGCCCATTCGGCAAACACCGTTGGGCCAGGGGTAAAGTCGCGTGGTTCCCACTCGGCAGTTAACTGGTCTTCGTCTGCGTAGTATTCGATCAACGCGCCGGCTGGATTCTTGAAGTACCAGAAGTAAGCCGAAGAAATGGGGTGACGGCCAGGGCCGAGTTGAGTCTCCCAGCCACAACGTGAGATGTGCATGCCGCCGCCAAACACTTCGTGGATGTCCCGCACGGTAAAGGCTACATGGTTGAGCCCGGCGTCAGCCGTGGGGCGTTGCAGCAAAAAGATGTCGTGATGGCCGCCGTCGGGCGCACAACGCAAAAAAGCTCCGCTACCGGGGTAGCGGTCAGAGGCGACAAAGCCAAAGCTTTCTACATAAAAACGCTCGCAGGCGCTCACGTCTTTGACGAAGAACACCACATGTCCCACCTCGATTGGCGTGGCCCGATCGTAGGCTGGGCTGCGCTGGTTGATGCGGCCCTTCTGGTTCCAAGTGTTGTAGCTGGCGCTTTGCACCTCGATCTGGCGCTTTTTCGTGACTTGCAGGCTAATCGCCAGTCCATTCGGGTCGGTGCAGCCGATGCGCTGGCCCTGCTGGACAAAGCCGGGCTGGTTGCGAATCTGGTTTGCGTAGTGTGCCAAGTCGGCGTCATTCTCAACGCCCCACACCACTTGGCGCAAGGTCGGGCCAGGTTCAAGCGCAGGCGGCAAGTCAGCTTGTGTGCTGATGGCCACGATCACTCGGCAGCCGTTCAGCGTTTCGAAGACCAATTGGTCTGACTCCTCGCTAACCAAGTGCAGTCCCCAGTCCAGAAAAAAGCGCCGGCAGGTCGGCAAGTCGTCCGCTCCGTAGGTGATTTCGTCAATGCCAAGCACGCTCATACACAAACTCCGTGGGCTTTTGCAGCTGATTTTTTAAAATTGGCCATCAGTTTGCCCAAGCCATGGGTTGATCGTTCAAGCCCCAGTACAGGCTTTTTTGCTCCATGTACTGCAAAATACCCAAGCGGCCTTTTTCGCGCCCCAGTCCGCTGTCCTTCCAGCCACCAAACGGAGTGGAGATGGAAAACTGCTTGTAGGTATTGATCCACACGGTGCCCGCTTGCACCGCGCGGCCCAAGCGCCACGCGCGCTTGTAGTCTCGCGTCCAGATACCTGCTGCCAAGGCATAAATGCTGTCATTGGCTTGGGAGATGAGGTCTTCTTCCGTGTCAAACGGCATGGCGACCAGCACGGGGCCGAAGATTTCTTCCTGGCAAATTTGCGCTCTGTTGGAGAGGCCCTCCAGAATCGTGGGCATGTAGTAGTTGCCGCGCTCGTATTGCGCACCCTGTGGGCGAGCTCCGCCAGTGCGAAGGGTGGCACCCTCACTCAACCCCAAATCCACATAGCGCTCGATCGACTCGCGGTGCCTGGCCGTGATAAGTGGCCCCATGTGGGTGCGCTCGTCCGCAGGGTCGCCGACACGCAGTTGGGAAGTTTTTTCGCAAAGGCGTTGCATGAATTCGGCGTAGAGCGATCTGGCCACGAAAAGGCGCGAACCGGCGATGCAAGCTTCACCCGACGAGCTGAAGATGCCGTACAAAACACCGTTCACTGCGTGGTCGAGATCGGCATCGTCCATTACCATCGTCGCGGATTTGCCTCCCAGTTCCAACGATACGGGCATCATTTTGTCAGCAGCAATATGCGCAATGTGTTTGCCCGTGGTGGTGCCGCCCGTGAAGGACACGCGCTTAATGAGCGGGTGCTTGGTGATGGCGTCGCCGATGATGGAGCCGCGCCCGGGCAGCACGCTGAGCATCCCTTTGGGTACACCGGCTTCTTCGCAAATAGCGGCCAGTTCCAAAGCCAACAAAGGCGTGGCTTCAGCAGGTTTGATGACCACCGCATTGCCTGCGGCTAGCGCCGGAGCAACTTTCTGCGCCTCGCTGGCAATTGGGGAATTCCATGGCGTGATGGCCGCAACGACGCCCATCGGTTCGTAGAGACTCATGGTCATGAAATCGCCCCGCGAAGGGGTGATGGTCTCCTCCAGCGTTTCGCAGGCGCTGGCAAAAAACTGGAACGTGGCCGCAGCACTGGCAACCAGATTCCGGGTTTCGTTGATGGGCTTTCCGTTATCTTGGCGTTGGCGTTGCGCCAGTGGTTCGGCGCGTTCACGAATCAACGACGCCACACGGTACAGCACGGCTGCGCGCTCGTGCGGTTTGCGCCGCGCCCAACCGCTGGTGCGAAAAGCGTGGTCAGCGCGCACGATGGCCTCGTCCACATCGGCCAAGCTGGGGGCGCGCAAGCGTGCTACAACTTCGCCGGTCGCTGGGTAGAGGCTGGTGAACTCGTCGCCACCGCCCAAGCGCAACTCGCCCGCGATGTTGATGGGTAAGAGCGTGTGCGTTTCTGGGGTGGTCATGGTAAGTGTTGGCAGAGTGACGGGCTAAATCGCCAAAGCGGCAGCACGGTTTCGGATGGCTCGAACCACGCTGTACACCGTGAGGGCCGAGGTTTTGGGGTTCGCGGCCAGGGGCTTGCCACGCATCGTCAACTCAAAGTGGCCAAACGCACCGCACGCCTCAACATGGTGGATGTTTTCGCTGACGCCAGGGTCAGCAAACAGCTTCACCTGTGTGCGTTGCATTCCTATGCCAGCCAGGGCGAGTGTGGCTGCGACATTGGCGTTTTTGGGGTACAACATGGCGGCCTGTTCGGCGCTGCCTTCAAAAATACAAAAGGCACTGGTCAGGCTGTCCAGATCACAAAGGTCTTGCGCTGGGGTGCCTTTCCATGCGCCAGGCGGCTTGCGCCCGGTGTAGACCACGGTGTCCAGTCCGCCTTCCCGAGCGGCAGACAACGCGTCTATGCCACCAATAGCACCGGACAACAACTGCACCTGAGTGTGGCCTTGACGAGCTGCTTCTGCCAGGGACTCCACCACGCCCGGCGCGCTCAATGCGCCAATCGATGCGACCAGGCACGGTATGCCTCGCTGTAAAGCTGGCAGCACATGCTCGGCGATGGCGCTGTGCCCAGCGCACTCAACCAAGAGATCGGGGGCATCTTCCCCGATGCCGACCTGCGCCAGCACTTGCGCACCTCTGGCCCATTTGACGACCAGTTCAATCGCCGCGGCCCGGTAAGCATCAGATACGATGACGCTATGGACGCGGACATCCTCACTGTCCTGGAGTAGCTCCAGCACGCCAGTTCCGATAGCTCCGCAACCAATCACAGCAACCTTGAGCATAGTTTTTACCTGGGTCAACTTACAACTTGCGTCGGTGGGCCAGCAAACGCAGTTTTGAAACTGCCAATTGACAGCATGTCGATCTCTAGAATAAATGGTCCTGTGGCGCTTTGCGCCATGGCCAGCCCAGCAGGCAAATCAGCCAGATCGCTGACGCGTGTGTGGCCCAGCTTCAGTGCGCTGCACAGCTGCGCGTAGTCTGGCGTGTGCAGGTCTACGTAGCATCTGCGTCCGCCGTACTGTGCGTCCTGAATGTTGCGGATTACGCCATAGCGTTGGTCGTTCATCAGCACGTAGACCACATTGGCTTTTTCTTGTACTGCCGTTGCCAGTTCGCCAAGATTCAAAATGAAGCCCCCATCGCCCGACAGGCAAAGCGTCTTTCGACCAGAGCCAGTTTCTGCGGCTCCTACTGCAGCCCCAATGCCCATGGACAAGCCCAGGCCAATGCCTCCACCCAGTGCGTGTACGCCTTGCGTGGGCTCGAACACTCGCAGTTGGCGGTTTCCCCATGTGCTGTTGGACACCGTGACATCTCGAACCCAGTTGAAGTTGCGCCCGGCGGCTAGCTGCAACTGGCTGACCAGCGATGCATACACGCCCAAGCCATCCAGCAAAATCTTTTGTGCGGCTACATGAGCGGCCCGCAAATCAGCCATGAAGGCGGGGTCGATACTGATTTTGCCTTCCAACCGATCAGCCAAACCATGGAGCACCAGCGCTGAATCGCCAGTGACGAAAAAATCGCTGGTGTAGCAACGGCCATCGGCTGCCGGGTCTGCATCAACCCGCAGCAGAGGACGGGGTAATTTAAGCTGGTATTTCAACGTTTCGTTGCCTCGCAAGCGCGAGCCCACCACCAACATGGCATCGCAGGTTTGGTAGAAGTCTTCCACTGGCTTGTGCAGGTTGTAGGCCCCCAACGAACGTGGATCGTCCTCGGCGACGATGCCCCGGCCCTGGGTGCTGCTGACCACGCCCACACCCATTGCCAACAAGCGGGCCACTGCAGCACCGGCAAGGCGGGCGCCGCCACCGAGCCATAGCAGCGGGCGTCTGGCCCGGACGAAGCGCTCGGCCAGAGCGTCCAGCGCAGCGGCTTGCGGGATCTTGGCGGCGACTGGCAGCGGCGTGAGGTCGGTGTGCGCACTGATGAGCGCTGCTTGAATGTCAATCGGAATTTCGACGCTGACTGGTCCCGTCGGCGCAGTTAAAGCGGTTTGGATCGCTAGTTTGACAGTGCTGATGGCGGTTTCAACATTGCGCACGCGCAGCGCCGACTTGGACACCGCCTTGAGCATAGCCAGTTGGTGAGGCGCTTCGTGGATGTACGACAGGTTTTGGTCGATGTACTGGGTTTCAATTTGACCCGTGATGTGCAGCAGCGGCGTGCCTGCTGTCAGCGCCTCGACCATTCCACCCGCCGCATTGCCAGCGGCTGTGCCGGTGCTGGTCATGCACACCCCCAGGCTGGCAGTGGTGCGCGCATAGGCGTCGGCCATGCTGGTGCCACCAGCCTCACCGCGCGACATCACCCAGCGAATCTTGCCCCGCTCGTTGATGGCATCCAAAATCGGCATGTTATGGATGGAAATCACGCCAAAAGCGGTCTTGACACCACAGTTTTCCAGCAGCGAAGCGATGGCTGCACCGACGGTTATTTGCGAGGTGGGCGATTGTTGGGAATCAAGCATAGTGCGAAAGGCCTCCAGAGACATCAAGGTGACTGCCGGTTGTGTACGACGACTGCGGTGTAGCCAGAAAACAAATGGCCTGCGCGGCTTCAGACGGCACTCCTAGGCGGGCCAGGGGAATTTGCTTGCGCGCAGCCAGTTCACGCATCCAGGTGGAGCGGTCTTGGGACGGGTCTTCACGGGCTTCAAAGCGACGCTGCCATTGTCCAGACTCGATCAAGCCTACCAAAATGCCGTTAACGCGGATGTGGTGAGGCGCGAACTCAGTGGCCATCGACCGGACCAGGTTCTTGATTCCCGCCCGCGCAGCGGAAGTTGCCACCATGTGCGGCTCAGGCTGTGCGGCAAGGAGGGAGTTGACGCAAACGATGGCAGCGCTAGCCTGCGCCGTTGCGCAACTTTGCAATTGCGGCAAAAAAGCGCGGGTGGGGTAAATCACTGAAAAGAATTTCAGGTGCAACTCTTGAGTCCAAGCGCTGTCATCTGTGTTGCTGAAGGTGGAAACGCGACCTTGACCCGCGTTGTTCACTAAAATGGAAGCCGCTCCCAGCGTCTTGCGGCTCAACTCTGCGAAGTCCTGCACTTGGGCAGCGTCAAGCACGTTGCACGGTGACGCCAACAATGTTGCGTTCGCAAAGCGCGCGCGCAGTTGGGTTTCAGCTTCGCGCAGGCGCTTTTCGTCACGGCCACAAAACGCGACAGCGGCACCCCTTTGCAGCAAAAGCTCGACAGTGGCATAACCGATGCCTGATGAGCCACCGGTCACGATAGCGACATGGCCTTGCAGGTCTTGAACCGACATGATTGATGCGGCCGATACAGTCGATACAGTCGATACGGGTAGGGCAGCAGTCATGCGTTGTTTTTCCTGCCTTTGGGCAACGCCACGATGTTGTGGGAAGGCAGCTTGTGCAGCGCATCGCTAGGCCGGTAGTTCAGCAGGCGGGACAACTCGTCTGCCGCGGCCTTCACGTGCTGCGCCATGGCTTGCAAATGAGCGGCGTTTTGGTTGCCGTTGCCGACGGTGGTGCCCAGCGCGGCGACCACGTGGCCAGTGTCATCGCGCACGGGGGCAACGATGGGTGAAATGCTGTTGTCGTAGTAGCCGATGCCAATGGCGTAGCCGCGTTGGCGGTCGTCGACGATCAAGTTGAAAAGAGCCATCACGGTTTGCGGTGTGCTATCGGAATATCGCTCCAGGCGGGCTTCTGGGTAGAGCACCCGCAACTCTGGCAGGCTGAAATCAGACAGCAAAATGCGACCAAACACTGTGCCGTGCACGGGCAGACGAGTGCCGACGCGCAGCGAGCTGGTGAACGGGGTAGGGGGAGTCACCTTGCTCACGTAAACGATGGAGCGGCCATCGCGAACCGCCAGGTTACAGGGCTGCCCGATGGTGTCGCACAGTCGCGTCAGCACGGATTGACCCAGCTCGGTCAGTTCGAGCGAAGAGAGGTATTCAAACCCCAAACGCAGCACCGACATGCCCAAACGGTAGTCATTGCCGTTATGGGTGCGTTCTAAAAAACCCATACTTTCAAGCGTGGTGAGGAGCCGGAAAATAGTGGAGCGGGGCAGGCCCAAGCGGCGAGCCAATTCGGGTGCACCCAGGGACTTACTGTCGCGGCCAAATTCTTCCAGTACGCGCAAGCCACGCTCCAGTGCTGGTACGATGTACTTGTCACCACCGTCGCTGCTGTCTGCGGCTTCTGTGGGGTCGTCGGTTGGGGGCTGGGTCATGCGTGAATTGCTTTCGCGTGTGGTTCTGACGCCGCGTTCTGGGCTGCTTTTTGGGCTGCGACTGAAGACTGTGCAATGGCCCGGGCGACGGCCTGGGGCTGCTCGGTGGGACTGGCGTGACCAGCACGCGCCAGCAACGCAAACGGGGCCTCGAATTTTTGCGCCCAGGCTTGGCAGGCTGTAGGGGGCGTCACGATGTCGGCGTCTCCGCAGAAGACTGACACCGGCACCGCGCTCGGGGCGCTGCGGCCCAGATCGCTTTCGCAAAGCAATTCAATGGCTTGCAAATAGCCCGCTGGCCTCAGAAGACCCGCGCTCCTGCGGACCCAGGCCATGGCTTCGGGCGTGGCTTGGGGCGACAGCAAGCGCCGGGCGGTGCGCTCGGCCAAACCCGCCACGCCGAGCGTTTGCAACGCAGTTTGGCGCTCCTCGCGCACTGAGTCGCGTTTTTCGGTTTGCACGGTGCTGCCGTAGCCGCCAGCGGGACTGATGAGCACCAGCCGAGCCACTTGGCAGGCATTGGCGTCTGAGCCATAGCGTCGCACGTAGGCTGCCGCCACCAGTGCGCCCAGCGAGTGGCCGACCAGCACGCAGCAAGACAGCCCCAAAACCAAAAGCATGTCATGCAAACGCGCTGCGTAATCGAGGTCGGTCGGTGCTGCGGAAGGCAAGGGGGTGGATTCACCATAGCCAGGCGCATCCCACGCTATGACTTCAGTGTGTTCGCTCAAAATCAAGGCCGAATGCAGCCATGACGCCGATCCCGAACTGATGCCATGCAAGAGCACGATGGGCAGCGCTGCATCGGGTTTTCCGCATCGGCGAACCATCACCTTTTCGCCGTTTGACAATGTGACCTGTTGCAGTGCAAACGCTTGATCGAGCAGGCGCAGTGTTGCTTGTAGCAATTCGGCGTCGTTGGCGACAGTGGGGGTGGTCATGGGGAAGCAGGGGGCAAAGTTTGGCAGCGTCTATTTGCGGTCGGCAAGTTGATGACTACGCCTTACTGCGCTGCCTGGGCCAACAGTTCACGTTTGATTTTGGCCAGTGGATGGTCGTCAGGGTAAGTGGGGGTGAGGGGCTTTTTGGCCCCCAGCATCACGCACATCAATGCGTCCTCGTCACCGATGTTGATTTCTTCTCGGTAGACGCCAGGCGGAACCGAAACCAGGTCGCGCTCGTTCAGGATGGTTTCGAACCTTTCGCCGTCTTTTTCCAGGATCAATTTCATTTTGCCGCGCATGACGAAGAAAACCTCTTCCACGTCGATGTGCAAGTGCGACGGGCCTTCATGACCGGCGGGTATCACCATGGTGGAGAAGGTGAAGTTTTCGGCGGCAACGGTGTTCATGTCAGTAGTTACGCCAGTGCCACCAGTGCCCAGGTAACGCATCTGCGCGCGGCGGTACTTGGGGTCGTGGTCGGCCTGGAATTTGAGAGCGTCCCAGTCGTATTTACGGCTTGCAAAACGGGCAATACGGCTGGTCATCCAGTCGCCAAAGCTTTGGTCTGCGGCTTGTGTCCAACTGGGCTTGGCATCGTTGGCGGCTTCTTGGATGGAGAGCATGTTCATGGTGTTTCCTGAGAAGAGAGAGGTGACAGGCAGTCTGTTTTCAAAGCGTCAATGCATCACAAAGCCACCATTGACGGCCAGCAATTGCCCGGTGACAAATCGAGCCAAATCGGACAGCGCGTAGACCACTGCACCGCACACGTCTTCGGGCAGTTGCTCGCGCTGAATTGCCCGCTGGTTCAGGTAATGCAATCGCCTTGCTTCCGGCACGTACTCCGTTGCTTCGACAGCGACCAAACCGGGTGCAATGGCATTGACGGTGATGTTGTCGGGCCCTAGTTCGCGAGCCAGTGAATGGGTCATGGCAATCACCGCGCCTTTGCTTGCCACATAGGCCAGTAAATTGGGCGCTCCCCATAGGGCGGTGTCAGACGCTAAATTGACAATCGAGCCTTTGCCGCTGGCAGCCAATGCAGGGCGGCAGGCCCGGGTCATGAGCCAGGTGCCCCGTACGTTGACGTTCATCACCTGATCCCACTTGGCCAACTCGATGTCGGCCATGCCCTTGCCGCCAGAATCGGTAACGGCTGCGTTGTTGACAAGGCCATCCAAGCCGCCCATGGCCTTCAAGGCCGAGGCGACGGCAAGCTGAATTGACAAGGGGTCAGTCACGTCCAGCACCACGCAGCTGGCCACGAATCCTTCTTTGCACAAAGCGGCGGTGGCTTGCTGCAATAGATCAGCCCGAATATCGGCCAAAACGACTTGCGCCCCATGCTGGCACAGCGAGCGTGCAAAGGCAAGCCCCAAGCCGCGCGCGCCACCCGTCACTAAGATGCGACGATTTGCCAGCAGAGGTGAATTCGCTACAACAGAGGCGGGTGATGACATCAAATTCTTCCAATGCTTGCAAAGTTAGTTGGCGGTGTTTGTTTTACTAAAAACTCATTGATTCGTTAGTGAAACAAAAGTTTACCCTAATTTTTTTGGGTATGCAAGCGGAAAATCAAAATTTCATATGAAAAGAATAACGAGTTTGCAACGCAAATCAATCAGGACAGATAGGAACAGTCGTTAACGGCACTAAGGATCGGCAGTTCCAGGAAATGACATTAAATGCGCCATCGATAGTCAACAACTGGGCAATCAAAATGCTATTAAATATATAGCAAACTATTGATATAATTAGAGAGCTATATGCCAATTTAATTCGAAAAGGGACAAAAGCTTGCCTAATATACCCATATTGGGTATATAGTAGCCATAGTTGGTCAAAATGGAGGTGTTTTGTACCAGATAGCGGCCGGATTGTTTGCCGCATCATTCGTTGATTTTTTCAAGCATGCATTGAGCCAACGCCGAATGTGCGAATTGCCAATCGCGCCTCCCAAGCATTTTCACAATTTGGTTTGTGACTAAAATATGAGTGTTGGTGCTCGCGAGGTGGTTCACATTTCGCAGTTCAACGGGAAGCAGGAGGGCGAACTCATCAGTAGTTCCACCAACCTGCGCTGCCCCCGCAACGGTCAATCGGACGGGCTTGTACTTTTGGTGCAAGCTCAGGTTTCATCAAATAGCCACTGGACGTTTTGAACACGCGTCTGGGAAGGCGATGGAATCGGCGCCGACAGCCCGGATACCGGCCAACAAGGTGGATGAGCATTTTTAAAAAAGGCGCTCACCCTTTTTGCCCATGCGCTGTCGGGGACGACGGCGAGGGTTTTTTTGTTGACTTTTCCATCATGAAAAACACTACCCCCCGTGCGAGCGTTGCCGTGCGTCCCATCGCCTTGTCGACGCAGTCTTCAATGGCCCTTCCTCTGGGTCTTCCTATCGCTCTTGCTGTCGCTGCATCGTTTGCGGCACCGGCTTGGGCGCAAAGCGCAACGCCTGCAACCTTGACGTTAAAGGACGTGGTGGTCACCGCCAGCCGTGTGGCCACACCCATCACGGACCTGATTGCCGACGTGTCGGTCATAGACCGTGCGCAACTCGAACAGGCTGGGCAATCGTCGTTGCGTGATCTTTTGGCGCAATTGCCAGGCGTGCAAATGGTGGCCAGCGGCAGTTACCGTTCTGCGACCGGTATCTTTCTGCGCGGAGGCTCGACCAGCCAGACTATCTTGTTGATCGACGGAGTGCGCGTCGGTTCTGCGACCCTGGGTACCGCCTCATTTGAAAACATGCCGCTAGACCGCATTGAACGAATTGAAGTGCTGCGCGGCGCGGCCTCTGCCTTGTACGGACCGGACGCTGTGGGTGGTGTCGTTCAAGTTTTCACGAGGGCGACCGCAGACAAGCTGGCGCTGGCAGCAAGCATTGGCCTTGGCACAGACGGGCAGCAAAAGGCCAGCGCCTCGGTGCGGGGCAGTGCCGGAATCATCGGTTACAGCTTGGGCGTCTCGCATGAAAAGGCGTCTGGCATCAGTGTGATTAACAACCCGGCTTCAGGCAGCTTTAATGCCGACGCAGACGGCTTCAAATCGACCAGCGTCGATGCCAAACTCAACGCCAAAATCAACCGCGACCATGGCGTGACTTTGAGTCTGCTCCGAAGCGAAACGGACTACCAGTTTGACGGAACGCCCTTTCCCAACCCCTTGGGCTTGAACAAGGCGACGTCTGACGCGGTGTCAAAACCGAGAATGAACGCCGTCAACCTGCAGTGGGTCGCCAATTGGTTGCCCCAATGGAAATCGACCGTCACGCTCGGTAATATCGATGATGTCTCCGTCAGCGAATACTTTCGCATTGCCGACGGCGCTTTTGGCGGCGGCAACAGGTTCAACACCAGCCGTAAGCAACTGACGTGGCAAAACGACATCACTTTGGGTCGAGATGTGCTGTCCGTCGCGCTGGAGAACCGGTCTGAATCGGTCGACAGCTCGACCAACTACACCGTGACCTCGCGCGACATTCGCAGTGCCTTGGTGTCGTATGCGCTGAACCGTTCGTACTGGAATGCCTTGGCAGTCCTGCGCAACGACGACAACTCGCAATTTGGCAGCTTCAACAACTGGGCGCTGTCGGGCGGCTACCGCCTGTCGGCCAATTTGCGCGTGGTCGCAAGCGTGGGCACCAGTTTTCAGGCGCCGTCGTTCAATCAGCTGTACTTCCCGGGGTTTGGCAATACTGCTTTGGTGCCGCAACGCAATCGCAGCGAAGAAATCGGCTTGCGCTACAACCAAGGCAACCTGAAAGTGGGCGCGGTGGTTTACAACAACACCATTCAGGGGTTTATCATCCCCAGCACCAATGTGCAAAGTTCCTTGGCCGTGTTGCGCGGCGCGACCCTGAGTGCCGATTGGCAAGTGGGCGCCACCACCTATGCAGTGTCTTACGACTACGCTGACCCCCGGTCGTTCTCAACCACGGCAGCGTCGAATGACCTGCGTTTGGTGCGCGTTGCTCAAAACGTGATCAACGCGCAGGTCAGCCACCGCATTGGCGATGTGAATGTGTTCGGCGAGTTGAAGCTCTCTGGCGACCGCGAAGACAATAACCTGGCCTTCAGTGGGCGCGATGTGCTGCCCAGCTACGGTTTGCTCAACCTGGGCGCGGACTGGCGTATTCGAAAAGACTTGTCTTTGCTGGCGCGGCTGAACAACGTCACGGATGCCCAGTATGCGTTGGCCAACACCTTCTCTATGCCCGGGCGCAATCTGTTTGTCTCGCTGTCTTGGTCCATGTGATCTGGGGTCTGACCTATCCTTGGCCACGCGTCACTTCAAGCCCGATTTAAACCTAGCAAGGGAATTGTCATGAGCCATCCAAGGTTTGAAGTGCCCCAAGGCCCGCAGCGAATCGTCTGCATGACCGAAGAGACAACGGAATGGCTGTACCTGCTGGGGGAAGAGCGGCGCATTGTCGGGATCTCGGGTTACACCGTGCGGCCACGTCGCGCCAGAGAGGAGAAGCCGAAGGTCAGCGCTTTCACCAGCGCCAAAATTGACAAGATTCTGGCCCTGCAACCCGACTGTGTGTTTGGCTTCTCGGATCTGCAGGCTGACATTGCCGCCGAGCTGATCCGAAAGGGCGTGCAAGTCACCATTTTCAACCAACGCAGCGTGGCCGAGATTTTGTCGATGATGGCGCAGGTGGCTGCCATGGTGGGGCAGGGCGAAAAGGGTCAGGCGCTGACTGCTGCCATGTGTCTGCAGTTGCAAGGCATTGAAGAGGCGGCCCGCGCCCTGCCGCGTCGCCCCCGCGTGTTTTTTGAAGAGTGGGACGACCCTCACATCAGCGCAATTCGCTGGGTGTCTGAACTTATGGGAATTGCCGGTGGCGACGACTGTTTTCCCGAATTAGCGAAAGAGGCTATGGGCAAAAACCGCATCATTGCCGACGGCTTTGAGATTGTGCGGCGCAACCCCGACATCATCATCGGCTCCTGGTGCGGCAAAAAATTCAGGCCCGAGAAAGTGGCAGCGCGTACCGGTTGGGAGAACGTGAACGCGGTTAAAAACAAGCAGCTGTTCGAGATCAAGTCGGCTGACATTTTGCAGCCCGGCCCCGCGGCCTTGACCGATGGCGTGGCGCAGTTGCACCGCATTGTCAAGGCTTGGGCGCAAGAACATGCATGAATCGTCATTGACACTTTTAAGCGTTGCCCGCAGCGAGCTGATCTTGGGTGGTCAGAAAAGCGGCAAGTCACGCCGTGCCGAGTTGCTGGCGCAAGGCTGGCTCGCTGCATCGCGCCAACACCGGGCGGTTCTGATTGCCACCGCACAACCGTGGGACGATGAGATGCGCGCCCGCATTGCTCGGCACCAAGCAGACCGCGCAGATCGCGTACCCGGCATGATCACCGTGGAAGAACCCCTGGGGCTGGCCCAGGCGATAGCTGATCACAGCGATTCCGATGTGTTGATTGTGGTGGACTGCCTCACGCTCTGGCTCACCAATCTGCTCATGCCCGCACCAGGTGGCGGTTTTCAGCAAAACAAGTCCGCCAACCTGGTGAAGCAAGCGTGGGTAGCAGCACTTGTGACGGCGATTGAAAACGCGCCTGGCCCAGTCGTACTGGTGGGCAACGAGATTGGCTTGGGCGTGATTCCGCTGGGTGCTGAAGTGCGCGCCTTTGTTGACGAATTAGGGCAGCTCAATCAGGCGGTCGCTCGGACATGCGCCCGCGTAACGTTGATGGCGGCGGGGTTGCCTCTGACCCTTAAAGGTAAACAGGAAGACAAAGCGTGACAATCCGGCTCAATTTCGGATTGCTTGCGTTTTTTGCTTGCTTTGTTTTGCAAGGCTTGAGCAGTGCGCATGCCTTGCAAGTCACTGACGACCGCGGTCGAATCGTGGAGTTTGACAAAACCCCACAACGCATCGTTAGTCTGCTGCCCTCGTTGACCGAAACCGTGTGCGAGCTGGGCCAGTGTCAGCGCTTAGTTGGGGTAGACAGATATTCAGACCATCCGGCCAGCCTGCAACAACTGCCGAAGGTGGGCGGTGGGCTTGACCCAAATATTGAGGCGATTGTTGCCTTGCGGCCCGATGTTGTGTTGATGGCCACTTCGTCTCGGGCGGGCGAGCGATTGCAGGCGCTGGGCATCAAGGTGATGGCGCTCGAACCCAAAACGCACGCCGACGTGCAGCGCGTGATGCTCAAGCTGGGTCAGGTGTTGGACGTCGCAGACGCGCCGCGCATCTGGCGCGCGATAGATGCTGGAGTATCGGCAGCGGCTCAGTCGTTGCCACAGCATGTGCGCAGCACGCGGGTTTATTTTGAGGTGAACCAAGGGCCTTATGCAGCGGGCGAATCGTCATTCATTGGTGAAACGCTGACTCGGCTGGGTGTGAAAAATATCGTTCCGGCCAGCTTGGGGCCTTTCCCCAAACTCAACCCCGAGTACATCGTGCGTTCCAACCCTGATCTCATCATGATCGGCCAGCGCAGCGCTGACGGTATGGCCCAACGCCCCGGATGGCACAGCGTTCGAGCACTGCGCGAGCAACGCGTGTGCGTGTTCCCGAGCCAACAGGCCAATGTTTTGGTACGCCCAGGGCCGCGCATGGCTGAGGGCGCTCGGTTGATGGCGCAGTGTTTGATTGACAAGGCGCCCAAAACTAAGGCCGCCGTTGTCGCAACAGAGGCCAAATTTTGAGAGGGCGCAGCATATCGGCTCTGGTCTGGGCATTGTTGTTCAGCGGCGTTGCGCTGGTCGCCCTGGGTGTTTGCGTCGGCAGCACGGGGTTCGAAAACCTGATTCACCCCTTGCTCAACCCGCAGCAAGACTTGGCTCAACACGCCATCGCGCAGCAAATCGTTTGGGAGATTCGCCTTCCTCGCACGCTAGGCGCGTGGGTGGCCGGTGCATTGCTCGGGCTGGCGGGCGCTGTGGCGCAGGGTCTATTCCGCAATCCCCTGGCAGATCCGTTTTTGCTAGGCAGTGCATCCGGTGCGTCGCTGGGCGTGGCTTTGGCGCTGGCGGCCATGGGCGGAGGTGCGGGCATGCTGGGCGGATCGGTGAGCGCCGGAAACATGATGAATGGCAGTGGCTTCGGAAGTGGTGTTGTTAGCGTTTTCTCTAGCAGCGTGCTGGTGCGTCTGGGTTTAACGGGTGCCGCCTTCGCTGGTGCCGTGCTGGCGGTGCTGCTCACGTTGGCGCTGTCGCGCGGGGTGCAGCATACCCTGCGGCTGCTTCTGGCCGGGGTGGTGGTGGGCGTGGTGCTGGGGGCGTTGACGCATCTGGTGCTACTTTTTTCACCCGATTCATTGCAGGCTATGCAGGCCTTCATGCTGGGCTCCACCAGCTTTGTGGGCTGGACTGCCTGCCTGCTCATGGCGAGCGTGTGGTTGGTTTGTGCAGTGGCTGCCTGGCTTTTGGGCCGCGTGCTGGATGGCATGAGCTTGGGCGATGCCACCGCCCGCAGCCTGGGCCTGCCATTAGGCCCGATGCGCGCGGCGTTGGTGGCCCTACTTGCCATGGCAACTGGCACGGCAGTGGCCCAGACGGGTTTGATTGCTTTTGTCGGTTTGGCCGCACCGCACCTGGTGCGCTCTTTCATCAAAACCACACACAGCCGATTGATGTTGTTGTCCAGCCTGATAGGGGGCGTGCTGCTGATGATGGCTGACACCCTGGCGCGTTGGCTCATCGCGCCACAGGAGCTGCCTGTGGGCGTGCTGACAGCGGTGCTAGGCGGTGGCTACTTGCTGTGGCTGATGCATCGCAACAGCCAAACTGCCAGTGGGGCGGGTTGGTGATGACGGCTGTTAACTCATCAGCCATTCACGCTCACGCCGTTCGGGCCAGGCTCGGAGATTCCGAGGTATTGCATGGTATTTCTTTGTACATTCCCCTAGGGCGCTGGACGAGCGTTGTTGGCCCCAACGGTGCAGGAAAATCGACCTTGCTGAAGGTGCTGGCTCATCTGCTGCCCCACGCGGGCACTGTGACCCTATTGGGCCATCCAATTGCAAGTCTGCCGGGCCGTGTGCGTGCGCGGCAACTGGCTTGGCTGGGCCAAAACGAATCGACTGGCGATGATCTCACGGTACAAGACGTCGTGATGCTGGGCCGCCTGCCGCACCAGTCTTGGCTGGCTCCGCCCAGCGATGCAGACCACGCGGCGGTGGCACGAGCCTTGCAGGCCACGCAGGCCTGGGAATGGCGGGGCAGGGCGCTGGGCCAGCTATCGGGCGGAGAGCGTCAGCGCGTGTTGCTGGCGCGCGCGTTGGCAGTCGAAGCCGATGTGCTGCTGATGGATGAGCCTCTCGCCAATTTGGATCCGCCGCATCAGGCCGACTGGCTGGTGCTGGTGCAAGCGCTGGTGCTCCAAGGCAAAACGGTAGTTAGCGTGCTGCACGAAATATCCATGGCATTGCATGCGGACGAGATGGTCATCATGGCCCAGGGTCGCATTACGCACCAAGGTGCTTGCGATGCCGCCAGCACGCACCGGGCGCTCGAAGCAGTCTTTGACAAGCGCGTTGCCATTCATGCGCTGGGCAACCAATGGGTGGCGCTGCCAGTCTTGAAATCAATTGGAACTTGAACCGAATCAAAAAAACCATGCAAATAGAAACACCACCTTCCGACAAGCCCTACGACAAACCCGAGGGTGAGCGCCGTGGCATTGTCATCGTCAACACGGGCGACGGAAAAGGCAAGAGCACCGCTGCCTTCGGCTTGGCGCTGCGGGCCCACGGGCGAGGCAAGGCGGTCAAGATTTTTCAGTTCATGAAAGTGCCCAGTGCGCGATTTGGCGAGCACCGCATGTTTGAGCAAATTGGTATCCCCATTGAAGGCTTGGGCGATGGGTTTAGCTGGAAGAGCCAGGATCTTGAGCATTCTGCGCAACTGGCAAGAAACGGTTGGCAAAAAGCAAAGGCTGCGATTCTGAGTGGCGAATATTTCATGGTCACGCTTGATGAGATCACCTACCCGCTGATTTACGGCTGGATGCCGTTGGACGACGTTTTGGACACCTTGCGCACGCGCCCTAGCCACGTGCATGTGGTGCTGACGGGTCGCCGCTGCCCGCCCGAAATCATTGCCCTGGCCGATACGGTGACCGAAATGACCATGGTCAAGCATGCGTTCAAAGCAGGAATTCCGGCGCAGCGCGGCATTGAGGATTAGGAACCTAAAACATGGCCGCACCAGAAATGACAATCGCGTTGGCTGTGTTGGTGGCTCTATCGGTTGACCATTGGCTGGGCGAGCCCGCCGCCCGCTGGCATCCGGTGGTGTGGATGGGGCACTATCTGAGCTGGACTGGGCAATGGGTTGCGCCAATGGCGGAATCTGCCCCTGTTGCGGCATCTGAAGGGGCCGCCGATTGGAAGCACTTTTGGCTTGGTGCCGTCGCATGGTGTGCGGGCGTGGTAATGGTCTTTGCTGCCGCCTTGTTGCTTCAAAACGCACTTGTCGCTTTGCCCAAGTCAGTGGTTGATTTGCAGAATTGGCCTCTAGTTTCTGGCGTAGCGCTGGCTGCAGTTCTGCTGGGTCTGGCGCTAAAACCCTTATTGGCCTGGGCGATGTTGAAGAGCGAAGTACAGGCGGTGGAAACGGCCTTGGGCGAATCATTGCAAGCTGGCCGCGAACGCTTGGGCTGGTTGGTAAGCCGCGATGTGGCAACGTTGACTCAGGTGCAGGTTCGTGAAAGCGCCATCGAGTCGCTCGCCGAGAACTTGAACGACTCCGTGGTCGCCCCGATTTTTTGGTTCGTTTTGCTGGGTCTTCCCGGTGCAGCTTTGTACCGTTTTGCCAACACGGCCGATGCCATGTGGGGTTACCGGGGCGTGCGCAACGGCCAGATTTGGGAGTGGGGCGGCAAATGGGCCGCTTGGGCTGACGATTGCTTAAGCTGGCTACCCGCCCGCATCACCGCCGCATTGCTGGCTGTGGTGTCGGGTGTTTTCAGTGTGCGGACTTTGGGTCAAGAGGCCAACCGCACGCCATCGCCCAACAGCGGTTGGCCCATGGCAGCTATGGCACTTGGCCTGGGCGTGTGCTTGCACAAGCCCGGCGTTTACACACTGAACGCGCCGGGTCGCAATCCGCAGAAGGTCGACACCCAGCGAGCCATCGTCTGTGCGTCGAACGCAGTTAGGTTGCTCGCTTTTTCTATGCTACCAGTCATTTTTTGGATCGCGATGAAGGATCTCCCATGACCAATGCCACGCGCCTGCACGGTGGGCCGGACGCATTCGGTGTGCCGCTGCATGATTTCTCGACCAACAGCAATGCCTGCGGCCCTTGCCCACAAGCGCTGGCTGCTGTGCAGGCGGCGGATTCGACCCGCTACCCTGACCCCAACTACACCGTGCTGCGGTCTGAATTGGCTGCTTTTCATGGTGTGGACACGACGCGGATTCTGTTGGCGGCAAGTGCCAGCGAGTTCATTTTTCGGATTTCGGGCTTCATTGCGCGTCTGGGTGCCACCATCGTGCAAGTCCCAAACCATGCCTTTGGAGACTATGCCGACGCGGCGCGGGCTTGGGGTTTGCGTGTGACCCAAAGCGGCCCTGCAAACTTGCGTTGGCATACCGATCCGTCCAGCCCATTGGGTCAGTCACCTCTAAAGTCGGGAGACCAGGACTTTGACAGTGCGCCGTCGCTTGTGCCGCAATTGCAGGTGCTAGACCGCGCCTACGAACCCCTGCGTTTGAGCGGGCAATGCAACTGGACAGCAGAACGACTGTCGCAGGTCTGGCAGCTCTGGTCACCCAACAAGTCGTTGGGCCTGACAGGGGTGCGAGCAGCGTATGTCATTGCACCCGCAGGCGCGGGTGATATCGTGACGCAATTGAACCGATTGGGCCCCTCATGGCTCTTGGGCACGCATGGTGTAGCGCTTTTGCAGGCCTGGATGAAAGCCGATACCCAAGCCTGGCTTGCCCAGAGTCTGGGCACCCTGCGCATTTGGAAAGCGCGGCAAATCAATTGCGTCAAAACCCTTGGTTGGGAGCACCTGCCCAGCGAAACCAATTTTTTTTGCGCCCAAATTGCTGAACCTAACAGCACGCTGAAAGTTCATGCCGTGCTGACCCAACTGCGCCACCACGGCATCAAACTGCGAGATGCATCGAGCTTCGGTTTGCCCGGCCATGTCCGTCTGGCCGTGCAACCGGTAGTGGCCCAGGATGCACTGATTGACGCTGTGAGAGACATGAAGTATTTTGACGGGACTCATCAAACGGTGACGGCACCACTTACCCAGGATTTTGTATGACCGCCAAATGCGTCATGGTGCTTGGCACCACCAGCGGTGCTGGCAAAAGCTGGTTGACCACGGCGCTGTGTCGCTACTATGCGCGCCTCGGCCTCAAAGTTGCTCCGTTTAAGGCTCAGAATATGAGCAACAACGCAAGGGTGGTGGCCTCTGGAAATGGTCGGGGCGAAATTGGCTCAGCGCAGTACTTTCAGGCACTTGCTGCAAACGCTTTGCCTGATGTGCGCATGAACCCATTGCTGCTCAAACCTGAACGCGACACGCACAGTCAGGTCGTGCTGATGGGGCGGGTCAGTGAGGGGCTGTCCAACATGCCTTGGCGGGGCCGTAGCGCCCTGGTGTGGCCAGTGATTGCGCAGGCGCTGGACGACTTGTGTGCAGAAAACGATGTGGTCGTCATTGAAGGCGCAGGTTCGCCTGCCGAAATCAACCTGGCGGCCAGCGATATTGTCAATATGCGCGTGGCGTTGCACTGCAACGCCGCGTGTCTGCTGGTCACAGACATTGACAGGGGTGGTGCCTTTGCGCACCTGTACGGCACTTGGGCGCTATTGCCCGAGGCAGAGCGCGCGCTGATCAGGGGTTATGTGCTCAATAAATTTCGTGGCGATGCCGCCCTGTTGGCCCCGGCCCCGCAGATGCTGCAAGATCTGACTGGTGTGCCGACGGTCGCTACATTGCCAATGTGGTGGCAGCATGGCCTGCCTGAGGAGGACGGTATTTTTGACGACCGGACCCTGAACGCCGGTGCTGTCACTCGCACCATCGCCGTCATCGCCTACCCGCGCATCAGCAACCTTGATGAATTTCAGCCACTCAAAAACGTGCCTGGAATTCGCCTGCAATGGGTGCGCAGTCCAGCGGAACTGGCGGGCCTGAATGCGGCGACTGACTGGATTATTTTGCCTGGCTCCAAGCACACCAGCGGCGATCTGGCCTGGTTGCGCAAGCAAGGGCTGGACGCCGCCATAGCGCGACACGCGGAGCAGGGCGGTGCCGTATTGGGTATCTGTGGTGGCTTGCAGATGCTGGGAGAAGCGCTGATTGACCCACATGAAATTGACGGCAACGGGCCGGGCCTGGGCCTGTTGCCTTTGGTCACCGTGTTTGCGATTGATAAAACTGTGAAGCACACGCAGGCCCAATTTGACGGGCTAACGAGCTTCTCAGCGTCTGCGTCTCCCTGGGCGCAATTGGCTGACATTGCTGTGCAAGGCTATGAAATTCACCACGGCCAAACCACGCAGCACCCTGCCATGGCCAAAGCAGGCGATGTGGCCCGTGCCGTGATGCCGGGCGACCTGGCCTGGCAAAACACGCAGGGCAACGTGCTGGGCGTGTACCTGCACGGCCTGTTTGAGGACGCTCGCGTGCTGCACGCTTTGTTTGGTGCAGAAGCTCCCACGCTGGACTCAGTGTTTGAGGGACTTGCCGACTACATCGAGAAGCATTTCGAACCTGGGGTGTTACAGAAGCTGATTGCTTGATTGCGCCTGCCGCAGTGGCTGCCTGAAACGAAGTTCCTAGACCCCACCCTTAACCACAACCGCTTCAAAAAATGAACTCGACTTTTCCCATCTTGGCTGACATCAGCAACCCCGCTCTGAATCAGAAGCTGCAACACAGGCTAGACCAAAAAACCAAGCCACTGGGTTCGCTGGGCCAGCTTGAGTCTTTGGGCATGAAGTTGGGTCAAATTTTGGACACCGAGTCGCCCGTGCTGGAACACCCGCAACTGGTGGTGTTTGCTGGCGACCATGGCTTGGCCGCCCGGGGGGTTTCGGCCTACCCCAGTGACGTGACCTGGCAGATGGTTGAAAACTTTCTGGCTGGGGGTGCCGCCGTGAATGTGCTGGCGCGCCAGCACGGCATTGA
>JANPCR010000248.1:0-2909 GCA_031431035.1 Rhodoferax sp.
CATTTTGGCGTGGCGGTTTTCATTGTCGGGGTCACCGTGGTCAGCAGCTTTCAGACCGAAAGTGACGTGCGCATGGAGCCCGGCGAAACCGCCACGGCGGGCGGCTACACCTTCCGTTTGGAGGCCATTGAACAGATTCGCGGCCCCAACTACACGGCTTCCCGCGCCAAGCTGGTGGTCAGCCGCGATGGCCAGCCCGTGTCAACCCTCGCGCCCGAGCGGCGCGTCTACAACGTGAGCCGCTCGCCCATGACCGAGGTCGCCATTGACCGTGGCATTGCCCGCGACTTGTATGTGGCTCTGGGCGAACCCGTGAGCGCCACAGCCTGGAGTATTCGCGTTCACCACAAACCCTTTGTCAATTGGATTTGGGGCGGTTGCGTGCTGATGGCTTTGGGCGGTGTGCTGGCGATATCGGATCGACGGTACCGCGTGCTCAAGGCCAGCCGCAGCAAGGCGATGAGCGTTTCTGGCGCTGCAAGTGGCGCGGTAAGTGACGCGGAGAGGGTGCCGGGCTTGCCTCAACTGGTCACACCGTCGATGGCAACGCCTTCAGCCTCCAAGTGAACGTTCATTCAATTCCTTCAAGCTGATTTGACAAAGATGAAACGCCAAAGATGAAACGCTATTTGTTGCCGCTGCTGGTGTTTGTTGTGATGGTGGGCTTTTTGGCAGTGGGTTTGCAGCTGAAGCCTCGCGAGGTGCCTTCGCCGTTGATCAACAAAGCCGCACCCGCTTTTCAGTTGCCTTTGCTGGCCGCACCTGACAAAACGCTGTCGGCCCAAGACCTGCGCGGCCAGGTCTGGATTTTGAACGTCTGGGCGTCCTGGTGCGTGGCCTGCCGGGTCGAGCACCCGCTGCTGGTCGATTTTGCCAAAACCACCACGGTGCCGATTTACGGGCTGAACTACAAAGACAAACGCGACGACGCCCAGCGCTGGCTGGCCAATTTTGGCGACCCCTACAAACAGTCTTTGTCAGACACCGAAGGCTTGGTCGGCATTGACTTTGGGGTGTATGGTGTTCCAGAGACTTTTGTCATCGACAAAGCGGGCGTGATTCGCCTCAAGCACATCGGCCCGGTCACACCCGAAGTGCTGGCAGGCACGATTCTGCCGCTCATCAAAAAGCTGGGGGTCTGAGGTGACGGTTCATTTCAAAAAATTCGCCATGTGTTTGATGCTGTTGTGGGGTATGGGCCTGGGCGTCTCAGTTGCCGCCAAAGAAGCCGTGCCTATGGCCGCCGACCCGGCGCTGGAAGCCCGCGTGATGGCGATTTCTGAAGAATTGCGTTGCCTGGTGTGCCAAAACGAGACCATTGCCGCGTCCCACGCCGACTTGGCGGTGGACCTGCGCAAGCAGATTCGCATCAAGCTGATGCAGGGCCAGTCGCAGCAGCAAATTTTGGATTTCATGGTCGAACGTTATGGCGATTTTGTGCTGTACCGGCCCCCTTTGAAAACCACCACTGTGTTGCTGTGGGTTGGCCCATTTGCGCTGCTGCTGGCGGCCATTGCCGTGTTGTTTTTCAATGTGCGGCGCAGGCGCTCCTCTGAGCAGCCAGAAGGCCTGAGTGCCGAAGAATCAATGGAAGCGCAGCGGCTTTTAAGCGGCGCTTCTCACACAGGGCGGGAAAGCAGTCAACCATGAGTTTGTTTTGGATTTACGCCGCAGCGCTGGTGCTGCTGGCTTTGGCCTTTGTTTTGCCGACACTTTTAAAGCGGCGCAGTCAAGAGCCAAACGTCTCGCTAACGCAGGGCTCTGCTGGCGACACAAACGCTTCGACCGACCTTGCCGCTAACAGCCCGCAGCAAACCAGTTTGGCGATTTTGCGAGAACAGCTGTTGCAGATCGATGCCGATTTGCAAGCGGGCCGATTGGACTTGGCTCAGCATGCCCAAGCCAAGGCTGAAATTGAACGCCGCGCGCTGGAAGAATCAACCCCTGACCGACAACTGGGCATGGCCGCACCTTCGGGTGGGCCAGCCAGCCGATCCACGCGGACAGCCGCTGTCGTGACATTGATGATTGGTGCGATGGCGGTTGGTTTGTATGGCCTGCTGGGCAATCCACAATCGCTGAGCGGCCAGTCAGTGGCGGCCAATGCGACGGGCGACCCCGAGGGCGAGGTGACCGCCGAGCAGTTTGAAGCTATGGTGGCCAAACTGGCCCAGCGGCTTGAAAACCCTGAACCTGGCCAACCCGTTGACCCCAAAGCTTGGGAAATGCTGGCCCGCACTTACGCGGCCATGCAGCGGTTTGCCGAAGCCGACCGCGCCTTCAAACGGGCGACTGAACTCGCCCCCGACAACGCCCAACTTTGGGCCGACCACGCTGATGTGATGGCGATGCTGCAAGGCCAAAGTGCCCTGGGTGCGCCTGAAGCGCTGATTGCTCGCGCACTCAAACTCGACCCGCAAAATATCAAAGCCCTGGCTTTGGCGGGCAGCGCAGCGTATGAACGCAAAGACTTTGCGGGCGCCGCCCGCGCCTGGAGCAAAGCGCGGCAGTTGGCCCCAGCGGGCAGTGAATTTGCCGCCGGGCTGGACCGCAGCCTGGAAGCCGCGCAGGTGGGACAAAGTGGGCAAAGCGGTCCAGTTGCCGCTGCCGCAGCCACTGCGCCCACCGCGCCCACCGCGCAGGTCGGCACGATCGCACAGGTTGCTCCTGCTGGTGCCGCAGTGGCCGCGACCTCCAGCAGCGCCGGCACCGTCAGCGGCGTGGTCAGCCTGTCGCCCGCCCTGGCTGGCAAGGCCTCACCTGACGACACGGTGTTTATCTTTGCCCGCGCGGCAGAGGGCCCGCGCATGCCTTTGGCGATTTTGAAACGCAAGGTCAGTGACTTGCCCATCACCTTCACGCTGGACGACAGCACGGCCATGGGGCCAGACATGAAGCTGTCCAAATTC
>JANPCR010000249.1:0-1927 GCA_031431035.1 Rhodoferax sp.
GATTGGTAGGGGTCTGCGGGCACGACATAGGGGCCAAACACCGCCATGCAAAGCAGCGTCAAAATCACCAAACCAGCGCCAAGCGCCACCTTGTCACGCATCAGTCGCGTGAATACAGAGCGCCAGTAACCCGGCGAGCGCTCTACCAATTGCAGGGCTGATTGGTTTGCGGTGAGGGCCGTCATCGAAAATTGATATTCAGGCCCGTGCAATACGCGGATCAAGCAGCGTTTGCACCACATCAATCAGCAAATTAAGCACCACAAAAAACATGGCCAGCACCAATATAGTGCCTTGCAACAGCGGCAAGTCGCGCTGGAAGATCGCGGAGTTCAGCAGGAAACCGGTGCCCGGCCATGAGAAAACCGTCTCAATCAAAATCGAGCCGCCCAGCAAATAACCCAGTTGCAAACCCATCACCGCCAGTGCGGTGGGCGCGGCGTTTTTTACGACGTGTTTGAAGATGCCAAACTGCGTCAACCCCTTGGCGCGCAGGCCCACGATGAATTCTTGATCCAGCAAGTCAGCCACCAGTGCCCGCACGGTGCGGGCGATGATGCCCATGGGAATCACTGACATGGTCAGTGCTGGCAACACCATGTACTTGAGGTGCTCCCAGTCCCAGGCCCACACATCACCGGTGCCCATGCCGGTGGCGGGCAGCCAGTTCAAAATAGCGGCGAACACAATGACCATCACCATGCCCAGCCAGTAGTGCGGCACGCTGACACCCAGCACCGACAGCACCGATGCGGCGCGGTCAACCCAGGAGTTGCGAAAGTAACCTGCTACAAAACCAAACAGGCAGCCGAAAATAAACCCAATGAATGTAGCTACCGCTGCCAGCCGCAGTGTGTTGCTGACTGCCCGCAGTACCTCGGATGCCACTGGCCTGCCGCTGGCAATGGATGTCCCTAAATCACCTTGTACTGCGCGCCACACCCAGCTTGCAAACTGCTCGGGGTAACTGCGGTTAAAGCCGTACAGCTCGCGCATTTGCGCCGCAAGTTCTTGCGACGCATCGGGCGGCAAGATAGACACCAGCGGGTCGCCCGGTGCTAAGTGAACGAGCGCAAAGCATACCAGCGCCACGCCCAGCATGATGGGCAGGGCGTAGGTGATGCGCCGGATTAGATAAGCAAACAATGCGCGAAGGCCGTGGCGATTAATCCATCGTCATGGTGGCAATGTCAATAAACCAACTGCGTGGCTGCACCACGTTTTTGACTTTGGGGCTCATGGCGCGCGGGCCGACATCATGTGCAATCCAGACGAAGGGGGCTTCTTCAACAATGCGGGCGTGCAGTTTCGCCAGCGCGGCATCGCGGCTTTTCTCGTCGAAGCTGGTGCGTGCGTCGGCAATCAGCTTGTCAAACTCTGCGTTGCCAAAAAGGCCCCAGTTGTTTGACACCGGCGGGAAGGTCTTGGTGCTGGTAAAGCGGACCATCGCAAAGAACGGGTCCATCGCCGCGTAGCTCACGTTGATTGCGTTGGCGCCGTTGGCCGAAGGGTCTTTGGCACCTTTGCGCCAGTTGGTGAACAGCGTGTTCCATTCGATCACGTCAAACTGCACGTCAAAGCCGCAGCCTTTGAGGGACTGCTGCACAAATTCGTTCATCGGCAGTGGCTGCATTTGGCCCGAGCCTGAAGCAGATATTTGCACCTTGACTTTGAGTGGCTTGGCGACACTGTGCCCAGCTTCGGCCATCAGCTTTTTAGCAGCTTCCGGGTCATAGCGAATGTCAAATTTTGGGTTGCCCCACCACGGATGTCCGGGCGTGACGGTGCCTTTGGGCACGCCCATCATGCCGCCCAATAATTTGAGCATGCCGCTGCGGTCAACGCACAAGTTGGCGGCTTGGCGCACGCGTTTGTCCAACCACGGGGAGCCTTCAGCAAACGACAATTGCCACGGCCAGACGTGCGG
>JANPCR010000250.1:0-44481 GCA_031431035.1 Rhodoferax sp.
AAACGCCTTGTCGCAAGCGCTCAAAGTGCCCGCGTCGCGCGTGAACGACATCGTGCTGGAGCGGCGTGGCGTGACGGTTGATACCGCGATGCGGCTGGTGCGCTACTTTGGCGGCGATGTGCAAAGCTGGATGAATCTGCAAACCGCCTATGAGGTCAAGGTGGCGCAAAAGGCGCTCACGCGCAAGATTGAGAAAGAAGTGCTGCCGATGGCGGCATAGTCCGCGTGCGTTTCAGGGCAGAACAGACAACGGGGACGTGGCATAGCGGAGGCGCTTTACGTGTTCATGCGGGGCGATTTGCGGCGAAATGCGGGTTGAAAGTTGGCTTTCATTTGACCCAATCAAATTAAAGCATGCTTTAATACAAAAGGCCATATTAAAGCAGTCTTTCAATCCATGCGTTCCACTGGCATTTATGTGATGTCCACCACTTTGGGTGAGCCTGTGCGTGCGTTTGTGCCTCACGCTTTGCCGCCGGACAAGCCAGCTTTGGCCACTGAATCGTATGCGGCAGCCAATCGGTTGGCTGAATTGGCCCTGGCGCGGTTATCTGGCGTGTCGGGGCTGGTGCCTTCGGTGGACTGGTTGCTCTACAGCGCTGTGCGCAAAGAAGCGCTCTTGACCTCTCAAATCGAAGGCACGCAAGCGACGCTGGTTGATTTGCTGAACGATGAAGCAGGCTTTGCCATCGAAAATACAGACGATGTGCAAGAGGTGTGGAACTACCTGCGGGCATTCCGGTTGGTGCAAAACAACCTGCGCGATCCAGCCGGTCTTCCGCTGAGCGTGCGCCTGCTGTGCAACGCGCACCGCTTGCTGATGGATGGCACACGCGGCCAGGGCAAGCAACCCGGTCAATTGCGCAGTTCGCAAAACTGGATTGGCGGCACACGGCCGGGTAACGCGGTGTTTGTGCCGCCTCCGGTGCAAAATCTTCCCGAGCTGTTGGCCGCCCTAGAGAACTTCATTCACCTCTCGCCGCCAGATCTGCCCCCGCTTGTCAAAGCAGCGCTAATCCACGTGCAATTTGAAACCATTCATCCGTTTTTGGATGGCAATGGTCGTATGGGGCGCCTGTTGATTGGGGCTCTGCTTGAGCACTGGGGTTTGCTGCCTGAGCCGCTGATGTACCTGAGCGGTTATCTGAAGCGGCATCAAGCGGAATATTACCGCCGCCTGTCGAGTGTTCGGACCGAAGGTGATTGGGAGGGATGGGTGGCCTTCTTTCTAGAGGGCGTAGCAGAGGCTGCCGCAGAAGCTGAGCGAAACATTGTGGCCATTGCCAGCCTGGTTGCCGCAGATCGCCGCCGCCTGGTGGCTGCCGCCACAGCCAGCCCCGCAAGTTACCGCTTATTCGAATTGCTGCCCATGATGCCACGCTTCACCATAAGCCAAGTTCGGCAAAAGCTGGGGACAACCTCACCCACGGCCGCAGCGGCCATTCAGGTTTTGGAGCGGCTGGGTGTTGTCACGGAGCAGACCGGGCAGAAGAAGAACCGCAGTTACAGCTACCCAGCGTATATAGAGCTGTTGTCACGATGACCGAAGACCAGCTGGAACAGGAAGCCCTGGCCTGGCTGGTCGACGTGGGTTACACGCCTATCTACGGCCGCGACATCGCACACGACGGCCCCGCGCCCGAGCGAGACAACTATCGGCAAGTGATTTTGGCTTCGCGCCTGCGGGCGGCGATTGACCGACTCAACCCCAGTATTCCCGCATCTGCCCGCGAAGACGCATTCAAGCAAGTGCAAGACTTAGGCATTCCCGTTTTGCTCAGCGCCAACCGGCAATTCCACCGCCTGCTGGTGGCGGGTGTGCCAGTGCAGTATCAAAAAGACGGCGAGACGCGCGGCGACTTTGTGCGGCTGATCGACTGGGCAGCACACTTGCAAAACGACTGGCTGGCAGTGAACCAGTTTTCCATCAAAGGCCCACGCCACACGCGGCGACCTGACATTGTTTTGTTTGTTAACGGTTTGCCGCTGGTGCTGCTGGAGTTGAAGAACCCGGCCGATCAAAACGCCGATGTGTGGAAGGCGTTTGACCAAATCCAGACCTACAAGGAGCAGATTCCGGATGTGTTCCAGACCAATGAGGTGCTGGTAATTTCAGACGGCACGCAGGCGTTGATGGGGTCGCTCAGCAGCGACGCTGAGCGCTTCATGGCTTGGCGCACGATCGACGGTGTCGCCCTCGACCCGCTTGGCGAGTTCAACGAGTTGCAAACACTGGTGCGCGGGGTGCTGGCACCACAGTATCTGTTGGACTACCTGCGTTATTTTGTGTTGTTTGAAGAGGGTGGTGAAAGCGGCAGCATTGTTAAAAAGATCGCCGGCTACCACCAGTTCCACGCGGTGCGCACGGCCATTGAGCGCGTGGTGTTGGCATCGCGTCCCGGCGGTAACCCTCAAGTCAGAGGTAAGGGCGGCGTAGTCTGGCACACGCAAGGCAGCGGCAAAAGCATCACCATGACCTGTTTTGCCGCGCGTGTGATGCAGGAGCCCGCGATGGAGAACCCGACCATCGTCGTCATCACCGACCGCAACGATTTGGACGGTCAGCTATTTGGCGTGTTCAGCCTGGCCACCGACTTGTTGCGTGAGCAACCGGTGCAGGCGCGCACGCGGCAGGAACTGCGCTCGCTGTTGACCAACCGGCCATCAGGCGGCATCGTGTTTGCGACGATCCAGAAGTTCATGCCAGGGGAGGATGAAGACAGCTTCCCCGTGCTGTCCGAACGCCACAACATCGTGGTGATAGCAGATGAAGCGCACCGAACCCAATATGGTTTTGAAGCCAAGTTGAAGATGCGAAAAATCGCGGCCAGGCCGCTTACCACTGGCGACGGACTGGCCCCGCAACATCAGGTTGAATTTGCGCCGCCTGAGTACATGGAGCGTTACGAGGCAGGCTACGCGCAGCACTTGCGCGATGCATTGCCCCACGCCACTTTTGTTGCCTTCACTGGAACCCCCGTCAACAGCCAAGACCGGGACACGCGAGCCGTGTTTGGCGACTACATTCATGTCTACGACATGCAGCAGGCCAAGGAAGATGGTGCGACTGTCGCCATTTATTACGAGTCCCGGTTGGCAAAGCTAAGCCTGAATGCAGTGGATTTGGCCGCAATGGATTCGGAAGTCGATGAGCTTGCCGAAGGGGAAGAAGAAGGCATTCAGTCGCAGCTTAAAAGCCGTTGGGCGGCCCTGGAAAAAGTGGTGGGCGCGCAGCCCCGTGTGGTCAGCGTGGCGGCTGATCTGGTGGCCCATTTTGAGGAGCGCAACAAAGCGCAAACAGGCAAAGCAATGATTGTTGCGATGAGTCGCGAGATTTGCGTCCACTTGTACGATGAAATCATCAAGTTGCGCCCAGATTGGCACAGTGCTGACCCTGAGCTGGGTGCGGTCAAAATTGTCATGACAGGCTCGGCCAGCGACAAAGCGCTGTTGCGACCCCATATTTACAGCGCTCACACCAAAAAGCGACTTGAAAAGCGATTCAAAGAACCAACCGACCCGCTGCGCCTGGTGATCGTGCGAGACATGTGGCTAACCGGCTTTGACGCGCCTTGTGTGCACACGCTGTACGTCGACAAGCCCATGAAGGGCCACAACTTGATGCAGGCCATTGCCAGGGTGAACCGCGTGTTCAAAGACAAGCAGGGCGGCTTGGTGGTGGACTACATTGGCATTGGCCATGAGCTTAGGGCTGCCATGAAGGAGTACACCCAGTCTAGCGGGCGCGGCCGGCCGACCGTGGATGCCAGTGAAGCTCTCAGCCTGGTGCTGGAAAAAATGGACGCGCTGCGCGCCCTGCTGCATGGTTTTGATTACAGCCGCTTTTTGACGGCGGGGCACCGCATGCTGGCGGGTGCTGCCAACCATGTTTTGGGAGTCAAGGAAGGCAAAAAACGGTTTGCAGACCTGGCGCTTGCGATGGCAAAGGCCTTCACGCTGTGTTGCACTTTGGACGATGCCAAAGCTGTGCGTGAAGAGGTTGCATTCTTCCAGGGCGTGAAGGTGATTCTGACCAAGCGCGAGCTTTCTACCCAGCGCAGGACTGACGAAGCCCGCGAATTTGCGATTCGCCAAATCATCAACTCAGCCGTGGTGTCTGAATCTGTGGTGGACATATTCGAAGCGGTTGGCTTGGACAAACCCAATATCGGCTTGTTAGATGATGAATTTTTGGCTCAAGTTAGCCGTCTGCCCGAGAAAAACCTGGCCGTGGAGTTGCTGGAGCGACTGTTGGAGGGCGAAATTAAGAGCCGCTTTGCCAGCAATGTCGTGCAAGACAAACGGTTTTCTGACATGTTGGCGAATGTCATCACACGCTACCAGAATCGCTCTATCGAGACTGCGCAGGTCATGGAAGAGCTGCTGGCGATGGCCAAAAAATTCCGTGAGGCAGCGTCACGTGGGGATGAGCTGGGTTTGACCGAGGACGAAGTGCGGTTTTACGATGCCTTGACGAACAACGAGTCTGCCGTGCGCGAGCTGACCGACGAGACGCTGAAAAAAATTGCCCACGAATTGACAGAAAATCTGCGCCAAAACCTGACTGTGGATTGGTCTGAACGCGAAGGCGTGCAAGCCAAACTGCGGCTTATGGTTAAGCGGATATTGCGCAAATACAAGTACCCGCCAGATTTGCAGGACGCCGCGATTGAACTGGTGTTACGGCAAGCGCATGCGCTAGGTGAGAGCTGGAGCGTTTAGCCGCCACCAAAGCCTCCGGCCCCAAAGCGCCAAACAAATCCTTCGGGTTCGCCATGTCAGGCACCAAAACCAGTTGTTCGCCCAGTCCCAACTCCAGCGCGGCGTCGCGCATGAAGCGCAGGGCGGCAAAGTCTTCCAGCGCAAAGCCGACTGAATCAAACACGGTGACTTGTGACTCGGTTTGCCGCCCTGGCGCTTTGCCTGCCAGCACTTGCCACAGTTCGGTCACCAAGAAGTCGGCTGGCATTTGCTGAATGTCGCCTTCGATGCGCGTCTGCGGCGCGTACTCTACAAACACGGAGGCAGCGCGCAGCACGTCGGCGTGCAGCTCGGTTTTGCCGGGGCAGTCGCCACCCACGGCGTTGATGTGCATGCCGGGTTCGATCATGTCGGGCGTCAAAATGGTGGCACGGGTTTTGTCAGCGGTGACGGTGGTCACGATGTCTGCGCCTTGTACAGCCTCGCCCACGCTGCTGCACACGACCAGTTTGAGGCCCGCGCCGCGCAAATTGGCGACCAGCTTGGCGGTGGCTTGGGGGTCAATGTCGAATAGCCTGATTTCTTCAATGCCCAGCAAATGGGCAAATGCCAGCGCCTGGAATTCGCTTTGCGCGCCGTTGCCAATCAGCGCCATGACGCGGCTGTTGGGCCGTGCCAACGCTCGCGCGGCCACAGCGCTGGTGGCGGCAGTGCGCAAGGCGGTGGTGAGGGTCAGCTCGCTTAAAAGCTGCGGCATGCCCGTGGCCACGTCGGCCAACAGGCCAAAGGCCATGACCGTGGGCAAACCAAGCGTAGGGTTTTGCGGGTGGCCATTTACGTATTTGAAGCTGTAAGTGCTGCCGTCTGAAATTGGCATCAACTCAATCGCACCCAATGGGCTGTGGCTGGCCAGGCGGGCGGATTTGTCAAACGCGTTCCACCGCAAAAAGTCGCTGTGAATGTTGGCGGCTATACCGGCCAGGCAGTTGTTCAGGCCCTTGGCGCGGATGATTTTGACCACCTTTGCCACACTCAGGAATGTCGTGGTGGTCGTGGTGGTCGTGGTGGTCGGCGTGGCCGTGGTGGTAGGCATTGCCTTGCAGTTGAGGCTCTGAAGTGGGCTCAATTGAACGAAGTGTGTCATGCTGATCTCCTGAAAAGGCCGACATGGGGTGCACAAACGAGTGCTTCAAAACCACGATGCAGAACCTGAAAAGTAGTTTCTCGCAAGCACGTGTCAATTCAAATAGCCAAAAATCTACCGTTTAAGTAATAATTTGTGCAAAATAGCAGAAATTATTTGCAAAACGTTAGAAAAAACCCGATGGACGCCACCGACCAAGCCCTCATCGCCCTGCTGCGCCAAAACGCCCGCCTGAACGTGGCCGATTTGGCGCACAAACTCAAAGTGTCTCGCGGCACGGTAACCAACCGAATCCGCAAGCTTGAGGACGACCAAGTCATCGTGGGTTACACCGTGCGACTGCGCCCCGAGTCCGAGCCCGAGCGCATTCGCGCGTGGATGGGCGTGCTGGTCGACGGCAACACCACACGCCAGGTGATTGCTAGCCTGTTGGGCGAACCCGGCGTGGCCGCGCTGCACGACACCAATGGCCGCTGGGACTTGCTGGCCGAACTAGAGGCCAGGTCCACCAAAGACTTGTCTGAAATTTTGGAGCGCATTCGGCTGATTGCTGGCATTCGCAGCACCGAGACCAATATTCACCTGGCGAGTTACCGCTGATGCCGCGTCGCAAATGCACCTAAGAAATGTAATTTTTGGTATCAAAACAAGCCCTGACCCCGACCGACAGCGGCAAGTAAGTTTGGCCCCGGAAACTGGCCCTCGCCGTGTCCCATTGGACGTGAATTGCCAAGCACGCCGACCCCCAACCCGCCTGACTTTATGCGCCCTTTGTTCATGACCCTTGCCACCACGTTGACCACCGCCTTGGGGCTAAGCGCCGCCCCGGCAGCACAGGCGGCCCCAATTGAACTGCTGGTGCCCGCCTATTTTTACCCCGGTTTTGCAGGCAGCGCCTGGGACCAGATGACAGCCGCCGCCGCAGCGGGCACGCCCATCACCGCCATCATGAACCCCGGCAGCGGCCCTGGTACGGCGGCCAATTCAGACTACGTGACGGCAATCAATACTTTTCGTGCAGCCGGCGGCCGCGTGTTGGGCTACGTGCCATCAGGCTACCTGGGCCAAAACGTCAACCCCACAAGCACCTGCCAGCCCGCGTCAGGCAGCACCTACAGCGTGGGCGACGTGCTGGCCTGCGCGTCGCGCTACAAAGACTGGTACAGCGTGGACGGCATTTTTGTCGATGAGTTCACTAATGTCGACACCCCCGCCGCCTTAGGGTTCTACGAAGCGCTGTACAGCGGCTTGAAAGGCATTGACAGCGGCTGGAACGTGGTGGGCAACCCCGGCACACCAACGACTGAAAGCTACATCAACCACGGCGGCGTGCGCTCTGCCGACACAGTGGTGACGTTTGAAAACCGCACCGGCTACTCTGGCTACGTGCCGTCGCCCTGGAATGCGCTGTACCCCGCCAGCAACTTTGCCCACCTGCTGTACAACGTGCCCACCGCCGCCGAGATGCTTAGCGCCATTGCCCTGGCCCAAGCGCGCAATGCGGGCTACATATTTGTGACTGACGACCAGGGCCTAGACTTGAACCCCTGGGACACCCTGCCCGCCTACTGGGATTTGGAAACCGCCGCCATTCGCGCGGCCAATGCGGCAACGCCGGTGAGCGAGCCGGGCAGTTTGGCGCTGATGGGGCTGGCGTTGGCGGGTTTGTTCACGCGGCGCAAAAAGTCTGGCGGCTGAAGGGGGCTAGAAGCGGCCCCGGTTTGATGGGGTTCAATAGGGTTCAATAGGGTTCAATTTGGGCCAATTTTAGAAAAAAAGAACCTGCAGGTTCTTTTTTTTCAAAAACGTCCGAAAATTGTCAAAATATGAACAAAATACGCCTCTAGATCTCGAATAATATAGATAGTTTGCTATTATTAATATAGCATTTCAAGCCCAAATCACCTGGTCGAACTGCCAAGCTGACAAGCCTGACGCGCAAACCAGCGCCTAGTACGTCTCCAGATGCAGCCGCCCTTCGCGCTTCAGCGTGGCACCCAGGGCGTCCCATGACAAGCCCACTTGCTGCGCCACATCGCGCAGCGCCAGCAACACGCCCTCTTCCATGCTTTTCAGGCCGCACACGTAGAAAAAAGTGTTCGGGTCGTTCAAAAGCAAACCCACGTCGGCGGCCCGCTCACGCAGCGCGTCTTGCACGTAGCGCTTGGGCGCGCCGGGCGTGCGTGAAAACGCAAAATTGATGTCGATAAAGTCCTTGGGCAGGCTTTGCAGAGGGCCGAAATAAGGCAGTTCTTCCTTGGATCGAGCGCCAAAGAACAGCATCAACTTGCCACCCTCGAATTTGCCCGATTGCCGCAGCCGCCTGCGCCATTCGGTCATTGCGCGCATGGGGGCGCTGCCGGTGCCGGTGCAGATCATGACGATGTGGCTTTTCGGGTGGTTGGGCATTAAAAAGCTGCCGCCAAACGGGCCGATGACCTCGACTTTGTCACCCACCTTCAAATCGCACACGAAATTGCTGGCCACGCCGCGCACCGGGCGGCCGCTGTGGTCTTCCAGCACGCGCTTGATGGTGAGCGACAGGTTGTTGTAACCCGGGCGTTCACCATTGCGCGGGCTGGCGATGGAGTATTGGCGGGCGTGGTGCGGTTTGCCGTTGGAATCCAAGCCGGGTGCAACGATGCCGATGGACTGCCCTTCAAGCACCGGAAAAGGCATGGTGCCAAAGTCGAGCACGATGTGGTGGGTGTCGTAATCGTGCCCCGCCGTGCGGCCCACTTCGGTCACGCGCACATTGCCGCTGACGGTGGCGATGATGGTTTTTTCAGCGGCTTTGGGACCATAAAGGTTGGTGTAGGCGTGCGCCGCAGACCACGGTGGCAAAACCGAACCAAACTGCCCACTGGTGGGCGCAGACCCCGCATTGGCACCGTCGGTTTGCCCGCCACTGGCGGTCGTTTGTCCATCTATGGCGGCTTGGTTGCCTAAAACGGAGCCTGCGCTCACTTCTGCGCTCACCCCGGCTTCGGCCAGTTCGTCAGCCGTCAACTCTGGCGGAAGTTCGTCCCAGGTCAGTTGCGCGGCAGGCGTGTAGGCGATGGTGCGCGGCATGGTGCGCCAGTTGTCAATCGACCCGGTTGGGCAAGGCGATATGCAGGCCATGCAGGCGTTGCAAATGTCCGCATTGACGACGTAATTGCGGTCATCGTGTGTGATGGCCCCCACCGGGCAAGTTGCCTCGCAGGTGTTGCAGCGAATGCAGATTTCGGGGTCAATCAAATGCTGGTTGATAACCGCCGATTCAGACATGCCCATGGTAATTCCTCGTTTTTTGGTGACTCAATTTTAGGGAAAGTTGTGGGGTCCAGGCTGCTTTTAAAACGGGTAAGTAGAGACCCTTTACCGAATCCACAAAAACAAAACAAAACGGCCCGTTTGGCCTTAGGTGGTTGACGAGCCCGGGAGGCCGAGTTGGGTAGCTACGCGAATGTCCCCCGCCTTCGGCTCCTCCTTGATTTCGCTGCGCCACCCAACCCAGCCTCCTAAGCTTGGAAGTGTGCTGGGTTTTCAACCGTTGCAGTGCCAATACCAATACAGATACCAAAACCAACCCCAAGCCGCTCACCAGAGCTGGTTGGCGTGGCATTCAGCGCAGCGGCATCAAGGAGGAGCCCGAAGGGCGGGGGACAGCCGCGGAGCTGAGTGACGCGCCAACCGGCTCGCGCCCACGGACTTACATCCGATCCCGATCCCACTCGCTGACTCTCTAAAACCGTCCATCAAAACGTGACCAATCAATCAAGCAAACCGAACATACTCAAAATCAACCGCCTGCTTGTTGATCCCCATATTGGGTGGTGCGATCCAGTTGGCAAACTCACCGGGCTCCACACAACGGCCCATCAGGCTCGCGACAAAGGCGCGGTCTTCGTTGGTGGGCAACCACTTACCTACATTGGCAGCCCATTCAGCTTCAGACACCACGCGGCCATCAGGCGACACCTTCACGCCGCTCAATGCCCCAATGTTGCGGTGAAACGCCTTGTGCGGCACCGTCAGGCGGTGTGGCAAACCAGCTTTTTCAAGCACTTTGTTCCAGCGCGACACACCCGCGACCGAGTCTTTGATGAAATCGTCACGCAACACCTCGTTCAAGGCGTTCAGCATGGGCACTTCTTTTTCCACCAACTGGCCATTCACAGCTTCCAAAATTTTGTAGGTTTGGCCCTTCAACACATGGTCATCCACGCGCTTGCCTTCTTCATAGCGACCTTTAATGCCCGTGCTGTAAAAAGTGGCGGCATTGCTGGACTGGTCGGCCCCAAACAGGTCAATCGTCACGCTGTAATGAAAGTTGGTGTAGCGCTGCAAGGTGGCAATGTCGATCACGCCTGCGGCACGCAGCTTGTCGGCGTCGTCGGTTTTCAAATCGTTCATCGCCTGCGCAGTGCGGGTCAGCACGCGGGACACGCCGGATTCGCCCACAAACATGTGGTGCGCCTCTTCGGTCAGCATGAATTTGGTGGTGCGAGCCAGCGGGTCAAAAGCGCTCTCGGCCAGGGCCGCCAATTGAAACTTACCGTCGCGGTCAGTGAAGTAGGTGAACATGAAAAACGCCAGCCAATCGGGCGTGGCTTCGTTGAAGGCCCCCAAAATGCGCGGGTTGTTTTCGTCACCGCTGCGCCGCTCCAACAAGGCTTCGGCTTCTTCGCGGCCATCGCGGCCAAAGTGTTTGTGCAGCAGGTACACCATGGCCCACAAGTGGCGGCCTTCTTCGACGTTGATCTGGTACAAATTGCGCAAGTCATACATGCTGGGCGCTGTCAGCCCCAAATGGCGCTGCTGCTCGACCGATGCAGGCTCGGTGTCGCCCTGCGTCACGATAATGCGGCGCAGGTTGGCGCGGTGTTCACCAGGCACGTCTTGCCAGACTTTCTCGCCCTTGTGATCGCCAAAACCAATTTCGCGGTCGCTGGCACCGGGGTTCAAAAAGATGCCCCAGCGGTAGTCGCGCATTTTCACGTGGTCAAACTGCGCCCAGCCTTGCGGGTCCACGCTCACGGCCGTGCGCAAATAGACATTGCTGTCCACCGACCCCTCGGGGCCTACGTCGTCCCACCAGTTGATGAAGTTGGGCTGCCACTGCTCCAAGGCCCGTTGCAAGGTGCGGTCTTCGCCTAGGTTCACGTTGTTGGGGATTTTTTCGCTGTAGTTGATGGCTGACATGATGACTTCCTTAGTTAATAAATAGCGTCGGCTTTGAGCCCAATGGCCCGTTCGCGGACGGTTAATTGCCAGTTCGAGAGATGCGAAGGAACCGGCTTTGCCGGGCCCAAAGCATCGCCCCCTTGAGGGGGAGGCGACCGAAGGTCGACACAGGGGTGCACCTCATACCCTGTTCCAGTCGAAGGTGGCTTTATCGCCCTTGCCATAAACCTTCAAAGCACCCTTTTCCCCCACCGCATTGGGCCGCTGGAAAATCCAGTTCTGCCATGCCGTCAAACGGCCAAACACGCGGGTCGCCATGGTCTCTTTGCCGTTAAAGCGCAGGTTGGCTTCCAGCCCGGTCATAGCGTCGGGCGACATGCTCACGCGTTGCTCCACGGCAATGCGCACCTCGTCGGCCCAGTCAATGTCATCCGGATTGGCAGTCACCAGACCCAGGGCGAAGGCGGCGTCGGCGTCCAGCGGCTGGCCGACCACGGCACGTACGGCGTCCAGCGCGGGCTGCTCTTCATAAAAACGGCGTTGCAGGCGGCTTTGGTCGGTGGCCATGGGGTAGTGGCCGAAATTCAGCGCTCCCACGGTAATTTTGGGCGCGCGGGCTTCGTCATCGGGCAGTGCCAGGTGGTAAATGCGGTCGCAGGCCAAGGCCAGTTCCAGCAGGCTGCCTGCAAAGCACGAACCGGGCTCGACCAGTGCAAACAAACTGCGCGACGACACATCCAGGCGGCTGAACGTGCGGCGCAGCAGGCCAATGGTTTCGCGCACCAGCCAGTGGTTTTGGTGCGCCAGCAGCACGGCGTCTGTGGCCAACACAGCAGCGGCGTCGCCTTCGGTTTTGATCAGCCAGGTGCCAATGTCCAGCTCGTTCGTGCGCATCATCAAAATCGCGTCTTCCAGCTCGCGGGCCATGGCCAGCGGGTACCAGGCGACGCCTTGGGCTTCAATGCCGGCGATGTCGGTGGGCTGCGCACCCGTGGGTGCTTTCACGGTGAAAGTCGCGAGTCGTTTGCTGCGGTCAATCTCCACCGTCACGTGCGTGTAGCGCAGCGCGTCCGCTTCTTGCACGCGGTGCAATGGGGTTAATTCAACGCCTTTGCCGTCAGCCGGACGGTCGCTGCTGGCGGCCAGTTCCAGCGCGCGGGCTTGTACTTTTTGCGCAAACACGGCGGGTTTGGCAATGTCATCGACCAGGCGCCAGTCTTTGGCCTTTTGGCCGCGCACACCTTCCACGCTGGTGCAAAAAATATCGGCCAGGTCGTGGCGAACACGGCGTTTGTCGGTCACGCGCGTCAGGCCGCCGGTGCCGGGCAAAACGCCCAGTAGCGGTACTTCGGGCAGGCTGACGGCTGAGGCGCGGTCATCCACCAAAATAATTTCATCGCAGGCCAAGGCCATTTCGTAACCGCCACCAGCGCAGGCACCATTCACGGCGGCCAAAAACTTCAGTCCGCTGTGTTTGGATGAATCTTCCAAACCGTTGCGGGTTTCATTGGTGAATTTGCAAAAGTTGACCTTCCAGGCATGGCTGCTGACGCCCAGCATGAAGATGTTGGCACCCGAGCAAAACACTTTGTCTTTGGCACTAGTCACGACCACGGTACGCACCTCGGGGTGCTCAAAGCGAATGCGGTTGATGGCGTCGTTCAACTCAATGTCCACGCCCAAGTCGTAGCTGTTGAGCTTGAGCTTGTAGCCGGGGCGCAGGCCCGCGTTTTCGTCAAAATCAGCCTTCAGTGTGGCAACCGGGCCGTCGAATTGCAGCTTCCAGTGGCGGTAGGCTGAAGGGTGGGTTTGGTAATTGACTTGGCTTGACGCGTTTTGACTGGCAACAGTCGTGACGGCGGCGGCGGTGGACGCAGGGTGTTCAAGGACAGTATTCAAGGCAAATGCTCCTCAGTGGGACGCAATAAATTGCTATTGCGACGGGTCAATTTAGGCTGGACTGGGCTGGGCTATAGCTGGGCGGCTATTTTGCGAGGGCTTTGCGTCGGGTTCACGTGCACACCAAGCACCGCAAATTGCATGATATTGCACATTTGAATTCCGTGTCAAGCATTTTTATGCATGTTTCGCCAAAACTATCCAAACGAACTCACGGTTCGAGCTGCAAAGTCTGCCGAACCACCTCGCGCAGCATCAAAAAAGTCGGCTCCAAAGCCTGCTGGCTGGTGTCAATTTTGAAGCGGGCTTTTGAATAAAAAGCCGCACGCCCCGCCAAGATGCCTTTGAGATCCGCCATGGCCTCCTTGCTCGCCGCCATGGGCCGCAGGTCGCCTTGGGCCATCACGCGCTTCATGTGGTCTTCGGGCTCAGCTTGCAACCAGACAGTGGTGCACTGCGCCAGCAAAAGGTTGAAAGTGGCCACGTCTGACACCACGCCACCGGGTGCCGCAATCACGGCTTGCGGGTAATTTTTGGTCACCTCTTCCAGCGCGCGCCGCTCATAACGGCGGTACGCGGCCACGCCGTAAAGCGCCTGAATTTCAGCCACGCTGCAGCCCGCCAGTTTTTCGATTTCACGGCTCATTTCAATGAAGGGAAAGCCCAAATCGTCAGCCAAAAGCTGCCCCAGGGTCGATTTGCCAGCGCCACGCAAACCGACCAGGGCGATGCGCGCGCTGGGCGTGCTGGCGCTGTGCATCTGCGCGCCCGCATGGCCCAGCAGGTCGCCCACAGCCAAGCGCACGCGCTGCAAGGTGGGTTCATCGCTTTGCGACAAAAGTTCGCGAATCATCAGCCATTCAGGGCTGGACGTGGTGATGTCGCCCACCAGTTCAGCCAGCGAACATTGCAAGGCCCCCGCCACTTGCAGCAGCACCAAAACACTGGCGTTGCCCACGCCGTATTCCATATTGGCCAAATGCCGTTCAGACACGTCAGCCGCCCCCGCCAACGCCTTGCGCGTCATGCCCCGGCGGGCGCGCAAACTGCTGACGCGCTGGCCCAGACCGACTAAAAACGGGTGCTTCTCATCCGCCAACTCGGGCAGCAAGGCGGTTTTGTGCAATATAGTGCTTGACATACGGATTGAAAGACTTTATGGTTCGAGTAAGCACAATAATTCATCTCACGAGATTTGGCAAGTTAGCGGGGGCTAAAACCCTTCACAGCGCTTTGCTTGGCAGGTGATCTGGCTTGCAGCCTGCAAAACGGGTCAAAAACAGGTCAAAAACTGAAAAAAGAACCTGCAGGTTCTTTTTTTCCAAAAACCGGTGAAAATTGACAATTTATGAACAAAATAAGCCTCTAGCTCTCGAATTTATTAGATAGTTTGCTATATAAATAATAGCAATTTGACGCCGCCAATTTTGCCCTACCTTTTCAGGATTTTCAAAATGAGCCCTACCGCCAACGCCCCCATCGCGCCGCCCCCAGGCGCAGCATTCAACCTGGCACAGCATTTGATGCAGCGCAACGCCGCTCAACCCGGCAAGATCGCTTTTGTGGATGACGCGGGCAGCATCAGCTATGGCGAGCTGGCCGTGCGCGTGCAGCAAATGGCAAGCAGCCTGTTGGCCAGCGGATTGCGCCGCGAAGAGCGCTTGATGCTGCTGATGCACGACTGCATTGACTGGCCTGTTAGCTTTTTAGGAGCGCTGTACGCAGGCCTGGTGCCGGTTGCCGTCAATACACTGCTCACCGCTGACGACTACGCCTTCATGCTGCAACACTGCCGTGCGCAGGCGGTTTTGGTGTCTGGCGCGCTGCTTCCTACTTTGCAGACTGCCATGGCGCAGGTGCCGACCGAGGTTAAAACCGTCATCGTCTCCCACGGCACCGTGTCTTTGGCGTCGCCTTGTGTAGCGCTTGATTCATTCATCAACGGCAAGCCTGAACTGCCCGCGCCCGCCGCCACGGGGCCAGACGACCCGGGTTTTTGGCTCTACTCATCCGGCTCCACTGGGCGACCCAAAGGCACGGTGCACACCCATGCCAACGCCTACTGGACGGCTGAGTTGTATGGCACGCCAGTCTTGGGGTTGACGGCCAATGATGTTTGTTTTTCAGCCGCCAAGCTGTTTTTTGCCTACGGCTTGGGCAATGGGCTGACCTTTCCGATGAGCGTAGGGGCCACCACCTTGCTCATGGCCGAGCGGCCCACGCCAGATGCGACCTTCAAACGCTGGAAGGGCGAGGTGGGCGGCCTGAAGCCGACCGTGTTTTTCGGCGCACCCACGGGTTTTGCGGGCATGTTGGCGTCACCCAACTTGCCTGCCAAATCGGCCGTGGCGTTGCGTTTGGCGTCATCGGCCGGGGAAGCTCTGCCTGCAGATTTGGGCCAGCGTTTTACCGACCACTACGGCGTGGAGATCATTGACGGCATTGGTTCGACCGAAATGCTGCACGTCTTTTTAAGCAATGCACCGGGCCGCGTGCGCTACGGCACCACGGGCTGGCCTGTGCCTGGCTACACGCTGGAGTTGCGTGGCGACGATGGCAGCGAGGTGCCCGATGGCGAAACCGGTGATTTGTACATTCAGGGCCCCAGCGCCGCCCTGCTGTACTGGGGAAACCGCGAAAAATCGCGCGAAACCTTTCAGGGTGCCTGGACCAAAAGCGGCGACAAGTACGTGCGCAACAGCGACGGCAGCTACACCTACAGCGGCCGCAGCGACGACATGCTGAAGGTCAGCGGCATTTACGTGTCGCCCTTTGAAGTGGAATCCACCTTGGCGCAACACCCCGGCGTGCTGGAGGCGGCTGTTATTGGCGTGCAAGACGCCGACGGCTTGACCAAAACCAAGGCCTTTGTGGTGCTGAAAAGCGGCCAGCAGGTGTCGCAAGACGAGCTGAAAGCCTTTGTGAAAGACCGCCTGGCCCCCTACAAATACCCGCGCCACATCGAATTTGTGAACGAACTGCCCAAAACCGCGACGGGCAAGATTCAGCGGTTTAAGCTGCGGGAGCGGGGCTGAAGGGGAGCTTGGCGCGGGGGGACGGCTCTACCCGCCCAGCGCAGCGACAGCGCAATGCGCATGCGGTTTTGGAGTGAAAGCACGCGCGGGGTTGAAAAATGGGTCAAGCTGTCGCTTGGCCATTTTTTTGAGGGCTTGACGCATCGCTTCCACGCGCATTTCACACCAAAGCCCGGTCACATTTCACTATCACTGCGCTTGCGTGGGTGGGTGGGGAGAGGGAAGGTGAGAGGATAGCAGTTGGGCTTGGACGAGGCAGTGTGACCCGCAAACTGCGCATGGCGGCATGGCGCTGAGTTTGTGCGCCGCTTCCTGTTGCACATCTTGCCTGGCGGGATCAAGCGGATTCGCCACTATGGGGTGCTGGCCAGTAGCTGCAAAGCAGTCAAACTGCCAGCAGCCCGGGCGGCTTTGCAGATGCCTGCAGCCAGCCCGCAGGCGATGGAGTCGGCCCAGGCTTTCATGGCAGGGTGACCAAGATCGATGTGTTGCTGTGTCCGCGTTGCGGGCAGGGCCGATTGCAGGTGACGGCAGTCCTGGCGGGTCAGCTGCGTTTGCCTGCGCCAGGCAGTCCGTTCAAAATTCCACCGCAGAATCGGGGGCCGCCGTGACCGCCAGGCACAGCGCGACACAAATCAGCAGTTTGTCAGATCGGTTCAAGCCCGCCAGGGGCGGTGCTGTGCCGTGCGGACACATCGATAAGCCCGAATCACCCGCAGGCATGTCGCACATCCATTGGACTGTACGATTTGTGAGGAATCGGCCCTGCCAAGCAACCCGCGCACCCAATCCCCCGCCATAATTTGGGCATGAACGCGCACGCCAAGCTTACAAACCCCTTTGCCGCCAATAAGCCCGCCTTCGGGGCGGCGCTTCAGTCCAACAAGGTTTATCCGCCGCGTTTGAGATCGCTGCTTGCCATTGGCATCGCGGCGCGGCGGATAAACGCTGTTCGTTAAATTTCACCGCGTTGGGTGTCGAGGTGGTGATAGCTTGCGATTGCAAGCTCATGTTTTCGTATATACAATAACCACGTGCACGTCTCCTATGATCCCTCCAAACGTGAAAAGGCTTTGGCAGATCGTGGATTGGATTTTGAAGACTCGGTTGTCGTGTTCGATGGCCTGACTGTCGAAGTTGAAGATACGCGCAAGGACTATGGTGAAAAGCGGATCATTTGCTACGGCCTGTTGGCCGGACGCATGGTGGTTGTCGGCTATACCCCGCGCGGCGCGGTGCGCCATATTTTTAGTATGCGAAAGGCAAATGATCGTGAACAAACACGCCTCGCCCCGTACTTTGGGCTCTGACCTTGCGCGTGTAGATGCGCATGTTGTAAAGCCTGTTGAATACAAAGAGCTACCAGAACTCACCGATGAGCTACTTAGCCGTGCGGTGGTTAAAAAGGGGGGCCGCCCCAAGTCTGCAAGTCCCAGGCAGCTTATCTCCTTGCGTTTGCCAATGGATGTTGTTTCCAGGTGGCGAGCCACCGGGCCTGGCTGGCAAACTCGCATGGCAGAACGTCTTGCTCAGGCCAATGTAGTGCGGGCAAGTAATGAAATTTAACAATTCTCTCGTCACGGACACGCAGCTGCAGGTTGCCGCTTCGCGGCGCTTGCAGCGCGCCGGACAGCGCCAACGTTAGGCCGCATGCCCCTCGTTGTGCCACCGCCAAAGCCGAAGAGACCACTACGCCGTCTTGGTCTGGCCGGTCTTTGCTTGGCCGCGGCCGTTGTTTTTCTAGCTGCCTCGGGTGCGGTTGAGTCCGCATCTGCTGGCTTGCGGGCCGCTGCGGTAGTGGCTGCAGTCGCGGCGCTGGGTTGCGTCATAGCGGCTGGCATTGGTGTGGTACGCAACGCCTACCTTCGGCTGGCGGCTGCATTTCCATCTCCAGTGCATCGCGTTCACGTCGTCATGGGGTATGTTGTCCTCTTCGCGTTGGGGGCGCTTTGCATCGCGTGGTCTATCGGGGGCGTCGTTTCGGGCAATGCGCCGCTCATATCGAGGCACAAAGGTACGGTCAGCTTTGGGGACGATTCGATCTACTTCTGGGTCTCTGTGGTTTTCCACTTTCTGCTGGGTCTCTTCCTCATTGGCGCTGGTCTCTATGCCGCGTACCGGCGGCGCAAGCATGCGGTCTAACCCTTCGCTGCACCCGAAGTGCAGCAGCTGGCTTCGCCATCTGCCGCCCTCGGGTGAGCTCAAACGTTAGACCACACATCTTCCTCATACAACCGATTCACGGAGATCACAAATGCCGAAGTTCATTACGATATCCGTGCGTCGCGCACGCACAGAAGAGGTGGTACTTTATGAAAGCTAAAAAGTTCGAGCAACAGTTTGATGAAGACGTGGATATCACGGCTTCTTTGGACTTGTCCAAAGCCAAGCGCGTGCTGCAAGAGCAGAAGCGGGTGAATGTCGATTTTCCAACATGGATGATTGACTCGCTAGATCGTGAAGCTGGCAAACTAGGGGTTACAAGGCAGTCTGTTATCAAGGTCTGGCTGGCCGAGCGTCTTGAGGCGACTGCTTCTAACTTGCCTTTCCAAAAGACGCGCGCAAGTGCCGCGCGCCGCTGAACTTCACGCTAGGAATAACACCCGTGAACGAAGCAGAACGGGCCGCGGGTCTGCCGTCTACCGCGCAATATCAATACGCCCAGAGCATGGGCAATCAACTGTTTGTAGCCGGTCAAGTGCCGCATGACACTCATGGGCGGGTGGTGGGTCTAGACGATCCTCATGCTCAAGCGCTTCAGTGCTTGAGCAACCTGAACGCTGTTCTGGCGGTTCACGGTTTCTCAACCTCGGATGTTCGCCAGCTTGTCGTCTACGTTGTCGGTGGGCAAGCCAATCTCTCGGCGGCCTGGAAGGCCGTCGCAGACTCATTCAGTGGGCAAGTGCCTCCGGCAACCTTGTTGGGCGTAGCTTGCCTCGGGTATCCGGGGCAGTTGGTCGAAGTTCAGGCCACAGTGCTGAAGACATAGTGCTTCCGCTGTCGAGGCCTAGTGGATTGGACTCAATTTCACGGCCGCCTCCTTTCTGATGGGAAGAGCCCGTGAGATGAGGTAGCGTGAAATGTACCCCCGCAAGCTTACTGCTGCGGGATTCCCTTGGTAACCGGCCCCCAAAGGGCAAGTTCTTTCACCGCACGTTCAGCCAAGGCCTGGGGCGAGCCCAACCACACGTCGTAGCCGCCTTCGGTCAGCTTGGCTTTGAGCTCCTCGTTGGCCAGCGCCTTCAGCGTGGCGGCGTGGTAGCGCGCTATCAGGTCGGCGGGCAATTTGGCAGGGCCGTATATGCCAAACCAGCCGCCCACGTCGTAGTCGGGCACGCCCAGTTCGCGCATGCTGGGCACATCGGGCATGGCTGCATTGCGGTCGCGAGAGGTGACCGCCAGCGGGCGCACACGGCCCGATGCGATGTAGCCGCGCGCGGTGCTCAAAATGTCAAACATCATGTTGATCTGGCCGCCAATCACGTCGGTCATGGCTGGGGCGTTGCCTTTGTAGGGCACGTGGGTCAGGTCCGTGCCGGTGCGCAGCGCCAGCAATTCGCCACTCAAATGATTGCTGGCCCCAATGCCGGCCGACCCATAGGCCACTTTGCCGGGGTTGGCTTTGGCATAGGCCACCAGTTCGGGCACGGTTTTGAAGGGTTGGTCTTTGTTGACCACCAGCACATTGGTGTAGCTCACGATGGGGGCCACGGCGGCCAGGTCTTTGACCGGGTCAAACGGCATGGCTTTGAGCAAATGCGGCGTGATCGTCATGGTCGGGCTGGCGGTAAAGAACAGCATGGCTCCGTTGGGTACCGCTTTGGCCACCGCGTCGCCCCCCAGCACACCGGCGGCTCCTGGGCGGTTTTCAACAATCACGGTTTGGCCCAATTCGCGGGCAAAATGCGGCGCAAAAAGGCGGGCTGTCGTGTCCACCGGGCCACCGGCAGCATAGCCCACAATCAGCTTGATGGTTTGGGTGTTGCTTGGTGCAGCAGCAGCAGCCTGCGCCCAAGCTGCCGCAGGTGACAGTAACAAGGTGCCGCCCAAACCGACCAAGCTGACAAGGCCGACCCAAGCCCGTCGATTGGCTAGTTTTTGGCCGAAGCGGGTGGGGGCGGCAGGTTTTGAGTTGCGAGTCATAGGCTACTTTCTAAAAAACTGATCGAACAAGGTCGGTGGCTGTCTTTGTTACTGTCTTTGTCATTGCGTTTATACCCGACCTGTTTGAAACCGAGGCTCCCCCGTGCGACAAGTGACTCGAATCAAGCCGCTGCCAAGTCGCTAAACTCAGGCTATGCATCGAACCCACACTATGACTGCTTTGAGTCGACCTTTGACGTGGGCAGCCATCGTTGGCTTAAGCAGCCTGCGATCCCTCGCGTGGACTTTCGCTTGGCTTGGGGCCACTCTTTTTAGCAGTGCCACCCAAGCTGCCACCATCGAAGTGTTGGTGCAGGACGCCAATGGCAAATCACTGAGCGATGCGGTGGCTTTTTTGGAATCGCCAGCGGCCAAGCGCACGCTTGCGGGCCAAAAGGCCTTGGCGACGATGGACATGTCCCAAATGGGCAAGCAATTTGACCCCAAAATTCTGGTGGTTCCGGTGGGTACGATGGTGCGATTTCCAAACCTGGACTCCGTGCGCCACCATGTTTACTCGTTTTCGCCCGCCAAAACCTTTGACTTGAAACTGTACAGCGGCACGCCAGCTAATCCGGTGCAGTTCGACAAAACCGGCATTGCGGTGTTGGGTTGCAACATTCACGACAACATGGTGGCTTGGGTGGTGGTGGTCGACACGCCGTACTACGCCAAAAGCGCCAAGTCAGGCCAGTTGGTGTTGCGCGACGTGCCCCCCGGCAGTTACAGCCTGCGGGTGTGGCACCCCGGCATGCCGCCCGGCAGCAACGCGCTGGAACGGGCGCTGACGGTTGAAGCCACCGACGCCGTGGTGACGGTTCGCGCGACCGGTTCTGCCCAGTGAGCGCGACCTCCCCGCTGGGCTCCAAGGCTTCCGCCGTTCCTGCCCGGCACTGGGGCCTGTCGGCCCGCATTGTGGCGCTGTCATTGGCGCTGCTGCTGCTGATTCAGGCGGCGGTGTTCAGCGTGATTCGGGTCAGCATTGACCAAAGCGCGCGCCAGCAGATTTCGCAGGAATTGCAGGTCGGCGAACGCGTTTGGCGGCGGCTGCTGGACCAAAACGCGCTCAAGCTAGCGCAGGGCGGGGCCTTGTTGGCGGCAGATTTTGGTTTTCGGTCGGCGGTCAGTTCTGGCGACCTGGAAACGATTCGCTCGGTGCTGGACAACCACGGCGCGCGCATCGGGGCAACCGTCACCGCGCTGATCGACACCAACCTTAACCTCACCGCCCTGGGCGAAGGGCGCGACGCGCAGGCGCTGGCGGGCCAACTCAAGCAAGTGGTGCAGCGGCTGTCGCGCAACCCGCAAAGCGGGCAGACCGCGCTGATCAACGGCCAGCCCTACCAGTTCGTCATGGTGCCCATGCGCGCACCTACGCTGATTGGCTGGGTGTTGATGGGCTTTCCCATCAGCCAAGCCCTGGTCGACGAGATGCGCAGCCTGTCGGATATGCACCTGGCGCTGGTGGCCCCTGCGCTGTCTGGTGCCAGCAAAGTGCTGCTGACCACCCTTCCGCCAAATGCCCTAAGCTTGCTGCAAGACGCTCAGTTCTCAAAAGGCGACTTGAAGGAGCTGGTGGTGGGCGCCGACACGCTGGTGGCTCGCGACATCAAGCTCGACGTGGGCAGCGACGAGCTTCACACGATTTTGTTGCGGTCATTTGATGAAGTGGTGGCACCTTTTCGGCAAGCCCAGTTTGCACTGGCCTGGATCACCGCTTTGGGTGTTGTCTTGTTTGGCATCGGCAGCGTTTTTGTTGCCCGCAAAGTCACCACGCCGCTGCGCTCGCTGGTCGATGCCTCGCAAAAAATAGCCGAGGGCGACTACGAAACTCCGCTTGAGAACACCGGACGCACCGATGAGATTGGTGGGCTGGCCAATGCGTTTGACCAAATGCGCGTGAGCATTGGCACCCAGCAAACCGAGATTCGGCGACTCGCGTTTCGGGACCGCCTGACCGGCTTGCCCAACCGGGCGCGATTTCGGGAAGCGCTGCAAGCTGCCATTGCCAACCACCCCGCAGCGGCTGGCACCGATGCCGCGGTGACGTCTGCCAAAGGCCTGGCTATCGTGGTGCTGGATTTAGATCGGTTCAAAAACATCAACGATGTGCTGGGCTATTCCTTTGGCGACCGGGTGCTGCAAGCCGTGTCCAAGCGCTTGTCGAACCAGGACATTCGCGCCCACGACATGGTGGCGCGATTAGGCGGGAACGCATTTGCTATTTTGTTGACCGAGAGCGACACCAACAACGCCCTTCGCATTGCCCAGCGCATTGCCAAATCGTTTGAAGACCCGCTGGCCTTTGGCGACCAGACCATTGACCTTGCCGCCGCCATCGGTATTGCCTGCTGGCCCGCCCATGCCAATGACGCTGATTTGCTGCTGAGCCACGCCGAGGTGGCCATGTACGCTGCCAAAAGCAAAACCACGGGCATTCAGATTTACGACCCCACTCTGGACTCCGCCAGCAACTTGAGTTTGTCGCTGTTGACCGAGCTGCGCCACGCGTTGGAGCACCAGGAACTGCGGCTCTATTTGCAGCCCAAAATTGAACTGGGCTTGTCGGCCGCTACCGCCGCCGAGGCGCTGATTCGCTGGCAACACCCGACACGCGGATTGCTTGGGCCGATGGAATTCATTCCCTTTGCCGAGCAGACCGGATTTGTGCGGCAAATCACGCTCTGGATTTTTGCGGAAGTGGCCCGCCATTGGCACAGCCTGCAAACCACGTCGCAAGCCTGCCAAGTGGCCATCAATTTGTCCACCCGCGACCTCATGGACCATGAGTTGCCGATTCACCTGGACGCCATCTTGAAAGAAAACAAGGTGCCTGCCAGCGGCATTTGCCTTGAAATCACCGAAAGCGCCATGATGGACGACCCCGCCCGCGCCGAGGCCACCCTGAACGCCCTGCACCAAGCGGGCTTCAAACTGTCGATTGACGACTTTGGTACGGGCTATTCGTCGCTGGCTTACCTGAAGCGCCTGCCGGTCGATCAGCTCAAAATCGACAAGTCCTTTGTGATGGCCATGGAACGGGACAAAGGCGACGCGATGATCGTGCGGTCGACCATTGACATGGCCCACAACCTGAGCCTGACCGTAGTTGCCGAAGGGGTAGAGAACGCCGTGGTTTACAACGCGCTGAAAAAACTCGGCTGCGATGAGGCGCAGGGCTACCTGATTGGCAAGCCCATCCCCGCTGCCGACTACCTGGAATGGCGGGTTCAATGGAACCGCCAGTTGGACCTGAACCGCCGCGAATCAGGGTTGTCGATTCCGATTCCACTGACTTGATTTCAGCGCAAAACGACCCTCAGGCAGGGCACTTTGAGGCAGCTGGATTTTCACGTCTTTGCCGTCCACACCGGTGACGGCTTTGGTCGCAATCAGCGTGATGCCTGTGTCAACATAGCCGCTGGATTTTTTGCCACCCTTGGTAAAATCAACGCCAGCAGCCACGCCCAGAGCGGCCATTTTCAACGGGCATTGCCGCGAGGTTGCAGCAATCACACCCTTGCCCACGTCGGCAACGCCAGCTTAGCCACGGTCAACCGAGACGATCAACACGCCTTTTTCTTTTGCCTGCCTTTTTAAGCGCGTTGTAGGCGCCAGTAGCCGCTGGCTCGTTGATGGTGCAGACCACGTTGATGCTTGGGTCTTTTTGCAAACAAGTTTCCATCGCGGCTCGGCCTTTCGCCTGGTTGCCGTCGGTGTCTGCGGCGCAAACAGTTTCAGCTGTTTTGGACAATTCGTTTGACTTCGCATCGTTGGCGGCCAGGCCAAGGCCCTTCATGAAGCCGTTGTGGCGCTGTGCCCCTACCGGGTGACCAGGCCAATCACGGGCTGTTTTTGCGACATCGCGCTGGTTGAACTGAAGGTCAGCGCGGCTGCCGCCAGGCCGGTCAGAGCCCAAACGGATGTTTTTTTCATGGTGTCTCCTGCGGGTTAAAAAATCGACGGTGGAATCAAAAGGCCGCGAAGGCCTTGCGCCGGGTTCAGCGCAACCTTGACTTTACATCCGAAGACGTTATTAAATCAAATTGATTTAATTATGTAAAACCTAGATTGAGTTCGGTGTTTTTAACCTTTGTTTGGCGCTTGTCGGGTCAGCCCGCCACTGCTTCGCGGGCAGCCTCGTCCAACACATCCTGCGAAACACCATGCTTCTTCAAAGCATCGAGCAAGCGCGCGGTTGCACCAAAAGAGTACTGCGCTTCATCTCGACGCAGGCCTTCACTCACATAGGCTTTGAGTAAAGCTTGGTAGCCCACAAACCCTTTGTGGGGTGCAATTTCCTTCAGTGAATCCACCACGTCCTGCGCTATGCGCAAGGTGATAACGGTCATAGGCCGGTCTTTGGCCAGGCGGGATTTGATGCGTTCAGGAATGCTCATGGTCTCGTCGCTCCTTTTGGTTGGCCGGTCTGGCAGAAATGATACGGATGAACTCAGATTCGAACTGGATATGAACCACAAACAACAAACGGCCCACTGCGTCAAAACCGACGATTGCGTCGCGGGCTTCATCTTTTCGCTCGGCATCTACCAAACGAAACAGTGGGTCGAAAAACACGGAAGCTGCCTGTTGAAATGTGACGCCTCCGTGTTTGCCAGGATTATTTTTGGCTTTGAGATCATTCCAAACAAAGGACGCGTCGTTAAGTTCGCAATACACATCCATGGCTTGATTTTAATGTGGCAATTTACATTGTCAATACGACAAATTGATTGCTAGCGTCCCAGACGCCTGAGCCACCCGTCTCTTCGCATGCGATACGCGAAAATAACTGGGCACCCTACTGCGCCACCGGGGCGAACTCGTGCGGCAATTTGCGCGCTATCCCTGTCCAGTAGGCCAGCACTAGGCTGGTCTGTGTAGAAATCGTACGCGTCCCTGATTCAGGCAATCGATGTCTAAATCTTGCTCAAGAATCTAGGCTAGGCGACGCTTCATCCAGCGATAAAGGGGCCGCTCGACCAGCGAATAATGCACCCACGAATAGACCAACACCGCCACGATAGCCGCGACATAGTACGTCAACGGAAACTTCTGAAATAGAGTGACGCGATTGGCAAGCAAACTAAAAACACTGAGTACTGCAATGTAGCCGAGGTACATAGAGTAGGACGCATCACCTAACTTCGCAGTTAGGTTAGCCAGGCTGCCCTTTGCAGCGAGAGCAATCAAAGCGAAAGCCACAAGGCAAACTGATGCGCCGCCAACTAGCAAAACCCTCTGAGGCGCATGATGAAAACCTGCCAAACCCGACGGGTGCAGCAAGTCAGCATGGAGTTGATAGTAAATTGCCGCCACACCCAGCCCAAGCGCTGACATTGCCCATGGCCACCACGCTTGCGCTGACTTGTGTTTTGCCACAAAGTGAAATATCAAAAAACCAGCTGCAAACTCTAAGATCAGTGGAAAGAGAAAAAATTCGTGCAGTATCGTGACCTCTGAAAACCGCCGTGGCCGGTAAAAGTCAGTTATGAAAAAGTAGATGGTAGATATCGCTACAAATAAACCACTTGCTAAAACTGCTGGCTGGAGAAACCGTCTCGGAAAAAGTAACAGAATTCCGAGCATTGTGTAAAGGTAAAGCTCAAACGACAGTGTCCAAGTAATTGGCAGTAAATTGAGATTCAAGCTTTGAGGTATCAGAAGGAAGGAATTCAGCAGATTTTTCTCATTCCGTGAGCCCAATACAACCCAAGCAATACAGTAAATAATGAAAAAAGGCCACCAACCTGCGTAGATGCGGGCTAGCCGATGGGTGTACAACGTAGAGCAATCTTGCCAAACTCTGCCTGAAGCGGCAGATTTTGAATAATGTGAGCCATTATTGCTCCACTCAAAACAAAGAAAATATCGACCCCCATGAATCCCATTTCGGTAAAGTATCTCCACGCAGGTACAAAACTTTCGTGGACCGTCGAATTGAAAACTGGTTACCTGGCATGATGAACACAAACCGCAAATGCTGCAAAAAATCTTAGTATTTGAATGTTTTTAATCATATTTGAGGGAAGTAAACGAGTGAATCACTTGAATTTGAAAACACTTCGTCCAACTGGCGCTTATTTTGAGTGGTTTGATGCCGATCACATCAACAGCGCCGTGAGAGCTTAGCGGGACGCCAAGGGAAGCTCTTAACTTTGATATTACAAAGAAAAATGGCTTCAAAAAGGCGAAAAAGAACCTGCAGGTTCTTTTTTTGCGAAAATCTGCTATTTTGTCATTTTTTAGATCAATTGAGGCTCTAGCTCTCGAATAATATAGATAGTTTGCTATTATTAAAATAGCAAACATTCCACTAAACCCACTGCCCCACGCCGCGTCCAATCGTCAAAACCGCCAGCGCAACGAGGTGGTCAAGCTGCGCTCAATGCGGTCTGGCGGCTGGCCCAACAAGGCCCTGGCGGCGCGGCTGCTTTGAAGGGTCAAAGACTCGGTCACCACCGACCATTGCGGGTTGATTCGCCAGTGGTAGGACAGCGCCAGAGCGCGTCCGTCTTCGGAGTTCGGATCCTGCGGCATCACGTCGCTTTGCAGTTCTTGGGTGCTGAACTTGTCAAAACGCAGTGCGACCGTGCCTGGCCCCAGCGGGTGACTGGCCAGCAAATAGAACGCGCTGAAGTCCAAATGCACGGCACCTGGTCCCATCAGGGTGTTGCCTTTCAGCGTTTGGCCCGCAAACTCCCATTGACCCAAGCCGCGCAGGCGCGCGCCCACGTGGTTAAAACGGGTGTGCCAGCTGTACTGCCCGCCGCGAATGGCCAAAGGGTCGCCCCGGTTGTCGTAGTGCATCACGGACAGTTCCAACGAGCCGTCTTGCAGCGCATAGCCGTAGCTTGCGCCCAAATAGTAGCCCCAGCGGTCATCAATTTCCTTGAACGCGCTGACCGCCCGCGATTGCTGAGCAAGTTCAGCGCCTGCGCGAAAAACCGGCAAATCGGGTAGTGGAACAGCTTCAGTCACACCCGCCAACCTGTCCCCCACCGACCAGCCGCGCCACGCCAGCAGGCTGCCAATGGGGTCGTTGCCGGTGAAGAGCGCGGCTGTCAGGCCAATATCATGCGGTGAGCCGGTTTGCCGACCTTTGCGCAGCCAATTGACTTCAATGCCTTTGGTGCGCAGTTCCTCGCCCATCCAATTGTTCAGGGCCGAGCTGGACACGGTGTGTTGCGGCGTCCAGCCCAAGCTGTCGTAATCGAGTTCGAAGCTGGTGGCGGGGAAGAACGCGCCGACCTTCAGGCGGGTCTTCCACACGCCACTGGGTAAGGGGTTCCAGGCAACCCAGGCTTCGGTCACGTCAAAAATACCCGCCCGGTCGTCGCTGGCGCTGAGCACCACGCTGGCAGACCAGGCCTCCAGCAGATCGGCGTCTGCCCGCAGTTGGGCTTGCCCAAGCCGAAACGCGCCGCGCGAGCGGTCATAGCGCGACTTGTCCAAACCACCTTGGGTGACGCTCTGTTCGGCGTCAGTCGCGTGCCAGCGCAAGTCCAGCAAACCCCGCAATTCGACCGCATACGCAGGGGCCACTGCGCCGCAAGCAGCCAGCACCACGATCACCCATTTTTGACGACTTGCTGCCATAGATTGAATTACGGTTCGCCCCAAGTTATGCCAAAAAGCACCGAATATTGCAAATAAATTTGAAGAAGTCGAATCCAGCTGCGCTCACGCCGCGTATGTCCTTTTGGCGGCATCCAAAGTATGTCAGCAAAGCCACTGTCAAACGGTTTTGCACGATGGGTTGCTGCTTTTTCGTCGAACAATTTGTCAACAACTTTCAAAGGAGTTTGCTCATGACAGTCTTGATCAGCAGGCGCAGCCATGCGCCTCGCACACTGGCACACGCCACCCTCGCGGCTTTGGCAGGCCTGGCCTGCGTGGCCGCATCGCCCAGCTTTGCTTCTAGCCACCGCGAGGCGCCATTCATCACCACGCAACCCAAGGTCGACGGCACTGACCTTTACATGTTCAACAGCTACGAAACGGGCCGCGACGGCTACGTGACCGTGCTGGCCAACTACCAGCCGCTGCAAGCTCCCTACGGCGGGCCGAACTACTTCAAAATGGACCCCAACGCGCTGTACGAGATCCACATCGACAACAACGGCGACGCCCGCGAAGACCTTACATTTCAGTTTCGGTTTCAAAACAATTTCAAGGGCATCACCTTGCCCATTGGCGGGCAAAACATAGGCATTCCCTTGACTCAGGCGGGGCAGGTGTCCTTGCCCAATGCGGGCGCGTTGAATGTCAACGAAAAATTCACGTTGAACCTGGTGCGTGGCGACCGCAGAACTGGCGCAGTCAGTGCCGTGTCCAAGGTGGGCACTGGCGCCACGCTGTTTGACAAACCGGTCGACAACATTGGCACCAAAACGATTCCCGACTACGCAGGCTACGCGGCGCAGCATATTCACAGCGTCAACATTCCGGGTTGCGCCACACCTGCGCGGGTTTTTGTAGGTCAGCGGCAAGAAGGATTTGCCGTCAACTTGGGCACCATTTTTGACCTGGTCAACGCGCCGGTCGGCGTCATCACCGACCCAGCGCTGATCAACGCTGCGCCGAACTCGTTGGCCGATGCGAACGTCACCACCTTGGCACTTGAAATTCACAAAAGCTGCCTGCTGGCCGCCAGCAGCACAGACCCTGTGATTGGCGCCTGGACGACCGCCAGCGTGCGCCAAAGCCAGCTTATCAACGCCACCCCACCCAGCGGCCACCAAACCACCGTGACGTATGGCGGCGGTTGGTCGCAGGTGTCGCGTTTGGGCATGCCCTTGGTCAATGAGGTGGTGATTGGCTTGGGCGACAAAGACAAGTTCAACGGGTCAGTCCCGCGAAATGACGGCCAGTTTGCAGCGTACGTAACCAACCCATCACTGCCCGCTTTGTTGGAAATTGCGTTGGCTTTGCCGGGTATTGCGCCGACCAACTTTCCGCGCACCGACCTGGTGACGACTTTTCTCACGGGTATTCCGGGTGTGAACCAACCCGTCAACGTGGTCGGTTCTGAAATGCTGCGGCTGAACACCGCCATCCCAGCAGTGGCTTTTCCGCAGCAAAACCGCTTGGCTATTGTGGGCAGCCTGCTGTCTGGCGGCACCGATTTTGCGGGTTACCCGAATGGTCGGCGCCCCAAAGACGACGTGGTTGACATCTCTTTGGTAGCCGTGATGGGTGGCCTGTGCATGGCCAATGGCAACGCCAACGCCCTGGGTCTGGGCGTGAACTGCAAACCATCTGCTGTACCGCTGGGCACCACCGCCTTCAAATTACACGATGCAGTGGACCAAGCGGTTGCCCCGTTTTTGCCAGGCTTTCCCTACCTGAACACACCATTGCCTGGTGCCATGTAAGCCAAACAAGGAGCAGACCATGAAAAAATCAATACTTCACGGCGCCATCGCCAGGGCCCAAGGGGCCATGCCGATACTGGGGTTAGCCACAGCCTTGGCGGCCAGCCTCGCAGGCCACGCGCAAGCAGGCGTCATCACTTTTGCGCCCCTGAGCGAGTTTGGCGTGGCCTTCACGGATGGCGACCAAATTACTGCGCAGGGTTTCAACCTGCGCCTGTCAAGCGGCAATGCCAATTCGTTTTTCATCGCGGGGCTGGAGGGCGCTGGCAGCTATGCCAGCAACGGCACGCAAAGCCTCTACGCTGCCAACGACGCGGACATTGTGCTCACAGCGGACTCCAGTGGTCGCTTTAACCTGCGCTCGTTTGAACTGGGTGGCGGCAACCTAGCGTTTCTAGACCCCTTGCAGGGGGGCAACGTCGAACCGTGGGCCACGCAACTGGACTTGATAGGCACGACGGTTGACAACCTGGTGCTGATGGCAAGCTTCTTGATCGACCCGACGTCAGGGGGCTTGTTCAACTTTGCAGTGAACTGGAACGACCTGACCGAGGTGCAGTTCAGGGTGGCAGGTGGAGACTACAGCCTGGACAACATCAACCTGCAAGCAGTGCCAGAGCCCGGTTCCTTGGCACTGCTGGGCTTGGGCTTGGCTGGGTTGATCACCTCACGGCGACTTCGCACCCAGCCAGCACACGGGTAGGCACGCAACCCGCACGTGGAAATTTGTCGATTCGCCTCTAAAGCGCGTCGGCAAGGCCCAAAATGGCGGTGGACTGGCTTGACAGGACACCGCCATTGCCATGCGCCAAAGCCGTTTTGACCCCAGGCACCTGACGCGCACCGCATTCACCGCGCAATTGCTGCACCGCTTCAATCAAGGCAAAAATGCCGTACATGCCAGGGTGAACGCAAGACAGACCGCCCCCGTTGGTATTGACTGGCAAGCGACCGCCAGGAGTAATCGCTCCACCTTCGACAAACGCACCGCCCTCGCCTTTATTGCAAAAACCAAGGTCTTCCAGAAACAACAGCGTATTGATCGTGAAGGCGTCATACAGCTCGACCACGTCGATATCTTTGGCAGACAAACCTGCCATGGCATAGGCTTCACGCCCCGACTGGCTGGCCGCTGTCACAGTCAAATCAGGCATGCTGGAGATCTGCCTGTGCCACACCGCGGTGGCATTGCCCAGCACATAGACAGGCGGCCGAGCCAAGTGTTTGGCGCGATCAGCCCGCACCAGCACATAGGCACCGCCGCCGTCTGTCACCAAGCAGCAATCGCGCACGCTCAAAGGGTCTGACACCATGCGTGCCTTCAGAACATCGTCAATGCTGAGTGGGTCGCGCATGAAGGCTTGAGGATTAAGTTGCGCCCACGCCCGCGCAGCCACCGCGACTTCGGCCAAATGGCGACGCGTGGTGCCAAATTCATGCATATGGCGCGACGCGGCCAGCGCGTAGGCAGACAAGGGCTGCATCGGCTCGTAAGGGTTTTCAAACGGTTGCGGGTCCAGCCATTTTCGGGCTTTGGCCACTTCCGCCCGACCAAACTGTGCCGTGCGCTGGACGCTGCCGTAGCACACCAACACCGCATTGCATTGTCCGGATTGCAGCGCCTGCATGGCCGGCAGCAAATGCGCGATAAAGCTCGAGCCACCCAACATGGTGCCGTTGATGTAGCGCGGGTTTAGCCCCAAGTACTCGGCCACTGGCATGGACCACATGGTGGACGTGGTGCTGGCTGTGCATAGGCCATCAATATCGGTCATCTTCAAGCCAGCATCGGCCACTGCGGCATGGGCCGACCGCGCCAGCAATTCCATGTCGTTGTAGCCATGTGCCTCGCCAAAGCCAAAGGTGCCCACGCCGACAATCGCCGCGCTGCCACGCAATGCTTTGAGTTCTGGGGAGACCGATAGGTGAGGTGCGCTGCTCATGATGACGCTCCGCTCTGGTCAAACACCACCAGGCCCTTGCCATCGGTCACCTGCACGCGGGCCTGAACTCGCAAGCCAATGCGCACAGACTCCGGCGGTTGCAAAGTCACGCGACTCATCAGGCGAACGCCTTCATCGAGGTCAATTAGACTGACGTTGTAGTCACCCCCTGCGTCAGGCTTGCGCCGGACTGTGGTGACCGAGTAAACCGTTCCCAGCCCGCTTGGCGTGGCCCAAGATGGGTCAGCCGCGCCACAGTGCGGGCAAATCTCGCGCGGGAAGTAAATGTGCTGTTGGCATGCGGTGCAATGTTGAATCAGAAATTGACCTTGATCCAAATGAGCTTGGTGCTGCGCCAGAATGCCGCCCAGCGCAGATTGAAGGGTTTCAGCCATGGCGTTCAAACCGGATCCCAGGAAAACACATCCGCCGAACGATCTAGCGCGTAAAAACTGGCTTTGAGCGCAGGCAACGCATGGCTGGCAATGGATTCGGGTGTCCAACCTTCACTGCGCTGCACTGAGCGCAAAGGGCGCGGCTGGCTCATTAGAAAAATTTCATTGTTGCGCACGGCAAACACCTGGCCATTGGCGTCAGACCCAGCATCGCTGGCAAGGCAAACCGCCAGTGGCGCAATTTTGGCGGGCGTCATTTGCTTGATACGGTCAACCCGCGCTTGCTGCTCGGGCGTGTCGGTTGGAATGGCCCCAATCATTCGGCTCCAGGCGAAGGGCGCAATGCAGTTGGAACGCACGTTGAACCGCTGCATGTCCAGCGCGATAGATTTGGACAACGCCATCACCCCCAGTTTGGCCGCTGAATAATTCGCTTGCCCCAGGTTGCCGACCAAGCCTGAGGTTGAGGTCATGTGAATGTAATTGCCGCTGCCCTGCTCTTTGAAATGTGAGGCTGCCGCCCGACTGACGTGGTAGGCTCCGTACAGATGAACCTTGATAACGGCGTCCCATTCGTCATCGGCCATTTTGAAGAAAAACCGGTCGCGCAAAATGCCCGCATTGTTCACCACCACGTCAATTCGCCCAAACACATCCAGCGCGGTTTGCACGATTTTTCCGGCAGATGCGGCTTCGCTCACGCTGTCGGTGTTGGCTGCGGCTTCACCGCCCATAGCCTTGATTTCATTCACCACGGCCTGCGCAGGCCCCGCATCGTGCCCGTCGCCTGCGACCGATGCGCCAATGTCGTTCACCACCACCCGGGCACCCTCACGGGCAAAGGCCAGGGCCATGTCGCGCCCAATGCCACCGCCCGCGCCAGTGACAACGACGACTTTGCCTTCTACCATCCTGCTCATCTTGGCTCCAATCCTTGCGTTACTACTATTGCTATTGCTGTCAGGGTTTAGTTTATCGAGGCGCCAGCGCGCTCAAATGGGGGGGCTGCCCATACGCCAATCTAGAGTCCGCGCGAAATCAACTCCTTCATCACCTCCGAGGTGCCGCCATAAATTCGATTGACACGCGAATCGACATAAGCGCGGCAAATTGGGTACTCCATCATGTAACCGTAGCCGCCGTACAGCTGCAAAAGCTCATCCAGGGCTTTGCCCAGCTCCTCGGTGCAATACAGTTTGGCAATGGCCGCTTCTTCCAAGGTCAGTTTGCGTTTCAAATGCTCGGCCAGGTACTGGTCAACCATCATGCGCATGGCGGTTGCGCGGGCTTTGATGTCTGCCAGCTTGAAGCGCGTGTTTTGAAAATCAAACACGGGTTTGCCAAACACCATGCGCTCTTTGGTGTAGCGAATTGTCTCGGCCAACATGGCCTCGAGTTTGGACGCAGCACTGATGGCAATGATGAAGCGCTCTTGAGCCAGCTCGCTCATCAGATACTTGAAACCCAGTCCTTCTTCACCCAACAGGTTGCTCACTGGCACCCGCAGGTCTTCAAAAAACAACTCGGCAGTGTCAGCCGCTTCTTGCCCCATTTTTTTGAGCTTACGGCCTTTCCGAAAGCCGGGTCGATCAGCCTCAACCAAAATCAAGGACGTACCCTTGGCCCCTAATTCAGGATTGGTTTTGGCAACCACCACGACCAAATCACAATTCAGTCCGTTGGAGATGAAGGTTTTGGAGCCATTGATCACGTAGTCGTCACCGTCGCGTATGGCGGTGGTGCGAATAGCTTTCAGGTCGCTGCCCGCGCCGGGTTCGCTCATCGCAATAGCCAAAATGACTTCGCCACGGGCGCAAGGTGCAAGCCAGCGCTCTTTTTGGGCCAGGGTGCCCAAGCGCTCAATGTAGGGAGCAATGATGTCGGAGTGCAAATAGAAACCCGGGCCGCTGATCCCGGATTTGGCAACCTCTTCAATCAAAATAGCGCAGTGCCCAAAGTCGCCGCCAGCGCCGCCCCATTGCTCACCGATTGCGGTGCACAACAGCCCTTCGCGACCCGCTTTAAGCCAAGTCTCTCGGTCTACCCGCCCAGCTTTGTCCCACTCGGCCTGACGCGGCTTGCATTCGCGGTCAATAAAGCGACGTACCGTTTCGCGGTAAGCCTCATGGTCTTCGCGAAACACCGTGCGGGGAAAAGTGAGAATGGAGGTCATGGCGGCCCAAGTTGAGAATGATGTCAAAACATTCTCGCTGAAGGTTTGGGCAATTGCTGTCACCTTCGCCGCGCATAGTTTCATCCCGATAACGCGGAGGGCTCATCACGTCAAGGGCTTACCTTTCCTTTGGATCTAAAACACCCAGTTCAAGGTAACAAACGCCAGCGTATTCTTGTTCAATGTGCCAAAGTACGATTGGCTTGGGCCGTCAAAGATGTCAAACCCTGCATTGAGCCGCAACTTGTCGTTGAAACTGTAGGTCAGTCGTGGACGAATGATGCTACTTTGCCCGGTCAAATCCAAAACAGCACCAAGCTCCCACTTCAAACGGTCATTCAGCAATCGGTCTGACAAACGAAAGGTCAAACCGACGTCACGGTCAGCAAATTCGCTGTTGAGTCGGTTCAACCCTTGCGTCAACGATTGCTGTAAACCGGGTGGCCCATTGGGTTCCACAAAGCTGTCACGCCAGTTGGCAAACAACTGCATGTTGAAGTTCAATGTTTCAAGAAAATCCACATCACCCCCAAAAACGAGACTGGTCAAGGTGCGTTCGGCGGGGACACACAGTGCGCACCCCAGCGTCAGTTTTGAATGAGCGAACTCACCGCGCCAAGTCCAGGCACCCTGAGCCGTTGCAAAGTCGCCACCTATCTTTTGAACCCGCTCAAAATCGCCTCTGAAAACAGGCAACCGGGGATTGCGGCCGTCCAGCTGGTATCGAATTGAACGCTCGAACCCGTCAAAATATGAAACAGACCAATCAACACCGCCGCTGCTGTGGTCGAGCTTCAAAGCCCACTCTGGCGCGGTCGGGTTGTCTGGCTTGACGAGGTTGGGCGGATTGGCACCTTGCGGCGTGACGTGGGGCGAAAACTGTGCTACAACCCCTGTGACCGAGGTCGCCGTTCCCAGAGCAAACCGCAGCTTGAGCGCGTCAATGCCATTTCGTTGAAGCTCGTCATCCGGCGTGAGCAAGGTGAAATCGCGCGGTGACAGTGAATCGGTCGGGTTGATTCGATCTGCGCGACCCCAGGCGAGCAGTTGTCTGCCGAAGCGAACCGAAAGCGCGCCGGTGTCAAGGTCCAGATAGCCCTCACGAAGGCGTTGGCTGGCAGCGTCGCTCGAACGCTCATCTTGCGAGCCCACGCGAAGGCTGACCCCCAGCCGCAAATCCTCGCCTAACTTGGGTCGCCAGTTCAATTGGCACTGCACGCTGCCCAACTCGATTTTGTCATCCAAATTGCGGTTGGACGACCAGTAGCCCGCGCCACACTCACCAAACGGCAGCGACAATGCACCCTGCCCTGATGCTGTGTCAACGCCGGTCGATGTTTGGGCCTGAGCGCCACCCATCCAGCCTGTCATCAAGAGCGCCAAGGTGAGCGCACACCTCGGTTCAGTCTTAAAACTGTTCACCTATTCCTCCCGTTCCATGTAGCTGGCTGAAAAATAGCTTTCAGCCACCGAGGTATTGGCTTCAAACCGCTCCATCTTCAAATAGGTCGTGTGCAGTGTTTGATGGTTTCTGATCACGATTTCCATCGCCTGAAATTTATGAAGTTTGGCGTCCAGCACTTTGAATTGCCTGTTTTCAAGGGTCTTGAGCAGTGCGCCACCGGCATCATGAAAATCGATTTTCAGACTGGTCAGGTTGTCCTTGTTGACCCAACTGACCCGCTTGGAATACCCCGATTCGGCCGCGATAGCAGGGCTTTTGGGTGCGGACTCCACCACCCACACCGGCACCCCCGCCAGTACTTCAGCGCGGACTATTTTGTGGCTCCAGTCACTGGCCTTGTGCCCGACCAAGTCACCAAAAGACAAATCAGTGCCCACAAAGCTGTTTTTCTTGTTGTCACTTGCCAAACGTCGGGCCTTTTTAAAGGCTGGCAAATACACCCAAATTTCGTCTTCGCGGCCTGGGTTTTCAAGCAGCAGCGTAGTGGTGTTGCGCACATCACTGGGCGCCAAAAAGCGAATCACGCGGCGATTCGCTAACCCATCGGCTTGCAGCTTGGTGACGCCAAACGTCTTGCGAACCCGCTCCTGCCCGCCCGCGTTGACCAGCCTGAAAGTCGCCTCAGACACTGAATTGTTGACCCGGGTGGTTTGGTAGTTTTTCTCCATCAAGTCGGCGGCGTTCACATCTTGCGCCAAGGTGGGCACTGAAGCAAAAACCACTGCCAGACCCAACAAACCCAACCCAATGGCCTTGAGAGTTGCGGCGCTGGTAGAAGGTAGCCGCACCTTGACCAATGGAAAAGTCGCCGATTCGTCTGACGGGTCAAGGCTTTTGCCCCTTAGAAACTTTGGCGTGTGCAGTGTAATGAGAGAGGGAATCAACACCAGGGCCGAGGCTGCACTCACGATCATTGACAGCACGATCAACAGACCAAACCAGATGTGGACGTAAAAGTTGAACGACAGCATCAGTACCGCATAGCCGCCCGTGATGGCGCTGGCCACATAAACCACGGCTTTGCCGGCGGTCGCCATGGTTTCTTTCAAAGCCAGTTCAATGTCGCCATGCCTTCGCATCTGTTCCCGGATGCGGTAAAGCAGGTAGATCGCGTAATCGGCGCCGATGCCAATGGCCATGGCAGAACTGACCGAATTGGGCGTGTTGAGCGGAATACCCGTCAGGCCCATCACGCCAAAATTGACCAGTACGGTGAACAACAAGGGGCAAACCAGGTACAAGCCTGCAATCACTGAGCGAAAGACAATAACGCCAGCCACGAAGACAAAGCCCATCATTTGCGCGATGTTCAGCATTTTTCCGTCAACCAGTGTTTCACTCAGCGCCGAAGTCTGGGGCACGCTACCGCCAATTTGGATGGTGACGCCCTGGGGTAGCGTGGGTTCGATGTGCTGGCGAATGCGGGTAACGATGCTTTCCGCGTACTTGCTGCTGTCGTTTTTCATCCAGACCAACAGATTGGCATTTTGGTACTGGTAATCAATGTAGGCGTCAAAGTCAGTGGGTTGCCCTGACATGGAGTACAGCAGCAAGTACTGCGACACCAAGTCGTTACTTGAGGGAATGGCATACGCCTGGCTTTGACCCGAGTTCATGGCCCGGCTCATTTGTTTGATCAAGTCCACAATTGAAATGGTCTTGCCCACGTCTGGCAGGGTCGCAATGAAGGCTTGAGCCTCTTCAATCGCCCGCAGCACTTTGGGGTCTTTCATGTGGTCTGGGCGATCCCCTTTGAACACGACATACAAAGTGTTTGTCCCCGCGAGCTTGTCATTCAAAACCCGATCTTCCTGGCGCAATTGCAGGCCCTCGCCAAAGTAGCTCTTGGTCGAGTTTTCGCGGTTGATGTTGGACATGGCAAGCACTGCAAGGCCAGCCACCAAAAGAAAGCCCAGAACAATTTTTCGGTTATGCCGAATCGCCAGGTTAGTCAGCCCCAAAGACAGCCGGTCCCAAAGCCGGTTTTGATTGAAGCTGGCGTCGACCGGGCGCGGTTTAGGCGCAGGCAAATAGCTTCGCAGCGCTGGAATGAAGGTCAATTCAATGAGCAGCGCACTCAGAATACCCAGGCCAGTGAAGATGCCAAAAGTGCGAATGGTCGCAATCTGGAACGTCATGAGCGAGAAAAACCCCAGCGCGGCGACCAGTCCTGCTGTCAGCATCACGGGTGCGACTTTGGTTAATGAATCCACAATGGCACGGTCGTTCAGCGCGTAAAGCGGGTCGCGCGGGTTGGCAGCGCAAAGGCGTTCATATTCTTCGTAATACCGCTTGAGAATTTGCACTGCGTGCCCAGCAGCGACTGCCAGAATCAAAATCGGCGTGGTGGCATTGAATGCGTCCATCGACACCCTGGCCGCACCCATGATGCCCAGGCTCCAGATGACCGCAAGCAGGGCCGTCAGCAAAGGCAGTATCAAACCCTGTTTGGTTCTGAACGCCTCAAGGTGAATCAAGCCAATGATGACCAATGCAATCGGAAACAAATATGCCATGCGGGCTGAAAACCGCTCCACGTTGGCAAAGAACACGGCGGTTCCGCTTGAAATAATTTTGACCTGACGCGTTTGCGCCTTGTCCAAGACCACTTGAACCTTGTCCATCACCTCGCGAAAGCCCTTGGGGCCGACATCAACTGAGAAGCTGACGGAAGCCAAGGTTTTGTCTTTGGAGACCAAGGTGTCCTGGTACACCGGGTTGTCTGCCAAATATTTGCCCAACTGGGCAATGCCCGAGGCGCTGATTGGCAGGCGAAGCAGGGGCTCAACCTTCATCTCTACTTCCGTCCCGGAGATACTTTTGGCACGCGGTGCCGTCACACTCAACAGCGTGTGCGCTTTGACACCTGGCACTTGGGGCAAGTCGCGGGTGAGGTCAGCCACCACCTGCAACACGGAGGGCTGCAAGGCAGTGCTGCCATCGGTTGCGGCAACACCCACCACCACGACGTACTTGGACCCAAACAGCGTTTCAGCCGCTGTGGTGCCGATCACGTTCGGGTGCAGTTTAGGCAGCATGGCCGACGGGTCAATGACGATTTTAAGGTGCCTGATTTGCGCCGCGAAGAAAATCGTCATCAAGCTGATCAACAAAATCAGCCAAAACCGTTTGCGCACAATGAGGGAGGCAATGGCTCTCATGATGCGACTAACTCTTGCTGCGAGAACTCTTTCACCAGGTCAATGACATTTTTATCTTTGAGCAAGCGGCGATGGCCCAAACCTGTGGTGGCCAAAAATTGGGCCTGTGGAATCGCGCGGCTGATTTTCATCGCGTGGTCAAACGGAATTTCCTGATCGTCACAGTCGTGAATCAGCAAAATCGGTATGGTCAGCGACGCCAGCATATCCACCACAGACAGTTGCTCCCAGCCCACCGGTTGTGCATAGCTTTTGTCGACAATGGCGCGGGCGCGCAACATGGTGGATGTGGAAATTCCCAGGTAGTCTCGAATCACCTCCGTGAACCAGACGCAATGAGTCAGCGAACTGATGGAAACCAGGCGCCGCACGGGCAATGCGTGGTCACGCAAGGCGATGGCGGTGGCGGCGACACCCAGCGAATGCCCAATCAAAGTGTCGATCGGACCGACCTCGCTCACAACCGCTGCGACTGCGGCTGACATGCGAATCATCTCGGCCGTTTTGCCCGACGACTGACCGTGGGCAGGGTGGTCAAAACTGACGACACAAAAACCCGATTCAGTCAGCTGGCGAATCATGGTTTCGGGTTGCGCACCACGGCCACCCCAGCAGTGAACGAAGAGGCACAAAGGGCCTTGGCCCCACCGGTAGCATTGCAACCAGCCGCCTTGAAATGGAATTTTCCATTTGTGGGCCGACGCCATCAATACTTTTTCTGCGGGTTTAGGGCGGTAGCTGGGTGGTGTCGAAATCAAATTGAAGGTGATCCGCGCGGCCAAAGTTGGCGAAACTCTGTCGATGACTGACATGGCCATGCGCGCCAGCTTGACCGCCGGGTTTTGCAAAAATTTGGCCGTGCTTTGAGCGCTGGAACTAGCCGAACTAGAGCTTTCGGAACCGGCAGCGCTGCCGTTCATCAGGCTGCTTTGAGGTACCCCGCCCGATTCGCTAACGACGGGAGAAAGATACGCCGGGTGCAAAGGGCTCGCCTTAACAAGACCTGGGGACATGAGCCGTGCCGTTGTGACAACTGCTGGCTCGACCCCGTTAGAGTCAGATTTTTTTGCGGTAACTTGCATGGCAACTCCTACTTCCGTTTAAATCGCATCACATTTCAACTGTGCAAACAATTTGACAGGCAGGCAGGCCTCGCAGCAATACTGCTTTGGTACAGGTGCGAATGTGACATATGTCACAGACTTGAGGGCGGGAAAGGTGGCGGCGACGGTAGCGACGACGGGCGATTCTGGCAAACGGTGGCCGACTTACAATCTGTCCTTTCAGCCTCTGGACAAATACCATGAACCGCTGCCTTCTTGAGCACTCCTTTGAGTGCTTTCATAAGCGCTCCTTTGAGCACTCCCCTGAGCGCTCCCTTCAGCACTCTGTGGCGCCTTCTTCAGTCTGTGCGTCCACGCATTCCCGCGTGCACCCCCTAGCGCCGCCTGGCGTCAATCGATCCAATCGGCGCCTTCGCAATGCTGGCGTCGTGATGGCTGCAGCTTTGGCTGTGGTTTCGACAGTGGGCCTTGCCGCGCTGCTGAGCTTTCATTCCACAACCCAAGCACAATCGGTCGTGCGGCCTTTTCCAGCCGCTGCCAAGCGTGGAATTTTTGAAGTGCAGACCTGGCCACTTGTGCTGATTAACGGGTCAGCCGAGAGACTTTCGCCAGGCGCCCGCATTCGGGGCCCCAGCAATTTGTTAATGTTGTCGGGCCAACTGGTGGGTCAGCGCCTGGTGGTGAATTACCTGCGCGATGCACAGGGCATGGTGCATGAAGTTTGGGTGCTCAATGCCACGGAAGCCCAGCTTGAACGCGAGGGTTTGGAGTCCACCAAAAACTGGGCGTTTGAATCAGACCCTGTCAAAACCAAATAGAGCCCAAGAAAAAGGCTGCGGGCGGCTTTAACCAATTTGAGTCATATTTACCACAATTGTGGTAAATATGACTCAAAATGAGGTGATTTGACCCATTTTCGTCAATTTATCAACCAAATAGGCCTCTAGCTCTCGAATAATATCAATAGTTTGCTATCAATATTATAGCATTTTTTGTTTGACGGTTTGGCAGTCAACCATTGACGGGTTTAAAAACAGCCTCCTATCGATTTCCAATTTTCCTTGCTTGTCTTTACCGCACACAAATTCAGAATATTTCCCCACATGACCAAAAAAGTCTTTATCAAAACCTTCGGCTGCCAAATGAACGAGTACGACTCGGGCAAGATGGCCGACGTACTGCGCGTCGCGCAAGGCTATGAACCCACAATGGACGTTGAGCAAGCCGACCTGATTTTGTTCAACACCTGCTCTGTGCGCGAAAAAGCCCAAGAGAAGGTTTTCTCCGACTTGGGCCGGGTCAAGCATCTGAAGAAAAAGGGCGTGTTGATTGGTGTGGGTGGTTGCGTGGCCAGCCAGGAAGGTGCCGCCATCATCAACCGTGCGCCTTATGTGGATGTGGTGTTCGGCCCGCAAACACTTCACCGTTTGCCCGATTTGCTCACGCAGCGGGCTTTGCAAAACCGCTCGCAGGTGGACATCAGTTTTCCTGAAATCGAAAAATTTGACCACCTACCGCCTGCCCGCGTCGAAGGCGCGACCGCCTTTGTCAGCATCATGGAAGGCTGCTCCAAATACTGCAGCTACTGCGTTGTGCCCTATACCCGGGGCGAAGAGGTCAGTCGCCCCTTTGAGGACGTGCTGGTAGAAGTGGCGGGCCTGGCCGATCAGGGCGTGAAAGAGGTCACCTTGCTGGGCCAAAACGTCAACGCCTACCGAGCGCGGATGGTGTCGGATTCAACTTCCCTGTCGGCAGAGATGGCTGACTTTGCCACCTTGCTCGAGTACGTCGCAGACATTCCGGGCATTGAACGCATTCGTTACACAACCAGCCACCCCAACGAATTCACGCCTTCCCTGATTGCTGCTTACGACAGGATTCCAAAACTGGCCAGCCACTTGCATTTGCCGGTGCAACATGGGTCAGACCGGATTTTGATGGCAATGAAGCGTGGCTACACCGCCATGGAATTCAAAAGTACCATCCGCAAATTGCGCGCCATTCGCCCTGATATGGCCATCAGCAGCGACTTCATCGTTGGCTTTCCGGGCGAAACTGACGAGGATTTTGGCAAGATGATGAAGCTGATTGATGACGTCGGTTTTGACAACTCGTTCAGCTTTATTTTCAGTCCGCGACCCGGCACCCCTGCGGCCAACTTGCCTGACGATACTCCGCACGACGTCAAACTGACTCGCCTTCAGCACCTGCAACGCACCATTGATGGCCACATGAAGCGCATCAGCGAAAGCCGCCTTGGCACCGTGCAGCGAATATTGGTTGAAGGTGTGTCTAAGCGCGATGGCAGCGAGCTGATGGGCCGCACCGAGTGCAACCGTGCTGTCAATTTTGCTGGCCAGCCGCGTTTGATCGGCCAACTGGTTGATGTGAACATCACCGAGACCCGTACCTATTCATTGCGTGGTGAGTTGGTGCTGACGGGGTTTGACGATGCGCGGCAGCGTGAAGCCCCAGTTGTGGCGGTGAGCTAATTCCCTCAACGGCGACACCGGGTAGGCTCGACCGGTTGGCCCTTTTCGCCCGTCACCGTTCGTGACATATTTACCTGTCAGCGCCTTTTGGTAGCCGCTAGACTTCGGTTGCAACTTCAGTTGCCACCACAACCATTCTCGTCCTACTTGCCACGCAGCGCACACTAAGACGAACAGGCCCAGGAGTAACCACGATGATCCCAGCGCTCACAAACCCCAACTTGACCGGTCAATTTATTTTGACCGTTGCCTTGGCAGCCGTCATTTCTGCGTGCGGCGGGGGTTCTTCGTCTGCACCGACTGCATTGCCTGTGCCCACGGCCACGTCGACCCCCGAAGCAACGCCAGTCACGTTGATTCCCCCGGTGACTGAAGTGCCAGCCGTACCCGCGCCGATCGTCACACCACCCGCAACACCTGCCGCCCCGGTCACGCCAGTCGTCACTACCCCAGCAGTCCCTGGTGCGCCTGTCGCGCCGCCCACCCCCGTGGTCACACCGCCTGTGGTCACGCCGCCCGTGGTCACGCCACCCGTCGTACCAGCGCCTGCCAGCAGCCTAGTCACGGCGGTCAACAGTTGTTCGTTGCCCAGTTTCCAGATGGAGATCATGCGCGCGATCAATGCAGCCCGTTCGGTGGCGCGATCTTGCGGCACTCAGGCCAACCCAGCGGTTGCGGCTTTGACGTGGAATGACAAACTTTTCGCCGCATCTGCCAGCCATTCCCAAGACATGGCCACGCGCAACTACTTCTCTCACACGTCGCCTGAAGGCACAACGTCCGCCCAGCGCGCTTCGGCGGCTGGCTACAACTACCGTGCTCTGGGCGAAAACATCGCAGCAGGACAGCGCAGCATTGAAACCGTGATGCAGGGCTGGATCGCAAGCGATGGGCATTGCCGCAACATCATGAATTCAACGTTCACAGAAGTTGCAGTGGCCTGCGTCGCCACCGCCCGGCCTTTGTACCCAACCTACTGGACAATGGTGCTGGGCAAACCCCAATAAGTCGTGGTGCGGTCAGCGCGGTTTGGCCGAGAACCGCTTGTGACACTCAGAACGGCATTTTGGGCATACCTTTCATGCCACCCATGCGCTTCATCATTTTCATCATGCCTGAGCCCTTCATTTTCTTCATCATGTCTTGCATTTGCTCAAATTCCTTGAGCATGCGATTGACATCTTGAACCTGCACGCCTGAACCCGCCGCAATGCGCCGCTTGCGGGTCGCCTTGATCAGCTCCGGCTTGCGGCGCTCCAGTGGCGTCATGCTTCGGATGATGCCTTCCTTGCGCTGGATGTCTTTTTCGGCCCGGTTCATATCAACCTGCCCCGCCTTGGCCGCCATCGCGGCCGGTAGCTTGTCCATCAAGCTGGACAAACCACCCATTTGCTTCATTTGCTGAATTTGCCCCAAAAAATCGTCCAAATCAAAACCGGCGCCGCTTTTGACTTTGGCGGCGAGTTTTTGCGCTGCCTCCATGTCAACGCCCGCTGTGACCTGCTCAACTAACGCGACGATGTCGCCCATGCCCAAAATACGCCCGGCATGACGCTCTGCATCAAAGACCTCCAAGCCATCAATTTTTTCGCTGGTCCCCGCAAATTTGATGGGCACCCCGGTAATTTGCCGCACTGACAGGGCTGCCCCGCCGCGAGAATCACCATCCGTCTTGGTCAAGATAATGCCGGTCAATGGCAAAGCTTCCTTGAAGGCTTTGGCCGTGTTGATGGCATCTTGCCCCTGCATCGCGTCCACCACAAAGAGCGTTTCAACCGGCTTGAGGGCTGCATGCAAGTCTTTGATTTCGCGCATAAGCGCTTCGTCAATCGCCAAGCGGCCCGCCGTGTCAACCAGCAACACATCAAAATAATGTTTGCGCGCATAGTCCAGCGCTGCCAAGCCAATATCAACCGGTTTTTGGTCCGGCGTGCTGGCAAACCACTCCGCACCGGCCTGCTGGGTCACCATTTTGAGCTGCTCAATCGCAGCCGGGCGGTAAACATCGCCAGAGACTGTCAACACCTTTTTCTTGCGCTTTTCAATCAGATGCTTGGCCAGCTTGGCCGTGGTTGTGGTTTTACCCGCGCCTTGCAAGCCCGCCATCAATATCACCGCAGGCGGTTGAGCATTCAAATTGATGTCGCTCACCATGCGCGAACCATCAGCCGCCTGCTCCCCCATGGTTGCCGCCAGTTCCTTGCTTACGATGCTGACCAAAACCTGTCCCGGCTGCAAGGAGCCCATGACTTCTTGACCCAAAGCCTTGTCCTTCACCCGGGCAATGAAGTCGCGCACCACGGGCAAGGCCACGTCTGCC
>JANPCR010000251.1:0-2900 GCA_031431035.1 Rhodoferax sp.
CAAGCCAATCTGCCCATTGGCAAATTGCAAGCGCCCCTGCAGCCGTGGCACCGCGTGGCAGGCGCGCTGGTCTCGGGTGTGCCGTTGGCGCTGTTGCTGGCTGGTATTTGGCAAGCCAAGCAGTGTTTTGAGCAATTCGCCCAGGGTCAGGTGTTCACCACCCAAGCGGTTCGGCGTTTGCGCCGCATGGCCGGTTGGGTGGCGCTGGCGGCTTTGGCGGCGATTGTGGCGGGCGCGGTTTTGTCAGTGGTGTTCACCATCAACAACGCGCCCGGCACGCGGCAATTGGCCGTGGGCATCAGCAGCAACCACTTGGCCACCGCCTTTTTTGCGGCCATCGTTTGGCTCATGGCCGACGTGATTGGCCAAGGGCAAGCGCTGGCTGAAGAAAACCAGCAATTCATTTAAGCCCGGCCCGCCTCGCCCGCTGATTCCGGCTCTCATTTCCGCCTTCCCAACTCTTCATGCCCATCATCGTTCAGCTTGACATCATGCTTGCGCGGCGCAAGGTCAAGTCCAAAGACCTGGCCGAACACATTGGCATCACCGAAGCCAATTTGTCGCTGCTCAAGCAAGGCAAAGTCAAAGGCGTGCGTTTTGACACGCTGGGGCAGATTTGCGAGTATTTGCAATGCCAGCCGGGGGAATTACTGGTGTTTGAGGCCGATGCCAAGTCTGATTCCGAGGCTGGTACCGAAAACCGGGCAAAAATCGAGCCAAAAAGCTAAAAAAGAACCTGCAGGTTCTTTTTTTCTGAAAAGTCGTCAAAAATGCCAAATTATCAATAAAATAGGCCTCTAGCTCTCGAATAATATAGATAGTTTGCTATTATTAGCATAGCATTTATCCACTGCGAGCATCACAAGGATTCGCTGCCTCGAGTCCCAACAAACCATAGCGCTATTTCAAAAACAGCATCAGGCGTCTAAAAACAGCGCCGGGTCCACCGTGCTGCGGTTCAGCATCACGCCCCAGTGCAGGTGCGGGCCGGTCACGCGACCCGTGGCGCCCACGGCGGCCAAGCTGTCGCCAGTTTGCAGAATGTCGCCCACTTTCACGTCAATGCGGCTCAGGTGGCAAAACAGGCTCAACAAGCCGCCGCCATGGTCCAGCCAAACCGTGCCGCCATTGAAAAAATAGTCTCCCGTGTCAATCACACGCCCAGGCAAGGGCGCGACAACCAGCGTGCCTGTGGCTGCGGCAATGTCCATGCCACTGTGCGGATTGCGCGACTGCCCATTGAACACGCGGCGCAAACCGAACGAACTGCTGCGCCTGCCGGGCACGGGCACCTTCATGCGCAAAGCTTTTTGCCAATCGGACAGCGCATGCGGCTGCAATTCGCTGAACGTAGCGATCACCACGGCTTGAAGAGCGCGTTCACGCTCGAAACGAGCCTGGTTGTCGGCGGACAAATCAACCGTGCCGGGTGCCACCGTCAGGCGCTGTTCGGCATAGCGCTTGGCGGCGACGGCAAAGTCAATCTGGCGCTGCTCTGCACCAGCCTGCTGAACCGAAATGCTTGAGTTGCCCGGGGCAGCGGACAAGCCAATGCCGACCAAAGCCGTCCAGGCGCTGGGGTCGCCCACCACCAGCACGGGGACATCGCGGATGTCATTGGCTTGGTTGGTGGCTTGGTTGGTGGCATTGGAAGTCGCCACTTGGCCCAAACGCGCGACGGGTCGCAAAGCCGCCGCACCCAATGGAAGTTGGGCAATGCCACCCGGCACCTGCAAGGCACGAGGCCACGCGTTTTGGAGCGCGGGCTTGGTGGCTATGGGCGGCTTGGCAACGGCGACTGTCGGCAACGCCAACCAGCTTGCGCCAGCCAAAGCGCCCACCGCGCTGAGCAGCACCTGCCGGCGATTCAGGCTGATTGCAGCCATTTCACCAGCCTTTGCGAATCAGGGCCAATCGAGGCCAATTGAAACTCATTGAGGCTAATCAAGGCCAATTACGGGTTACCCAAAAAATCCCGCTTGCCAATTTCAACGCCGTTGTGACGCAGGATGTTGTACGTGGTCGAGACGTGAAAGTAAAAATTGGGAATGGCGTGGCCCAGTAAAAACTGCATGCCCTTGTAATGCGTTTCTTTCTCGCCGCGCTTGATGACAATGTCTTTGTCTTCCGTGCCGTCCAATTGCGCAGGGGTGATGGTTTGAATAAAAGCAATAGTTTTGGCGACGCGGGCTTTCAATTGGGCAATTGTGGTTTCGTCGTCTGCAAACGCAGGAATCTCCACACCCGCCAAGCGCGCAACAACGCCTTTTGCGGCGTCGCAGGCAATTTGCACTTGGGTGGTCATGGGCAGCATGTCGGGGAACAATCTGAAGGCCGTGAGCGAGGCATCAGCAATTTTTTTGGCGTCCAGATGGGCCTGCGTTTTGTCCAGAATGTTGGACAGATTGCCCAAAATGTTGACAAAACGCGGCACGCTGGCCTGGTACATAGAGATAGACATGGAATTTCTTTCTAAAAAATGAGTTGATCTGGCGGTTGAAGTGGGTGAGGTGGGTGAATTGGTCGGTTGAATTGAACCCGTGAGGATTGCAGACCTTGCCCAGCGCCGCCGATGGTAGCGCGTTCAGCGCCATTGTGCTGAAGCCCCATTTCAACGCACCCACGGCGCACATCCGGTGCGGTTGTGCCCGTTTCAGCTCAGCATGCCCCAAACCATTGCAATACCTACTGCCCACAGGTCAACCCCATTGGCATCCGAGTTGAAAATAGTGCGGCCTTGCGCCGCATCGTCCCGCGCAGCGCGTTGGCGGTCGCGCTCCAGCATGACCATGGCATCGGCCAGTTGGGGCAGTTTCACGCCCTGGGAGCCCCGGGCAGCCGTCATGTAGCCATGCAGGGCCTTCTCAACCGCCGCCGGGTCAATCAGCGAAAAGGCCGAG
>JANPCR010000252.1:0-4578 GCA_031431035.1 Rhodoferax sp.
AGTGCCACCCGAGTTGCCCAGCGCCCTGCCCGAAGCCTTGGCGCTCGCGCCTGTAGCCCACCAGCGGCGCGTGCGCTACCAGGGCACGCACCCACGGCAATTTGGCGAAAAGTACAAAGAGCTTGACCCCGTGCGCCACGCTTTAGAGCTTGACAAAGTCATGGCTCGGGGCCAAACGCCCGCTGGCATGCACCGTTCGATTTGTGTCAACGAAATTTTGCAGCTGTTGAACCCACAGCCCGGAGAGGTTGGGCTGGACGCGACCTTGGGTTTTGGTGGCCACACCCAGCAGATTTTGCCGCGCCTCCTGCCTGGCGGTCGCCTGTTTGGGGTAGACGTTGACCCGATTGAGCTGCCCCGCACCGAAGCCCGATTGCGCAAATTGGGTTTTGATGCCGCTTCGCTCACCGTGCGGCGCATGAATTTTTCTGAGGTTGCCACTTTGCTGCCCGAAACAGGCGGTGGTTTTGACGTGGTTCTGGCCGACTTGGGCGTCTCGTCCATGCAGATAGACAACCCGGCGCGCGGTTTCAGCTTCAAACTGGACGGCCCGCTGGACCTGCGCCTGGACCCAAGTCAGGGTCAATCGGCTTCAGAACTGCTGTTGTCAGTCACACGGCCCCAATTGCGTGATTTACTGACTGACAACGCGGACGAACCCTTTGCCGTCGAATTGGCCAACGCCCTGCAGGGCCAATACCTTGAAACCACCACCGCCTTGGCCGCTCTGGTCAGCGCCACGCTGGACCGGGCTTTCAAACGCAGCTTGCCCGCAGACGAGCGCGATGACGAAACCAAAAAAGCCCTGCAACGGACCTTTCAGGCGCTTCGAATTCAGGTCAACAACGAATTTGGCGCGTTGGAGCAGTTTTTGGAAAACCTGCCTAACTGCCTCAAACCCGGCGGTCGCGTCGTGATCATGAGCTTTCATTCGGGCGAGGACCGCCGCGTGAAAAAGGCCTTTCAGTCGGGTGAGCGCAATGGCACCTATGCCCGCGTGGCCCCTGAGCTGATTCGACCCACGTTTGAAGAGCAGCATGCCAACCCGCGCTCCAGTTCAACCAAACTCCGCTGGGCCATCAAGGCCTAACCTCCCAATCGACGCACACCCTGTCCAGACTCGCCGCACAATCGCCGCACACTCGATCAAGGGCCTTTCACGCATGCAAAACTCCGTAGAACTCGAACCCAGCCCGCCCGCGCCCCCCGTCACTTTGCGCCAAATCGCCGATCTACCCGGCCCGCGCGGATGGCCCCTGCTAGGCAACCTGCTGCAAATCAAACCGTCGCGTATTCACCTTGACGTTGAAAACTGGGCCAAGCAATTTGGCACGCTGTTTCGCATGCGGCTTGGCAAAACGGACTTGCTGGTGGTGGCCGACCACGAACTGCTGGCCATCATGCTACGCGACCGGCCCAACGGCTTTCGGCGCAGCCCCTTGAGCGGCCGCATCGCCGGTGAAATGGGCTTGCCGCAGGGGGTTTTCAACGCTGAAGGCGAAGACTGGCGCAAACAGCGGCGCATGGTGATGGCCAGTTTTGCACCCGGCCATGTGCGAGCGTATTTTCCGTCACTGGTCAAGGTCACCCTGCGGCTTCGTGGCCGCTGGACCAAGGCAGCGCGAGCGGGCAACGCCATCAATTTACAAGCTGACTTGATGCGCTACACCGTCGATGCCATTGCGGGGCTGGCCTTTGGCAAAGACATCAACACGCTGGAGGCGGGTGAAGACGTGATTCAGCGCCATTTGGACCAGGTCTTGCCGTCGATTTTTAGAAGGGCGTTGAGCAAACTGCCCTACTGGCGCTATTTCAAACTGGAAAAAGACCGTGCGCTGGACCGAAGCGTGGCCGTCATCAACAGCACCATCGGCGACTACGTGGTGCAAGCCCGCAGCCGCTTGCAAGCCGACCCAAGCCTGCGCGAGCAGCCACGCAATCTGCTGGACGCGATGATCGTTGCAGTTGACCAACCCGACAGTGGCTTGGGCGACAAACAAGTGGTGGGCAATGTGCTGACCATGCTTTTGGCAGGCGAAGACACCACGGCCAACACCTTGGCGTGGATGATCCACCTGTTGCACCGCAACCCCGCGGCTTTGCAGCGCCTACAGCAAGAAGTGCACACCTTCGCCCCCGAACCCGAGCAATTCACCATGGAGATGATGGACAGCCTGGTCTTTCTGGACTGCTGCATCAATGAAACCATGCGCTTGAAGCCCGTGGCCCCCTTCATGCCCATGATGGCCCTGCGCGACAGTGTGGTGGGCGATGTGGCGGTTCCCAAAGACGGCTTGGTGTGGGCCGTTTTACGCCATGACAGCGTGAGCAACCAGTATTTTGACGACCCCGACGCCTTCAAACCCGAGCGCTGGCTGCCCGATGCGGCGCAACCCCTGAGCGCCGAGGCTCGCCGCACCAGCATACCTTTCGGCTCTGGCCCGCGCATGTGCCCAGGCCGCTATCTGGCGCTGCTTGAAATGAAAATGGCCATGGCCATGCTCTTGAGCAGTTTTGACCTGACGGCGGTGGACACGCCAGATGGCCACATGGCCGCCGAGCTGATGGCCTTCACCATGAACCCGATTGGTTTGACCATGAAACTGCGGGGGCGGGAGTTTGACGGGCTGACAAATCAATAGATCGGGAGCTTGGCATTTGCTATTATTTATATAGCAAACTATTGATATTATTCGGGAGCTAGAGGCCTATTTCGTTAAAAAAATTAGATTTTCAGCCTAAACCACCTATTTTTACCACAATTGTGGTAAAAATAGGTGTTTTTTGGAGTTTTTAGATCTTGGTCTAGATACCCTAGTGCGGCCAGCTCAAACTCTCAAGGCTTGGCCAAGCGGCTGAACGTCTTGCGAAATTTGGCCACTTTCGGTCCAGCCACCGCCATGCAATAGCCCTGGTTCGGGTTGCGCTCAAAAAAGTCCTGGTGGTACTCTTCAGCGGGCCAGTAGTGAGCCAGCGGCAGCACTTCAGTCACAATTTTGCGACTGAAAAATCCGCCCAAACCACCCACGCCGCCCATCTCGGTGATGATGTCTTGCGCCACCTGTTTTTGCTCGTCTGTGGTGTAGTAAATGCCACTTCGGTACTGGGTGCCGACGTCGTTGCCCTGCGCGTTCAGGGTGGTTGAGTCATGCACCACAAAAAAGATCTCCAAGATCTCGCGCGTGCTGATTGCGCTTGGGTCATACACCAGTTTGACCACTTCATTGCTGCCGGTGCGACCCGAGCAAACATCTTCGTAACTGGGCTGTGCAGCTTGCCCGTTGCAATAACCGCTCTCAACGTCGGTCACCCCCATCACACGCACGTAAACAGCTTCCGTGCACCAAAAGCAACCACCGCCCAAGACAATAGTTTGGAGTGAATCAGACATGAAATTTCCAGATAAAGATTAACAATTGAGACGACCAAAATCCACAAAATAATTAAGGCTTTGAGCGGTCGCAGGAAGCACTTAAATATTACTAGATTCATTCGAGTTTACTTATGCAGTCGCCTGTGCGATAGCGTGAGGGTATTTCCGGGTACGGGCCGCGAAGTCCTTGATTAGTATCACTTTTTGTTCAGGTATGCTCGCCGGGTTCCTGATGACCCTGATAACTCAGCAGATGTCGCGATCGAACCGAAAAAAGTCACAGAAAAAAGTCATCGAAAAAGCCACTGGAAAGAGCCCCTGAACCAATGACCCAACTTGCCCCCGACCGACCGCCCCCACTGCTCAGTGTGCAGAACGTCACCGTCAAATTTGGCGGCATCACCGCATTGGACGAAGTCGGTTTCGACGTCGCAAAAGGTAGCGTGTGCGGGCTTATTGGCCCCAATGGCGCGGGTAAAACCACGCTGTTCAACTGCATGAGCCGTCTGTACAACTACGCCAGCGGCGACATTCTGTTTGAAGGCAAGTCCATCACCGCCACGCCCACCCACCAAGTGGCTGGTTTGGGCATGGGCCGCACATTTCAAAACCTGGCCATGTTTCAGAGCATGCCAGTGCGTGAGAACGTCATGGTTGGCGCGCATTCACGCTCTCACTGCGGTTTTGCGTCCAGCGCCCTGCGACTGCCCCGTGTGCGCGCAGAAGAGCGCCGCCTGCAAGAGCGCGCCAACGAAATCATGGAATACCTGGGTCTGACCCAGTTCAGCCAGCGCCCGGTGGGCGGTCTGCCTTTTGGCACCCAAAAGCGGGTTGAATTTGCGCGCGCCTTAGCGGCAGACCCCAAGTTGTTGATGCTGGACGAGCCCGCCGCCGGCCTGAACCACGAAGAACTTGAAGACCTGGCGCGTTTGATCCGCGACGTGCGGGATCGCCTCAAAATCACCGTGCTGCTGGTCGAACACCACATGAGTCTGGTGATGGGCGTGTCTGACCACATCGTCGCGCTCAATTTTGGTCGCAAAATCGCCGAGGGCAACCCGGCCCACATCCAGAGTCACCCCGACGTGATTGAAGCCTACTTGGGAACCCCAGCGCATGACAAAGCTGCTTGAAGTCAGCGGGCTGAATGCCGCTTATGGTGCCACCAAGGTGCTGCACGACGTGAGTTTTTCCCTCGAAGTGGG
>JANPCR010000253.1:0-11009 GCA_031431035.1 Rhodoferax sp.
ACGCCCGATGTGATCACCAAGTTGCAACACAGCACCCGCTCCAACAACTGGAACACTTACAAAGAGTACGCCCAACTCATCAACGATCAAAGCCGGCGCCACATGACGCTGCGTGGCTTGTTTGAGTTCAAAATTGACCCGTCTAAGGCAATTTCTGTCGATGAAGTTGAACCCGCCAAAGAAATCGTCAAGCGTTTTGTGACGGGTGCCATGTCGCTGGGCTCCATCAGTACCGAAGCGCACGCGACGCTCGCCATTGCCATGAACCGCATTGGCGGCAAAAGCAACACGGGTGAGGGTGGCGAAGACCCGGCGCGTTACCGCCAAGAGCTCAAAGGCATCCCCATCAAACAGGGCCAAACCATGGCCGACATCATTGGCAGTGACGTGGTGGCCGTTGACATTCCCTTGCGCGACGGAGATTCCTTGCGCTCCCGAATCAAACAAGTGGCGTCGGGCCGGTTTGGTGTGACCGCTGAATACCTGAGCAGCGCAGATCAGATTCAGATCAAGATGGCGCAAGGCGCCAAGCCGGGGGAGGGCGGTCAGTTGCCCGGTGGCAAGGTGTCTGAGTACATTGGCCGCTTGCGCCACAGCGTGCCGGGTGTGGGTTTGATTTCACCCCCTCCGCACCACGACATCTACTCAATTGAAGACTTGGCGCAACTGATTCACGACCTTAAAAACGTTGCGCCGCATTCAAGCATCAGCGTCAAATTGGTCAGTGAAATCGGCGTGGGCACTATTGCAGCGGGGGTTGCCAAATGCAAGAGCGACCACGTGGTGATTGCCGGGCATGATGGCGGCACGGGTGCATCGCCCTGGTCGTCCATCAAGCATGCGGGCAGTCCTTGGGAAATCGGCCTGGCCGAAACCCAGCAGACCCTGGTGCTTAATCGTTTGCGCAGCCGTATTCGCGTGCAGGCAGACGGCCAGATGAAGACGGGCCGCGACGTGGCGATTGGCGCGTTGTTGGGCGCTGATGAGTTTGGCTTTGCCACTGCGCCCCTGGTGGTGGAAGGCTGCATCATGATGCGCAAATGCCACCTCAACACCTGCCCCGTGGGTGTGGCCACGCAAGACCCGGTGTTGCGTCAAAAATTCAGCGGCAAGCCTGAGCATGTGGTGAACTACTTTTTCTTCATTGCTGAAGAGGTGCGCCACATCATGGCTCAACTGGGTATTGCCAAGTTTGACGACCTGATTGGCCGAGCGGACTTGCTGGACACCCGCAAAGGCATCTCGCACTGGAAGGCGCAAGGGCTTGACTTTGACCGCTTGTTTGCCCAGCCGCAGGTGCCCGCCGATGTACCGCGTTTTCATGTTGAAAACCAGGACCACGGGCTGGAAAAGTCTTTGGACAACGTGCTGATTGAAAAATCCCGCGCGGCCATTGAACGCGGTGAAAAAGTGCAATTCATGGAAGTGGCGCGCAACGTCAACCGCTCCTTGGGGGCCATGTTGTCGGGTGCGTTGACCAAGGTGCGGCCCGAAGGCCTGCCGGACGACACGATTCGCATTCAATTGGAAGGCACGGGCGGCCAGTCGTTTGGCGCGTTTTTGGCCAAGGGCATCACTTTGTATTTGATTGGCGACGCCAACGACTACACCGGCAAGGGCTTGAGCGGTGGGCGCATTGTGGTTCGCCCCAGCATTGATTTCCGGGGTGACGCAGTGCGCAACACGATTGTTGGCAACACGGTCATGTATGGCGCCACCAGTGGCGAGTCTTTTTTCAGCGGTGTCGCGGGCGAACGCTTCGCGGTGCGCCTGTCGGGTGCGACCACAGTGGTGGAGGGCACGGGCGACCATGGCTGCGAGTACATGACGGGCGGCACGGTGGCTGTTTTGGGCAAAACGGGGCGCAACTTTGCTGCAGGCATGAGCGGTGGCGTGGCCTACGTGTACGACGAAGATGGCGAATTTGCCAAGCGTTGCAACACGTCCATGGTGTCGTTGGACAAAGTCCTTTCGACCAAAGAGCAGGAAGATACGGTGAAGGCAGCTTTTTGGCACAACGGCCAAAGCGACGAAGTGCAACTGAAAAAGCTTTTGCAAGAGCACAACCGCTGGACGGGTAGCAAGCGTGCGCGCGAACTGCTGGACACTTGGGAGGCGGCGCGTGGGAAATTTGTCAAAGTTTTCCCGCTCGAATACAAACGGGCTCTGGGCGAAATTGCCGCCAAAAAAATCACTCAGGTCGTGAAAAAAGACGATGCACCGCTGGCTGATTTGGCCAAACCGTCAAAAGCCGGTAAGGCATTGGCTGCCGTGGCCGTTGCCGCCAAGTAAACCCCTTTCAAGACTCACACAGATCAGGACAGAAAAATGGGCAAGATGACAGGTTTCATGGAGTTTGAGCGAATTGAAGAGGGCTACAAACCCGTCAAAGAGCGGGTGAAGAATTACAAAGAGTTTGTGATTGGACTGGATGATGCCCAAGCCAACAAGCAAGCCGCGCGTTGCATGGACTGCGGCACGCCGTTTTGCAACAGCGGTTGCCCGGTCAACAACATCATTCCGGATTTCAACGACCTGGTTTACAAAGGCGACTGGAAAAACGCAATTGACGTGCTGCACAGCACCAACAATTTCCCTGAATTCACCGGGCGCATTTGCCCCGCCCCGTGCGAGGCGGCCTGCACCCTGAATGTGAACGACGACGCGGTGGGCATCAAATCCATTGAGCATGCCATCATCGACCGAGCCTGGTCTGAAGGCTGGGTGCAACCCCAGTTGGCACCCCGCAAAACTGGCAAAAAAGTAGCGATTGTGGGTTCAGGCCCTGCGGGCCTGGCGGCGGCCCAGCAATTGGCCCGTGTGGGCCATGCCGTGACCGTGTTTGAAAAGAACGACCGAATCGGTGGCCTGCTGCGTTACGGCATTCCTGACTTCAAAATGGAAAAGTCGCACATCGACCTGCGGGTTGAGCAAATGACGCAAGAGGGCGTTCACTTTCGCACTGGCGTGATGGTCGGAGCGCTGCCCAAAGACTCCAAAGTCATCAACTGGGCGAAAGAGACAATCACGCCCGCGCAATTGCAAAAAGACTTCGACGCCGTCATGTTGACCGGCGGAGCCGAGCAGTCGCGCGACCTGCCCGTGCCTGGGCGCGAGCTAGATGGCGTGCATTTCGCCATGGAGTTTTTGCCGCTGCAAAACAAGGTGAATGCGGGCGACAAGCTCAAAGGGCAACTCACTGCGAACAGCAAACACGTCATCGTGATTGGCGGCGGCGACACGGGCAGCGACTGCGTGGGCACCAGCAATCGGCACGGCGCTGTCAGCGTCACCCAATTCGAAGTCATGCCGCAGCCGCCGGTTGAAGAAAACCGCCCCATGACCTGGCCCAACTGGCCCATCAAGCTGCGCACCAGCTCCAGCCACGACGAAGGTTGCGAGCGTGAATTTGCGATTTCTACCAAAGAATTCATCGGTGAAAAGGGCAAACTGACCGGCCTGAAAACCGTGCGCGTTGAATGGAAAGACGGCAAGATGATTGAGGTTGCCGGGTCCGAGAAGGTGTTGAAAGCCGATTTGGTGCTCTTGGCCATGGGCTTTGTGTCGCCAGTGGCGTCGGTTCTGGATGCCTTTGGCATTGACAAAGACAACCGGGGCAACGCCAAAGCCCACATGGACGTGGTGGGCGGCTACGCCACCAACGTTCCCAAAGTCTTTGCCGCAGGTGACATTCGCCGTGGCCAAAGCCTGGTGGTGTGGGCCATTCGCGAAGGCCGCCAAGCGGCGCGGGCGGTGGATGAGTTTTTGATGGGCACGACGGAATTGCCCAGGTAGGCAGGCGGAAATCACTGCTCAATCGCCGCTCAATCGTCGCCTATTTGTTGAGGTTTTCGTGAATCAGTTTGCTATAAATAATATAGCAAACTATCTATATTATTCGAGAGCTAGAGGCCTATTTTATCAATAATTTGGCCAAAATCGCCTTTTTGTCTTGTAATATACCCAAATTGGGTATTTAAAGCCCTTTTTTGCCAATTTGGCCATCAAAGCCCTCAATCGGGCACCTCGGCTGGCCAATCACTTATCATCAGTGTTTACCATTAGTAGCCGGAGCCCATCCGGCTTTTCGCTATTTGCATGTCCGCTGGCGCTGATCTTCCTCTGGTCGAACTGAAAAACCTGAGCTTTGGCTACGGTGATCGGTTAATTCTGGACGACGTTTCCTTGAGCATTCCACGCGGCAAAGTCACCGCGCTGATGGGCGCATCGGGTGGTGGCAAAACCACGGTGTTGCGGCTGATTGGTGGGCAGTGCAAAGCCCAGAAAGGCGAGCTGTTGCTGTCGGCGCAGCTTGGAGATGTGCCTTCCGCGTCAACCTCAGCGTCAACCTCCTCGTCAACTTCAGCCATCCCCACCCAGGACATTGGCCAGCTCAGCCCCAAAGACCTGTACGCCGCACGGCGCCGCATGAGCATGTTGTTTCAGTTTGGCGCGCTGTTCACTGACTTGAGCGTCTTTGACAATGTGGCCTTCCCGCTGCGTGAGCACACCGATTTGTCAGAACCGCTGATTCGCGACATTGTTTTAATGAAGCTCGGTGCCGTGGGCTTGCGCGGCGCACGCGACCTGGCCCCCAGCGAAATTTCGGGTGGCATGGCGCGCCGCGTGGCGTTGGCCCGGGCCATGGCGCTGGACCCCGAACTCATCATGTACGACGAGCCGTTTTCAGGGCTCGACCCGATTTCATTGGGCACTGCGGCCCGCTTGATTCGCCAGTTGAACGATGCCATGGGGCTGACCAGCATCGTGGTGTCGCACGATCTGGACGAAACCTTTGGCATTGCCGACAAAGTCATTATTTTGGCCAACGGCAAAATTGCGGCACAGGGCACACCCGATGAGGTTCGCCACAGCGGCAGCCCGCTGGTGCAACAGTTTGTCAATGCCAGGCCCGATGGGCCGGTGCAGTTTCATTACCCGGGGCCCACGGTTGAGCAAGATTTTTCTGCGCAGATGGGGGGCCGGTCATGATGTCTTTGAAGCCCTCTGACATCGGCTTTGCCGTGCGTTCCAAAATTGCCGACCTGGGCGCTGGCACGCGGTTGTTTTTGCGGCTGGTCGCGCTGCTGTTGCCCACTTTCAAGCGCTTCTCGCTGGTGCGCGACCAGATTCACTTTTTAGGCAACTACTCGCTGGCCATCATCACGGTGTCTGGGCTGTTCGTCGGTTTTGTCCTGGGTTTGCAGGGCTACTACACCTTGCAGCGCTATGGCGCGTCTGAGGCGCTGGGGCTGCTGGTGGCCTTGAGCTTGGTGCGCGAACTGGGGCCGGTGATCACCGCTTTGCTGTTTGCCGGGCGTGCCGGCACGTCGCTCACAGCAGAAATTGGTTTGATGAAGGCGGGCGAGCAATTGAGCGCCATGGAAATGATGGCGGTCGATCCGGTGCGGCGCATTTTGGCACCGCGCTTTTGGGCCGGCGTCATCACCATGCCCTTGCTGGCGGCGGTTTTCAGTGCGGTGGGCGTGGTGGGCGGCTGGGTGGTGGGCGTGCTGATGATCGGCGTGGATTCCGGCGCGTTTTGGAGCCAGATGCAAGGCGGCGTGGACATTTGGCGCGACGTGGGCAACGGCGTTTTGAAAAGCGTGGTTTTCGGCTTCACCGTGTCGTTTGTGGCGCTGCTGCAAGGCTTCAATGCGCAACCCACGCCTGAGGGCGTGTCACGCGCGACCACGCGCACGGTCGTGGTCGCGTCCCTGGCCATTTTGGCGCTTGATTTCGTGTTAACGGCGCTGATGTTCAGCATCTAGCGCCCAAAGTCACCATTTTTTCGAAAGAACTCAAATGCAACGCTCAGCCAATGACTTTTGGGTCGGCCTGTTTGTCCTGATCGGCGGGGCCGCGCTGCTGTTTTTGGCCTTGCAATCGGCCAATCTGCTGACCTTGAATTTTCAAAGCAATTACAGAGTCACTGCCAAATTTGACAACATAGGCGGCATCAAGCCCAAAGCGCCCGTCAAAAGCGCTGGCGTGGTGGTGGGGCGGGTCGAGTCCATCACATTTGATGACAAATCTTTTCAAGCCAGCGTCACTTTGGCCATGGAAAACCGTTACGCTTTTCCCAAAGACAGCTCCTTGAAAATTTTGACCAGTGGCTTGCTGGGCGAGCAGTACGTGGGCATTGAGGCGGGCGCGCAAGACAAAAATCTGGCCTCGGGCGACACCATCACCACCACGCAGTCCGCAGTGGTTCTGGAAAACCTGATCAGCCAGTTTTTATTCAGCAAAGCGGCCGATGGCCCATCGGGCAAATCAGCCGACGCCGCCCCAGCGCCTGCGTCTGTATCACCTTCAACCCCCCCAGCCATCAAAGGGACAGAAAGCGGCAAATGAAAATCACATGGTTTGATACTCTGAAAAACTGCACCCAAGCGGTGTCACTGCGCAAAGGTTTGGCCTTGGCCAGCTTTGTGGTTTTGGCGGGCTGCGCCAGCGTACCCGGCGAAAAGCTTGGCATGACGCCGGGCGACCCGTGGGAAAAGTACAACCGGGGAATGACCCAGTTCAACGACACGGCCGACGCATTTTTGCTCAAGCCCGCGGCCATCGTTTACCGTTCGGCTGTGCCCGCCCTGGCGCGCACGGGGGTGAGCAACTTTTTCAGCAACTGGGCGGAACCCTGGACGGCCCTGAACGCGGCCTTGCAACTCAAAGCTGAGGGCGCCATCGAGACCTTCATGCGTTTCAGCATCAACACCTTCTTTGGCTTGGGTGGTCTGCTGGACATCGCCAGCGAATTGGGAATTGAGCGGCATTACGAAGACTTTGGCTTGACTTTGGGCCGCTGGGGCGTTCCCACGGGCCCCTATTTTGTGATGCCGATTTACGGGCCGTCTACCCTGCGCGATACGCTGGCCTTCACCACCGAGACGGCGGCTGACCCGGTGTTGAAAGTGACTGACCTGGCCGCAAAGGACAGTTTGGTAATTTTGCGGGGCTTGAGCCTTCGCGCCAGCTTGCTTCGGCTGGACGATGTGCTGGAAGGTGCCGCGCTAGATAAATACACCTTTTCGCGGGATGCGTTCATGCAGCGCCGGGCCAGTTTGGTCTTGGGAGACCGGGAGCCGCCCGAACCACCTGCGGCACCGGCTACGGCACCTGGCACGGTTCCAGCCTCGGCACCAACAGCAACGCCTGCCGATCCCGTGAAAAAGTAGGTTTTGGTGTTGCGAGCTTTAAATATCTGTCCTGGGTCAGCCCAATACATTGAAGTCGCGTTAATGACAGTGCGGCCTGGCCGCTTTAGGAGAACAGTGAAATGAAACGACGAAATTTGGTCTCATTTTTTGCCAGCCTGGTGTTGGGCGCAGCCCTTGCCGCGCCCAGCGTGGCCCAAACCAGCGACGAAGCCCCCGACGTTTTTATCAAGCGCCTGGGCACCGACGTGCTGGAAACCATAAAGGCTGACAAAAGCTACCAGACGGGTGAGCTTGCCAAGGTGGTCAAGTTGGTTGAAACCATGGTCATGCCGCACATTAATTTTGAGCGCATGACGGCGTCTGCCGTAGGCCCCGGCTGGCGCCAAGCCACGCCCGAGCAAAAAAAGCGCCTGCAAGACGAGTTCAAAGCCCTGCTGGTGCGCACTTATTCGGGTGCTTTGTCGCAGGTGACAGACCAAGTCATCAGCGTCAAACCCATGCGGTTTGCCGCAACCGACACGGAAGTCGTCGCCAAAACCGAAATCAGGGGCAAGGGCGACCCGATCCAGTTGGACTACCGGCTGGAAAAAACACCGGGCCAAGGCGCTGGCTGGAAGATTTTCAACATCAACGTGCTGGGCGTTTGGCTGGTCGAAACCTACCGCAGCCAGTTTGCGGCAGAAATTAACGCCAAAGGCATCGATGGCCTGATCGCCACCCTGGTTGAGCGCAACAAAGCCAACGCCAAAAAGGGCTGACCGTGCTGGCCCTGCCCAAAGAGTTAACCCAAATCCAGGCGAGCGCCTGCCTTCGGGACTTGGTGCCCGCCTTGGGAACGCAAGGCGATGAGGTGGTGGTTGACGCAGGCGCGTTGACCCGGTTTGACTCGGCCGCCCTGGCCGTGTTGCTGGAGCTTCGCCGTGAAACCGCCGCTTTAGGCAAGCGGTTTTCGGTCAGCAAAATGCCCGCGCGTTTGGCCGACTTGGCATCGCTTTACGGTATTTCGGGGCTGCTGCCTGCGGCTTAAACCCGGCTTCGGTTGCTGCGACTAAAATAGCAGGCTCTCATGCCTGCTATTTCCTTTCAAAACGTTTCCAAGAGCTACCCGTCCCCACGCGGTCCCAAAGGTTCTGTATTTTCCGCACTCGACGGCGTCAGCCTCGATATCGAGCAGGGCGAATTCTTTGGCCTCCTTGGCCCCAACGGCGCTGGCAAAACCACCATGATCAGTATTTTGGCGGGCCTGACGCGGGCTACCAGCGGTCGCGTCAAGGTGTTGGGGGCTGACGTTCAAGCCGACTATGCCAAAGCCCGCTGCAACTTGGGTGTCGTGCCGCAAGAGCTGGTGTTTGACCCGTTTTTCAATGTGCGCGAAGCCCTTCGCATTCAGTCCGGCTACTTCGGTATCAAAAAAAACGACGACTGGATTGACGAATTGCTGTCGAGCCTGGGGCTGGCAGACAAGGCAGACGCCAACATGCGCCAATTGTCGGGCGGCATGAAGCGCCGGGTGTTGGTGGCCCAAGCGCTGGTGCACAAGCCGCCCGTCATTGTGCTGGACGAGCCCACCGCTGGCGTTGACGTCGAGCTGCGCCAAACGCTTTGGCAATTTATCGCCAAGCTGAACAAACAAGGCTCTACCGTTTTGCTCACGACCCATTACCTGGAAGAGGCTGAGGCGTTGTGCGGGCGCATTGCCATGCTCAAAACCGGCAAAGTTGTGGCTTTGGCTAAAACCTCGGAACTGCTGAAAAACGCATCCAGCAACGTGCTGCGCTTTAAGGTAGACAGCGAATTGCCACAAGCCTTGCGAGACAAAGCGCGAATCACCGGACGCATTGTTCAGTTTCCGGCCCACGACGCCGCCGAGATCGAGCAGTATTTGGCCGCAGTGCGCCAAGCCGGATTGACCGCCGAAGATGTCGAAATTCGCAAGGCCGATCTGGAAGACGTGTTTTTGGATGTGATGAATGGCAGCGCAGCACACGAAGTGGCAAGCGTGGGGGCAATCTCAAAATGACCGGCTGGCAAACCCTTCTCTACAAAGAAACTTTAAGGTTTTGGAAAGTCGCCGCCCAAACCATTGCGGGGCCAGTGCTCACCGCGCTGTTATACCTGCTGATTTTTGGCCATGCGCTGGAAGCCCATGTCAAGGTCTACGACAAGGTGGGTTACACCTCGTTTTTGGTGCCTGGTTTGGCCATGATGAGCATTTTGCAAAACGCATTCGCCAACAGCTCGTCGTCGTTGATCATGAGCAAGGTCATGGGCAACCTCGTGTTTTTGCTGCTCACGCCGTTGTCTTATTTGAATTGGTACGTGGCTTACGTCGGCGCGTCCGTTGTTCGCGGTTTGGCGGTGGGGTTGGGCGTGTTTGCGGTGTCTGCGTTTTTCACCAGCGTGAGCTTTGTGGCACCGCTGTGGATTGTGGTGTTTGCCGTGCTGGGCGCGGCGCTCATGGGCACTTTGGGGCTGATTGCCGGGCTGTGGGCAGAAAAATTTGACCAATTGGCGGCGTTTCAAAACTTTGTCGTCATGCCGATGACGTTTTTGAGCGGCGTGTTTTATTCCATTCACTCGCTGCCCGCGTTTTGGCAAGGCGTCAGCCACTTCAACCCGTTCTTTTACATGATCGACGGCTTCAGGTACGGCTTTTTTGGTGTGAGCGATGTGTCGCCCTGGTTGAGCCTGAGCGTGGTGGCAACGGCTTTGGCGGTGGTCAGCGTGGTGGCCATTCACTTGCTGCGCATTGGCTACAAAATTCGACAATAATTTTCAATCTACCCGCGAAACATTTTTTATGACCGCAGACCAGCTCAAAGCCATCATCACCGCCCACTTGCCATGCGAGCATTGCGAGTTGGATGGCGACGGTCGACACTGGTCTGCCACCATCGTGTCGGCCGAGTTTGAAGGCAAGCGCGCCATACAGCGACACCAACGCGTGTACGCCACATTGGGGGCCAAAATGCACACTGACGAAGTGCATGCGCTGTCCATGAAAACCTTCACGCCCGCTGAATGGGCAGCGGCAGGCTCTCACTGAGACTTTTTTACTTTGGGAATTTTGGGTGGGTTGGGCTGACACAACTCGACTCTTTCCGGCTCACCCGACGCATCCCGCCTGATCACGACTGAACCTGATTGACCTCTATGATCACCATCGCATTGTCCAAAGGCCGCATTTTTGAAGAAACCTTGCCGCTGCTCAAGGCCGCTGGCATCGAGGTGCTGGAAGACCCCGAAAAATCGCGCAAGTTGATTTTGGCCACCAACCAAGCTGACGTGCGCGTGTTGGTGGTGCGCGCCACCGATGTGCCCACCTACGTGCAGTACGGCGGTGCCGATTTGGGTATCACCGGCAAAGACACGCTCATCGAACATGCCGCAGAATGGGGAGGCAGCGCCAGCGCTGCGGGGGGTGGCAGCACCAGCGCAGCGGGTCTGTACCAGCCCTTGGATTTGGACATTGCCAAGTGCCGCATCAGCGTGGCAGTGCGTGCCGACTTTGACTACGCGTCCGCCGTCAAGCAAGGCAGCCGCCTGAAAGTAGCGACCAAGTACGTGGCCATAGCCCGCGAGTTTTTTGCATCCAAAGGCGTCCATGTGGACTTGATCAAGCTGTACGGCAGCATGGAGCTGGCCCCGCTAACGGGCTTGGCTGATGCAATTGTGGATCTGGTGTCCACCGGCAACACGCTCAAGGCCAACCATTTGGTTGAAGTCGAGCACATCATGGACATCAGCTCGCGCCTGGTGGTGAATCAGGCCGCGCTGAAGCTGAAACAAGCGCCTTTGCGAAAAATTATTGATGCGTTTGCGCTGGCTGTGGCGGCGAGAACCGCTTGA
>JANPCR010000254.1:0-11078 GCA_031431035.1 Rhodoferax sp.
TGATTGGGGCCGTGCTAGCTGCCATTGCCGGGGTGATGTGGGCCGCCAACTATGGCACTGTCAACCACATGATGGGCTTTTTGCCGGGGCTCAAGGCGTTCACAGCTGCTGTGTTTGGCGGCATTGGCAACCTGGCTGGGGCTGTGGTGGGTGGCATTTTGCTCGGGCTGATTGAATCCATTGGCGCGGGCTACATCGGCGCGCTGACTGGGGGCGTGCTGGGCAGCCACTACTCGGACATTTTTGCGTTCATCGTATTGATCATTGTGCTCACGCTGCGGCCTTCGGGCTTGCTTGGCGAGCGCGTGGCCGACAGAGCTTGAGGAGCCGACCATGACCACAAAAACAATGAACCCCAAAGCCCGGTTGATCACCATTTTGATTTGTGCGGCTGGCCTGTTGGTTCTGCCGCTCATCTTGCAAGGCTTTGGCAATGCCTGGGTGCGTATTGCCGACATGGCGCTGCTCTACATTCTGCTGTCGCTCGGGCTCAACATCGTGGTGGGCTACGCGGGCCTGCTGGATTTGGGCTACGTGGCTTTTTTTGCGATTGGCGCCTATCTGTTCGGCTTGATGGCTTCACCCCACTTGACTGAAACCTTCCCGCTGTTTGCCTCGATCTTTCCCAATGGACTGCATACGCCGCTCTGGATTGTGATTCCGGCGGCGGCGCTGGTCGCCGGGTTTTTTGGCGTGCTGCTGGGCGCGCCCACTTTGCGATTGCGAGGCGACTACCTGGCCATCGTGACCCTCGGGTTTGGCGAAATCATCCGTGTGTTTTTGAACAACCTGGATCACCCCGTCAACATCACCAATGGGCCCAAGGGGATCAACCAGATTGATTCGCTCAGCTTCTTTGGGCTCAACCTGGGCAAAAAGCTGACGATTGGCAACTTTGAAATCAACTCCGTCTCGCTGTATTACTACCTGTTCCTGGTGCTGGTAGTGATCAGCGTGGTGATTTGCCATCGGTTGGAGCTTTCCCGCGTAGGCCGCGCTTGGATGGCCATTCGCGAGGACGAAATCGCTGCGAAGGCCATGGGCATCAACACCCGCAACCTGAAGCTGCTGGCTTTTGGCATGGGAGCCACATTTGGTGGAGTGTCGGGTGCAATGTTTGCTGCATTTCAGGGCTTCATTTCGCCGGAGTCCTTCAGCCTGATGGAGTCCGTGATGATTGTGGCCATGGTGGTCCTGGGCGGGATTGGGCACTTGCCTGGTGTGATTTTGGGTGCCGTGCTGCTGTCGGCCTTGCCCGAAGTGCTGCGCTATGTGGCGGGGCCTTTGCAGGCGCTGACAGATGGGCGGCTGGATGCCGCCATCTTGCGCCAGCTCCTGATTGCCGTGGCGATGATAGCTGTCATGCTGCTTCGCCCGCGCGGGCTGTGGCCATCGCCAGACCACGGCAAATCTCTGCAAAATTCCGCCAATAATGTTGTAGACAGTGGCAAAAAGGAGGTCGCATGAGCACCGCCGATGTGGTTTTGAATGTCAAGGGCGTTTCCAAGCGCTTTGGTGGCTTGCAGGCTTTGAGTGATGTGGGCATCAACATCCAGCGCGGTCAGGTGTACGGACTGATTGGCCCTAACGGCGCTGGAAAAACCACTTTTTTTAACGTGCTGACGGGCCTGTACACACCCGACAGCGGCAGCTTTGAATTGGCGGGCAAGCCCTACCAGCCCACAGCGGTGCACCTGGTTGCCAAGGCAGGCATTGCCCGCACCTTTCAAAATATCCGGCTGTTCTCCGAAATGACTGCGCTTGAGAACGTGATGGTGGGCCGCCACATCCGTACCCATTCGGGGCTGATGGGGGCGGTGTTTCGCACGGCGGGTTTCAAGGCCGAAGAAGCGGCGATTGCCAAGCGCTCACAGGAACTGCTGGACTACGTCGGAATTGGCAAATTTGCCGACTACCGGGCCCGCACCTTGAGCTATGGTGACCAGCGCCGCCTGGAGATTGCCCGCGCGTTGGCGACGGACCCCCAATTGATCGCGCTGGACGAACCTGCGGCCGGCATGAACGCGACTGAAAAAGTCATGCTGCGCGAGCTGATTGACCGCATTCGCAAAGACAACCGCACTATTTTGTTGATCGAGCATGACGTGAAGCTGGTGATGGGCCTTTGCGACCGGGTGACCGTGCTTGACTATGGCAAACAAATTGCAGAAGGTACGCCTGCTGAAGTGCAGCGCAATGAGAAGGTGATCGAGGCTTATCTCGGCACGGGAGGGCACTGACATGGCAGCAAAAACTTTACTCAAAGTCACCAATCTCAAGGTGTCGTACGGCGGCATTCAGGCCGTCAAGGGCATTGATTTTGAAGTTCGCGAAGGCGAGTTGGTGTCTTTGATCGGCTCCAACGGCGCAGGCAAAACCACCACCATGAAGGCGGTTACAGGGACGTTGCCCTTCAAAGAGGGCGACGTGGAATACATGGGCAAGAGCATTCGTGGCAAGGGCGCTTGGGACATGGTCAACGAAGGCCTGGCCATGGTGCCTGAAGGGCGCGGCGTATTCATGCGAATGACCATCACCGAAAACCTGCAGATGGGCGCTTACATTCGCGACGACAAAGCCGAAATTGCCCGCGACATTGAAAAAATGTTCACCATCTTCCCGCGCCTGCGTGAGCGCAAAGACCAGTTGGCGGGCACGATGTCGGGCGGCGAGCAGCAAATGCTGGCCATGGGCCGCGGTTTGATGAGCCGCCCCAAAGTTTTGTTGTTGGATGAACCCTCGATGGGCTTGTCACCCATCATGGTGGACAAAATTTTTGAGGTCATCAAAGACGTGGCCGCGCAAGGTGTCACGATTTTGCTGGTAGAGCAAAACGCCAGCCGCGCGCTGGGCATTGCCGACCGTGGCTACGTGATGGAGTCGGGCCTGATCACCATGAGCGGCGACGCCAAAACAATGCTGAACGACCCCAAGGTTCGAGCGGCTTACTTGGGCGAGTGAGCCAGACCCAACTCAACCCTACCCTCGGGTTGAGTCGGAAGGTTTTCAGTCCAGCGTGATATTGAGCTCGGTTGCCAGGGCAATCCAATTTGGCTTGTTGGCTTTGTCGAGTTTTTCAAACTCATCGGCAGTCCATGGCTTGTCGTTCAGGCCAAAATTTTTGTTGATGGCCCGCACACGGGGCGTCTCAGCGGCCTCTTGCACCAACCCTGACACCCGCTGAACAATCTCGCGCGGGGTCGATGCGGGCGCAAACATGCCAATCCAGCCCTCGATATTGAAAACTGGTTCTTTAAAACCCTGCTCGTCAAAGGTCGGTACATCGGGCATCAGCGGTGAGCGTACCCGTGTGGGCACGGCAATGGGCCGCAGCTTGCCAGATTGAATGTGGGGGTTCAGGGCCAGCATGCTTCCCATGGCGGCGGTGATTTGCCCGGAGGCCAAATCCAGCCACATGGGCGCTTCGCCCCGGTAGGGAATGGGTTCGACCTGCACGCCGTACACCTTGCTTAGCTGCTGCGCGAGCATGTGTGGCAGTGAACCGGGTGAGTAATTGCCAATGGTGATGCGCTGTCGCCGCCCCAGTTCCACCAGGTCTTTCATGGTTTTGATGGGGGAGGTGGCATTGACTGCCAGCGGCAAATGCCCTGCGTGAAACCCGGAGACGTGGACGAAATCTTTGTCCGGGTCGTAGGGCATTTTTTTGTAAAACACGCGGTTGTGGTTGGTCGAACCCGTGATGGTGAACCAAAAAGTGTGGCCATCTGGCGCGGCTTTGGCGACTTCGGCACCTGCCACCATGCCGCTGGCACCGGGCTTGTTGTCCACCAAGAAGGGTTGCCCCAGTTTTTGACCCACATGGTCACAGTAGGCCCGCGCCAAGGCGTCTGTCAGGCCGCCGGCCGGGAAACCCACTACCACTCGCACGGGTTTGGAGGGCCATCCACTTTGCGCCCGCAAAGCCCCTGGGGCCAATGCCAAGCCAGCGGCACCCGCCAAGCCTTGAACAAACCATCTGCGATCGGGTTGCATGAAGTCTCCTTTTGTGGTGATAGGCGTTCATCCTAACTTGATTCCGTCGAAAAATACTAATCCGGCGAGGGCCGAGGGCGGCTTAACGCAGCCCCAAGCCAGTCGCTGGTTTGCGAAGGTGCCGTCGGGTTATCTGCTCTTTTTGACTTTTTGGTGATTAAAATTGCTATTAAATAAATAGCAAACTATTAATATAATCAGAGAGCTAGAGCCATATTTTACTTAAAAATTGGCATTTTTCGTGATTTTGGTTAATTAAATACCCAAATTGGGTATGTTTTTGCCTTTTTCAGTGAAATCGTGCTTTTGGGCGCGCCTGCAGTGCCACTCTTGCAAATTTCCACAGCCTAGGGTCGCGGCGTCAACGTCAGGGTGAAATTCATATCTTTTCATATCTTTTAAGAACTTTTTAAGTACTCTTTCAGGACTTGAGAGGCTCGAATCCCTACATTGGGTCTGTCGCCCTCGCTGCTTTGGGTGCCAGGTTTTTCAACTCAGATCAGGAGCCTCTCATGAACGCAACACCCGCCACAACCCAGGCCCATCGGGCCTCACGCCGTTTGCTGGCCTTAAGCCCTCTGATGGTGCTGATTCTGTCGGCCTGCAGGGGGTGGCAGCTCAGGCACGGTACCTGCAGCGCTAACGACACCAGTCGCCGTGACTCCACCCGTGACCCCGCCGGTGGTGGTGCCAGTCGTGCCGCCCGTGTTGGTCACAGCGTTTTGCGCCAATGCCGTGCGTGAAGCCTTGGGTGCCGAAGACCCGTTTTACGTCAATTCGTGGCATCTCAAAAACACTGGCCCCACGCAGGCGGTGTCGGCCAGCAACAACCTGGGCGTGGCTGGCATTGATGCCAACACCGAGGCGGTTCACAACGGTGGCTTGGGTTGCACGGGCAAGGGCATCACTATTGCCATCAACGACAGTGGCCTGGAACTGGCGCATGAAGATCTGGCCCCCAACGTTGTCGCCGGTAAGTCTTTCAATTTCAATACGCTGTCTGACGACCCTAGCCCGTCCATCCCGCAGCTCTCAACCGACCACGGAACCGGGGTTGCCGGTGTGGCTGTGGCAAGGGGCTGGAATGGCAAGGGTTCACGCGGCACGGCGCCGTTTGCTTCGGTTGTGGGCTACGTGAGTGCGACCGAATCGAGCCCAGTGATTTCCTACCTAGCTTACGGCGGCCGAAGCAAGGCAGGCGCAAGTGCATTGGTCACGCAATTTGGCACCCGGGCGGACGGCGTGGACATCTTCAATTTCAGCGCTGGCGCAGACTTCGCCGATGTGGCCGCGTTTGATGATGACGATTCGCTGGATTCGCAAACCGATGCGGCCCGCGTGGGCTCGCAAACCCTGCGTGCGGGCAAAGGGGCAGTCTATTTTCAGTCGGCTGGCAATTCACACATCGAATACAGCGGCGCCCGCCGCGGAGCCGGCCCCGCATTGGCCGTCAATTGCGCGACCACTTTGGGCGAAGATGCGGCAGGCTTGGGCACGTTTTCACCCTTCACCACTTTGAGCTGCGGCAATTCCAACCAAGACCCCGGCAACAAGCCGTTTTGGTACCAGGTGGCCTCCATGCACAACACGGGCCGGGCCTCGTCGTATTCCACATCGGGTGCTGCCAACTGGATCACCGGCTTCGGAGGTGAGGGCGGCATAGACGATGGCGCAGCCATTATTTCGACCGATGACAGTACCTGTGCCAGCGGCAGCAACAACGTGGGCAACACCGACAAAGGGCGAATTGAAGCGATTATTGACTTTGCCACCAAAATCGTGGCCGATCTGTTTGGCGCCAGCCCCAAAGACCCTGGCTGCAATTACACCGGGCGCATGAATGGCACATCGGCAGCGGCACCCAGCGTGTCGGGGGTGGCGGCTTTGATTTTGCAATCCAACCCGGCACTGAATTGGCGCGATGTCGGCTTCATCATGGCCAAAACCGCGCGCAAGGTCGATGCAGACATTGCCACGGGCGCACGCGCCGCCAGCTTCATTGCCAATGGTGGAACAGTCGCGCTGACGCTAGATTTGCCATGGCAAACCAACTCGGCGGGCTTCAATTTTCACAATCGCTATGGCTTTGGCTTGATCGATGCGACGGCCGCCGTCAACCTGGCGCAAAACTACACGGCACCTGCAGGCAGGCGCGCTGTTGATCTGGTCAAACCCGTCGCGGGTGCGTTGGCCGCCACACCTGTCGGCACCCAGTACACACGGCTGGAGCGGCAGGTGGCCTTTGGCGAAGCTGGAGCGTCAAGCGGCATGATGCGGGTGGATTTGGAGGTGACCAACACGTTGGCAACTGACCTCAACCCCGGCAAGTTGCAGTTTGAACTGGTCAACAACGCCACCGGTCAAGCGTCGATCTTGATGCCTGCCTTCACCGGCTGGTACGTGGGCGGCAAGACTGATGCCATTCCTGCCAACGGTGCGCGCAAGTTCCGCTTTCACACCAATGCGTTTTATGGCGACAGTTTGGCGGGTGCCTTCACCGTGCGTGTCACCAACGTGGGCGGGGCCGTGGCATTCACCTCAACCTTGACTTCGTTCAGCATGTAGCTGCCAGTGCCCGCTGCCACGCCGCCAATTTTTTGGGGGCAGGGCAGCGGGCTTTGCAGTTCCCTTCATTCAACCAGGATTCACGTTGTGATCAAGATCATCCTGCTCGTAGGGGCCCTGTTGATGGCAGCCTGGGCTTACCATTTTCAAACGAATGATGGGCGTATGCCGAAGACTGCGGCTCCAATATCGTCGATACCATCGATACCATCGATACCATCGATACCTCCAGCGGCAATGTCGCCCAACGTTGCGCAGAAGGCATCTGCCGCCAGCGCTGGCGCCGCAACGCTGACACCGACTGGTGTGCCTTCTACACCTGTCGTCGTGACTGGCAATGCCAAGAGCTTGGCGACCGCAACGCAACCCAGTGCGTCAGCGCCCGACACCCGCCCCGAGTGGGTTCGAAACCCACCCGATCTGGGACTCACCCGCCTCCTAGCGGGCGACCAGGCGGTCAGCTATGACGGGCGCGCGCGCACCGTGCTGGGCACCAAAGATGGCTCTCCCCAACCCATTTTGTTGGTGCGTGACGAGGCCAGTGGCCAGATTGACTACTTCCAGTCGGGGTTGCAGTTTCGTTTGAAGCCGGGCACTGATTTCGAGGCCTTCATCCGCGAGCGCAAGGCTATGCAGCGGTATTTCAACAATTCCGACTACGCCACGGTGATGGTTGACGCAGGCAGCATTGCCAGTGAATACAACGCACTTCAAAACGACCCGCGTGTCACCTTGGTCACTTTTTTGAAGCTCAAAACACTGACCAACCCGCGTTAGCCACCCGCACCTTGTCACACAAGGAGTTCAAGGCACAATTGGAGTTGTTACAACTCTATGTGCCGAGGACGACTTGAGTCACAGCTACCGATTTGACGGTTTTGAGATTTTTCCCGGCACCCATCAGTTGCTGAACGATGGCGCGGCGGTGGTTCTGGGTGGGCGGGCCTTTGACCTGTTGCACTGTCTGGTTGAAAACAGCCACCGCATTGTCACCAAAAATGAGCTGTTTGACCGGGTGTGGCCGGGGCTGGTGGTGACTGAAAACAACCTGAGCGTGCAGGTGTCAGTCTTGCGCAGGCTGCTGGGGGCGCAGGCGCTGATGAATGTGCCGGGGCGCGGCTACCGGTTCATGCTGCTCGTTGCTGGGGGCGTGGCCGCGGGCAAGGAACAAGTTGCGTTGCCAACTCCGTCGCCACGGTCAGTTGTAGATGACATATCCGTTGGCAATCGGCGCAAAGTTGATTCACGGCGCAGACGAGAGCCCGCGATTGACAAAGAGAGTGCCACCCTGTCCGATCTGGCCACCCAGGCCACCCAGGCCAATCTGACAGATCTGGATTTGCCCGACAGGCCCTCTATCGCCGTTCTGCCGTTTCTCAACCTGAGCAGCGATCCGAAGCAAGACTACTTTGCCGATGCGATCAGCGAAGACATCACCACCGAGCTGTCTCGCTTCAAGGAGCTGTTTGTGATTGCGCGCAACTCCGCGTTCACCTACAAGGGCCGGGCGGTGGATGTGCGCACCGTCTCCAAAGAGCTGGGCGTGCGCTATGTGCTTGAGGGGAGCGTGCGCCGCTCTGGCGAGCGCGTGCGCGTCACTGCCCAGCTGATTGATGCCCTCAGCGGCAACCACCTGTGGGCTGAAAAATACGACAGGGTGCTTGAAGACTTGTTTGAGCTGCAAGAAGAGGTGACCCAAAGCATTGTGGGTGCCATGGCTCCCCACATCCATCGAGCTGAGCAAAATTTGGCCAAGCGCTTGCGCCCCGGAAACCTCAAAGCCCATGATCTGGCCATGCGTGCGAATTCCAACAGCAACGACGCCATCCGCCGAAACGACCCGGTGCTGTGGCAGCAGGCGCTGGCTGAGGCGCGCGATGCCGTGGCGATGGATGCCAACAGCGTGCTGGCGCTGACGGTGATTGCCGAGTTGAACGCGCGGTACGTGGGGACGCCGCAGTTTGACGAACAGGACTTGAGCGCCCTTTGGAAAGAGGGAGTTGCCGCCGCTGGGCAAGCGATTGACCTGGACCCGGTCGCAAGTCCCGCCTACCGCTGGATGGGGCTGCTCTTGGGGTTTGCAGGGTTTTACGACGATGGGCGCACGATGGCGCAGCGCGGCGTGGAGTTGAATCCGAATGATGCCTTGGCTTGGAGCAACCTGGCCTTTGTCGAAGTGTTCTCTGGCAACCCCGTGCAGGCGCTGGCGCACCAGGCACAGGCCCTGCGTCTGAGCCCGCGTGACCCCAACCAATACCTGTTCAATTGCTGCCAGTCTTTGGCATGCTTTGAACTCAAAGACTACGCAAAGGCCCTGCTTTACGCGCGCATGGCGTTAGGCGCCGCGCCAAGTTCGCCAGGATCCCAGGGAGCTCTGGTAATTGCAGCAGCAGGTGCGGGCGACCTGGCACTGGCCAAAAACGGCTTCACACTTTTAAGCCAAGCCTGCCCAGCCTACACACAGCGCGTGATGTCTGGCGACACAACCTTTGGCAACCTCGACCATCGCCGGCGCGCCTTGCTGGCACTGCGCATTGCGGCGGGGTTGGAAGATGCAGCCGCCATAGAAGGGTTGCACTGAGGGCTATACCCGCACCGCCAGCGCGTACTGCGCCCGCAAGCCATCGGCCACCGCCGTGTAGGGCGATGTCACCAGCGCGCGGTCCTCTGCCGACATGCGCCGCCAGATGCCGTCTTTCTCATTGCCGAGGTGGTTGGCCACGTAAAGCTGAGTCGTCACCAGTTCACGGTTCCCCAATTTGACTTTGGCGTGAATATGCGGCGTGCGCCCCGGGTAGGGCGGTGGCTTGATGGTGCGGAATTTGAATTGCCCGGTGGCGCTTAGCGTGACCCGGCCAAAGCCCTGAAACGACGGATCGATCTTGGCACCATCACGTGGATGATCGTAATGACCCGCCTCGTCGCACTGCCAAATCTCCATCACACCGCCTTTGAGTGGCGCGCCATCCAGGTCTGTCACCACGCCCTCAACCCAGCTCGGTTGGCCATTGGTGTAGGCCAATGTGCCGTTTTTCAGCAAATCGTAATCGGCGTCTTTCGGCTCGGCTACTGGGTAAAACGGGCCTTCGGTTTGCGAAGGAGTCGCGCGACGTTGGGTTTGCGCCCAGGCGGGCCCGAGCAAGCTGCCAAAAAGCAGCGCACCCGTGTGGGTGATGAGGTGTCGTTTGGAGTTCACGGCCTTGAGAGTCAGGTTGGGGCTAAAAAGTTTCACCCGCTCACCCCGGAATACGCACATCCAGCCGCGTGAAGCCGCGCACAAAGTTGGACAGCACGCGGGTCGGCTCGCCCACCACTTCAATCAAGGCAAAGCGCTTGCCAATTTCTTCCCAAAGGATTTTGAGCTGCATTTCTGCCAACCGGTTCCCAACGCAGCGGTGAATGCCAAACCCGAACGACAAATGCTGGCGGGGCCGTGTCCGGTCAATGATGAACTGGTCTGGCCGGTCAATCGCCTCGGCATCGCGGTTACCCGACAGGTACCACATGACCACCTTGTCACCTTTTTTGATGTGCTGGCCGCCCAACTCGGTGTCGGCCAACGCCGTGCGGCGCATGTGGGCCAACGGCGTTTGCCAGCGAATAATTTCAGGCACCATGCTCTCAACCAAGGCGGGGTTGGCGCGCAGCTTGGCCCATTCGCCAGGGTTTTGGTGCAGCGCCAGCAGGCCGCCTGTCATGGAACTGCGCGTGGTGTCGTTGCCACCCACAATCAGCAAAATCAAATTACCCAAATACTGTTGCGGCGACATGTGGCGCGTGGCAGGGGCGTGCGCCAACATCGAGATCAAATCTGTCTTGGGTTCGGCGTTGACCCGCTGGTTCCACAGCCGGGTGAAATAGGCCAGACACTCGTCCAGCACGGCACGGCGTTCTGCCAGCGAACCGACCAGGCGCCCCGGCCCCACCGCGCTTGTGCTCACGTCTGACCACCAGGTCAGCAACTTGCGATCTTCAAACGGAAAGTCGAACAGCGTGGCCAGCATTTGGGTCGTCAATTCGATGGACACGCGGTCAACCCAATTGAAAGTTTCATTGCGGGGCAGGGCGTCCAGCACACGGGCCGTTCGGCTTCGGATGGTGTCTTGCATCGACGCCAGATTGCCTGGTGCCACGATGGGGCTGACCGCTTTGCGCTGCTCATCGTGCAGCGGCTGGTCCATGGCGATGAAGCTGTTGCCACCGTTGCTACCCTCGTTGTCGTCTGGTGGCAAATCGGTGATAGAAATGCCCCCCAGCGCCGCGTCTGACGAATACACCGCCTGGTTGGTGTCCACCTGCATGATGTCCTGGTACTTGGTGACCGACCAAAAGCCCCCGCTGATAGCGTTGCTTTGCCAATGCACGGGCGCGTCGCGGCGAAGGCGTTCGAAGTAGTGGCCCACGGTGTCGTTCACAAACAGGCGCGGCTTGCTCACGTCAATGTGCTGCAAAGGCATTGAAAATGCCTCGGCACGGGCCTCAATCTGCGTCAGGTTGTAAGCCATGGTGGGGGTCATTGC
>JANPCR010000255.1:0-3220 GCA_031431035.1 Rhodoferax sp.
GGGCGTGATTGACCACATGGCGTTCTCAGCCCAAGACCTCAAGGCCGTGAAGGCTCGCTTCGACCAGGCGGGCTGGAAGTACCTGCTCAAGCAGCAAACCGGCTCCAACACCTGGCAATTGTTTTGCCATGACCCGAGTGGAGGCAAAGTGGAGCTTGATTTTGAAGCATTTGAAAGCCTTTGAGTCTATAGGTTGCGCGATCGATTGGAGAAGCGGCTACTATTTTGACGACTGCCAAAGGCGATTTCGGGCCGCTTTTCAAAAGCCCATTTCAGGTCACCGGTGCCGGTTTGAATAACACCAGCGCGTTGTGCAGCCTCCAGTGTTCCGCCCAGGTTTTTTTGCGGCCACTGGCCACCTCAAGCATCAAATGGAACAACTCCCAACCCACGTCTTCAATGCTGGCTGAACCGTCTGCAATGGTGCCCGCGTTCACATCCATCAGGTCATGCCAGCGACGAGCCAAGTCCGAGCGGGTTGCTACTTTAATGACGGGCACAGCCGCAAGTCCATAGGGCGTGCCGCGCCCCGTGGTGAACACGTGCAGGTTCATGCCTGCAGCCATTTGCAAGGTGCCGCAAATGAAATCGCTGGCAGGTGTAGCCGCATAAATGAGGCGTCCACTTGAACCCTTTGGCTTGAGTTTTTCACCGGGTGCCAACACGTCTGTGATGGATGCTGAGCCGCTTTTGACAATCGAGCCCATGGCTTTTTCCACGATATTCGACAGACCGCCTTTTTTGTTGCCTGGCGTGGTGTTGGCACTCCGATCTACGCTACCACGCTTCAGGTAGGCGTCGTACCAGTCCATTTCTCGAATCATGGCCTCTGCCACTTCAGGGGTGGCCGCCCGTGCGGTGAGTTGGTCAATGCCGTCACGCACCTCGGTCGTCTCGGAAAACATCACGCTGGCACCGGCCCGCACCAGCAAGTCGGTGCAAAAGCCCACAGCCGGGTTGGCTGTAGCACCCGAAAAAGCATCGCTACCACCTCACTGCACGCCCACCACCAGTTCGCTGGCGGGCACGGTCACGCGCACCCGGGCATTCAGGCGCTGCAAGTGAGCTTTGGCCTGCCGCATGATCGAGTCCACCATGGACATGAAGCCCACGTGCGCGTCGTCTTGCAGGCAGACGACATCCAGCGCCGCTTGCTCGGGGTTGCGCTCATCCACTATTGAAAAGCTGCCAGGTGGCAGCAAGCGCTCGGGTTGCAGCTTTTCACACCCTAGGCTTACCACCATCACCTCACCGCCAAAATTGGGGTTCAGGCTGATGTTGCGCAGGGTGCGAATGGGAATGATGGCATCGGTTTCGTCAATCGCCACGCCACAGCCATAACCGTGTTCTAACGCCACCACGTCATCGACATTCGGAAACAGGGGCAACAGTTCGGCTTTGATTCGCTCTACAGCGAAGTCTGTTACCCCGGCCACGCACTGCACAGTTTGCGTGATGGCGAGAATATTTCGCGTCCCAACCGAACCATCGGCGTTACGGTACCCCTGGAATGTGTAGCCTTGAAGTGGCGGTTGCGGCAAAGGTTTGATAGTTGAAATAGGCAAATTCTCTAACCCTCTCGCATCAGGCATGGTCAGCAGGCGCTCGTGCACCCAACTGCCCGCCGCAATCGCTTTCTGTGCGTAACCGATGGGAATGCCATAGCGAAGTACGGGTGCGCCAGCGGAAAGATCTACCAGCGCGATTTTGTGGCCCTGTGGCACACGGTCAACCAAAACCAAACCACCTGGCAGTTTGACTCCCACAGCCAAGCCACCGTCATTGGCGACGATGGCCACGTTGTCCTTGGGGTGCATTCGAATTGTGTGAGGCGGCGCGCTCAACGCAGTTGGAATTTCGGTCATGCTCGTCTCCTAGCATCAGTCGTGTTGAAATGGCTTGCAATGTGACAAAATCACCTAAACTATGGTAACGGTACCATTATACAAAACAAGATGAACGACCCAGACAAAATTAGAAAATCACGACGCGGCAGTGGTGCCATCACGCTAAGAGACGTCGCAAAGCTGGCGGGTGTTGCGCCCATCACAGCATCGCGGGCGATGAACACACCCGAGCAAGTGTCACCCGAAGTGCTTCAAAAGGTGCAGGCTGCGGTGCTGCGCACGGGCTATGTACCCAACCGCATTGCAGGCGGCTTGGCGTCCTCTCGCAGCCGTCTCATCGCAGCTGTGGTTCCGAGTATTGTCGTGTCGGTTTTTGTTGAGACGATTGAAACCCTGAACAACAGCCTTTTTGAGGCCGGGTACCAGCTGATGTTGGGCCAGACGGGCTATTCACCGCTTCGTGAAGAAGCCTTGCTCGAAGCCATCATCGGGCGCCGACCAGATGGGATCTTTTTGACTGGCATTATGCAATCAAGCAAAGGGCGCACCCGCTTGCTGGCATCGGGCATTCCAGTCGTGGAAACCTGGGACCTCACGCCCACGCCCATTGACATGCTGATTGGCTTTTCCCACTCAGATGTTGGGCGAGAGGTTGCGAACTTTTTGATAGCTAAGGGACGGCGGAACTTAGCGCTGGTCACCGCTGGCGACGAGCGGGCAACGCGGCGTGCGGCAGCATTCCAGAACACCGTGGGACAGCGCAGTGCAGGGACGGTTTTCGTGGACAACGTAGGTGCGTCGCGCACACTGAAAAGTGGCCGCGAAGCCCTCGCCCGCATCCTGCTGCAGGCGCCAGATGTGGATGCCATTTTTTGCAGCTCAGATCTACTGGCTATGGGTGTGCTTACCGAGGCCATCGCTCGGGGAATACAGGTTCCACAGCGCTTGTCCATCGTCGGGTTTGGCGATGTGCCTCACATGGCAGACATGGTTCCGTCATTGACCACCGTGCACATCAATGGAAGAGACATTGGGAACCAGGCTGCCAGGTTCCTTATAGACCGGGCAGAGGGCCGATTGATTGACCAACCCATCGTTGATGTCGGTTTTTCAATCATCGAGCGAGACAGCGCTTGACATCTGTTTTGAATGGAATTACCATTCAATAATGGTACCGCTACCATGTTGAAATTTGAACCCTCTATGTCTTACTCCACACCGCTTGTCGCCGGACTTCAAGTCATCCCCGTTGCTGGGCGCGACAGCATGCTTTTGAACCTGAGCGGTGCTCACGGCCCGTTCTTCACCCGCAACTTGCTTGTCTTGACCGACAACGCGGGGCGCACCGGGGTGGGCGAAGTGCCCGGCGGCGA
>JANPCR010000256.1:0-6973 GCA_031431035.1 Rhodoferax sp.
GTGGCAACTGACGACCGAACGATCACACTTCAAGCGGTCGGGTGTGGGTCGCGTTCATCAACGCCGGCGCATGCCGAGTGCGATGACGGTGGCCACCACGAGGATGCCGCCGGCGACCTGAGAAGGCGCGATGGACTGTCCGAGGATGGCCCAGGCGAGCGCGAGGGCGAAGATCGGCTCCACGTTCATGATCGCCGAGTTGGCGACCACGCCGAGTCGCGGCAGCACCGTGAACATGATCGTGAACGCCGTCCCGTAGAGAAAGGTGAGGGCGGCCAGCCCCCACCAGCCCGGCGCTGCCTGCGGCAGATGGAAGCCGCCTTGCGTGGCCACGCCGGCCAGGCCGAGCAGGGTCACCAGCCCCATCGTGCTGGCCGTGCGCAGGCGGCCGTCGAGGTCACCTGCTTCGTGTTGGGTCAGCACCAGCGCCAGGCCGAACAGGGCCGCCGCCGCCATGGCAAATGCCACGCCGGTGCCGATGCGGCCCCATTGCGCGGTGGCACCCAGGCCGGACGCCGCGCCGAGCACGTCCAGCGCCAGCGCCAGGCCGAGCAGCAGCACCGGCATCGCGCGCAGCACGCGCGGCTCCGGCCGGTGGCCGTACGCGACCCGCGCCCACAGGGCCGTCCACAGCGGGTAGGTGTTGAAGGCCAGCAGCGCCAGCGCCACCGGCAGCCGCGCCACCGCGGAATACAGGCACAGGCTCTGCAGGCCGACCAGCTGGCCGATGAGCGGCAGCGCGCGCCGGTGGCGCGCCGTCAACTGCACCGGCACGCGCTGCACCACCACCAGCAGGCCCACGACCAGCGCCGTGACACCGCTGCGAACGGTCACCGCCGTGGCGACATCCAGCCCGTGGTCGAACGCCATGCGCGCGGCCACATGGTTGGCCCCCATCATGAAGGCGATCAGCACCGCGCGCTCGGGGTGGCGCTGGTACAGCACACGATCCCACAACGCCGCCCACAGCGGGTAGGTGTTGAAAGCCAGCAGCGCCAAGGCCACGGGCAAGCGCGCCACCGCAGAGTAAAGGCATAGGCTTTGCACGCCGATCAGAAGGCCAATGGCTGGCAAGAATCGCTTGTGGCGTGTGCTGAATTGCAAGGGCACGCGGTTGGCCCACACAATGCCCGCCACCACCAGCGCCGTCACCACACTGCGGAAAACCACCGCAGTCGCCACGTCCACACCGTGGTTGAACGCGATACGCGCGGCGACGTGGTTGGCACCCATCATCAAGGCGATGAGCAGCAGCGTGCCAAAGGCGGTGCCGCTCAGTGCGCGGGTAGGAAGGGGCGGGGATGCGCTCATGGGTGGGTGGGAGAATTGAGGGGGTAAGAGGACTTCATATCACCGGTGATATCAGATTTTCGAATACACGGCGAAAATCTCAAACAATGAAGAAAAAAGGCCTCTAGCTCTCGAATAATTTCAATAGTTTGCTATACAAATAATAGCAAACTACTAAATCCGAAAAAATGCGCCGGATTGGCCTGAAAGCCCTCAGACCAGCGAGGGTGCTTGGTACAGCCCCCGAACCTGCGCATGCAGGCGGCTTAGGCCCAGCAGCGCGTCGGTGAAAGGCGTTGCCAGGCCAGTCAGGCTGCCCAGCTCTTTGACCACGGTCACCAGCGCATCCAGTTCAACCGCTTTGCCCGCTTCCACGTCTTGCAGCATGGAGGTTTTAAAAGCGCCGAGCTTCAGGGTGATGGCATGCCGATCTTCAGGCTGTTGCGCAATGGGGATGCCAATGCGCGCGCCGATTTCTCTGGCCTCCAGCATCACGCTAGAGACAAAATTGCGCACCAGTTCGTCAGCCAAAATCAGATCGGTGGTGGCACCTGTCATGGCGCTGATGGGGTTGACGGTCATGTTGCCCCACAGCTTGTACCAAGCGTCTTTTTGAATTTGAGCCGATACGCTGGCGTTGAACCCGGCATGGGTTAGCAAAGCAGCCAGTGCCTGCGCGCGTGGTGTCAACTGGCCTGAAGGCTCGCCAATGATCAGGCCATTGCCAAAGTGGTGGCGCACCAAACCGGGTTCATCTACCGAACAACTGGCATGCACCACGCAGCCCATGACACTGGGCGCTGGAATCAGGGCTTCGATCTCGCCCGTCGCATCAACCGCCTTGAGCCGGGTGCCCGAAAGTTTGCCACCAAAGCCCTGAAAAAACCACCAAGGCACGCCATTCATGGCCGTGAGCACCACGGTGTGCGGCCCGATGAGCGGCGCAATGTGACGTGCCACGTCCAGCAACGCGGGCGCTTTGACGGCAACGACCACCAGGTCTTGCACCCCGAAGTCGGTTGGGTTGGCGCTGGCTTTCACGGCATGGGCCGCGACGATACCCCCTTGCTGGATGCGAAGGCCATAGGATTGCAGGGCATCCAACGTGGCACCCCGCGCCACCACAGTGACCTGGCACCCTGCGCCTGCCAGGCCAGCCCCGATCCAGCCGCCGATGGAGCCTGCGCCGTAGATGCAAACGTTTTTGAAGGTGGGGAATGTCGAAGTGGTCAAAGTGGTCAAAGTGGCCTCAAAAACAAATGGGGTTCAAAGTCGGTAACTGGCGTCAAGCTTGTCCACCTGGCGCACCATGGCGTTGAACAGGTCTTCGCCACCGCCTTTGTCGGGGTATTGCAAGGCGTCGCGGGTGCACCGCGCGGCCACCTCTGCCGCCACAGGAATGGGCCGCCCCATGCTCAGGGTGGCCAGTTGAATGTCGCAGGCGCGTTGCAGCGTCCACAAAATCGCAAACGTCTGCGGCAAGGTTTTGCCCCAGGCCAGTAAGCCGTGGTTGCGCAAAATCACGGCTTGGCGCTGGCCCATGCTTTGCAGCAGGCGCGGCCCTTCTTCAGCGTGAATGGTGATGCCTTCAAAGTCGTGGTAGGCCACCATGTCGTGCAACTGTGCGGTGTAAAAATTGCTTTGCTGCAAGCCGCCTTCAAGGCATGCCACTGCCACGCCCGAGGTGGTATGCGTGTGCATGATGCAATGCGCGTTGGGCACGCCCGCGTGAATGGCGGCATGCACCGTGAACCCGGCTGGGTTAACAGCCCATGGGGAATCGTCTTGGCCCGGCGTCGCAATTTTGTTACCTGCCAAGTCGATTTTGAGCAGGTTGGACGCAGTCACTTCGCTGTAGTGCAAGCCAAACGGGTTGATGAGGAACTGAGCACCTTGGTCAGTCCCTGCGCCACCGCCTGCCGTGACCGAGTCGGGCAGGCGCACGGTGATGTGGTTGTAAATCATCTCCACCCAGCCCAGCATGGCAAAGATCCGGTAGCAGGCGGCCAGTTGCAAGCGGGCGGCCCATTCGTCAGGGTGAAAGTGGTGGGCTGCGCTAGTTTCAGCGGTTGGTTTCATTAAGGCATTCATAGCGGGATGCATTCCAATTTGAAGGTGATGCGGTCAAAATCAGATCAACAGGCTTTCGATTGGAGTTCCATGCGATGGGCGCAGGCGCTCAATACGTTTTGCTGGCGGCCAAAGGCGCCACGGCGGTTTTGAAACGCGCCGCCAACGCGCTGGTGTGGCGCACCAGCAAGTTGGTCTCCAAGCCCACGGCTACAAAAGTGGCACCCAAATCAAGGTAATGGCGAGCCAGGGTTTCGTCAGGCGTCAAAATGCCCGCCGCTTTGCCGGTTTTGACGATTCGGCGAATGGCGTTGTCAATTTCTTTCTGCACGTCGGGGTGGGTCGGGTTGAGCACATGCCCAAGCGAGGCGGACAAATCTGCTGGTCCGATGAAGATGCCATCGACGCCGTCAATCGCGGCGGTGGCTTCGATGTTGTCCAGCGCCAGTTTGGTTTCGGCTTGCAGCAAAAGGCATATCTGTGCGTTGGCCTCGTGCGCGTAATGGCTCATACGGCCAAAGCCGTTGGCCCGCATATTGGCCATGCCCCGAATGCCGCGTGTGCGGCTGCCCACGTCATCATTCTGCGGGTACCGCGAGCGCCGCACGATCTGCTGCGCCTGCTCGGGGGTATCCACCATGGGCACCAACAGGGTTGAAAAGCCCAAATCGAGGTACTGCTTGATGATCATTTCGCCCACATTGCCATGGCCCAGCGGAATGCGGCCAATCGGGTGTGACGCCGGGTAGGCTGCCACCGCCTGGAGCTGCTGCAAGATGGCGCGCGGCTCGGCGGGAGAATGCTCGCCGTCCAGGAGCAGCCAGTCAAAACCCGCGCCTGCGCAAATCTCGGTGGAATACGAGTCGGCCAGGCCGCACCACAGGCCGATTTGCGCTTGCTTGTTTTGCAGGGCTAGTTTGAAAGCGTTGATGGGTGTTTTCATAAAGTTTTCTGATGTTGAGCCGTTAAATTGACGCTACTTTTGAAACAGCGGGTGCAGCGTGCTGTGCTTGCCATCATAGGCCTGCGCACCCTCGTCCACCTGAACGGTCAATCCGAGGTGCTGCGAGGCAAACACCTCTGCCAGATGCGTTTTGGCGGTGGCAAGCAGCGCTTCGCCCGCCTTGCTTTTCACAGCGTCTGAACGCCCAGTTGCCATGCGCAGATTAAGGTACATGAAAGCGTACTCGCCTGTGCCGCCCGCCGCCCGCCCCGCCGCGCCGTCATCTCCCACCGCACTGTGCGCAGCCGGGTACGCCAGCACGCGCGTGCCCCCGGGTGGAAAAACCGCTTTGCCCGCTTCGTCCACTTGCGACAGCATGGTGTCCGCCAAGGCACGGCACAAGGCTGTCATGTCGGTTTGGGCATCCAGATTGGGGGTGTACAAAATAACCAAATGCGGCATCAGTCAGCCCTCGATGTTCATGACGGCAACGGTGCATCCCACCGCAAAAATGGGAATGGGCTGGTAGTGCCACAGGTCTGCTGTCCCACCCGCCGCCGCCGCAATAGCAATGAAATTGCGAATTTCAAACCCGCCTTGGCCCGCCTGGGCGTAGGTGGCTTCATCGGTGTAGCTCAGCAGAGCGGCTTTGTCGTTGCGGCAAAAGCGGTCTAAAAACTCTCGATCCCAGGCCTCGTTGATCTTGCCCGAATCTGGCGTGGCAGGCCAATGCGAAATTCCGCCGGTTCCGACGATGGCCATGCGCTCAGGCACGGCATCGCACGCGCGGCGCAAGGCTTCGCCAAAGGCCCAGGTGCGGTGCAATGGCGTAAGCGGTGGCCCCTGGCAATTGATGTTGACGGGGATGATGGCGGTGTCATAGTGGGGCGTCAAAAAGTTCAACGGCACCATGATGCCATGGTCAAATTTCCACTCTTCGGCGTAGGCCACGTCCACGTCTTGCATCACACTTTGGACGATGCGTTTGGACAAAGCCGCATTGCCAGGAACGCGCGTTTTGTCAATGCCCAGCCAAGCCGGATCTTCAATAGGCCCCTCATAACTGTCAGCTATGCCAATGGCATAGGCGGGCATGTTGTTCATGAAAAAGTTCGCAAAGTGCTCTGCTGCCACGACGATCACGGCATCGGGGCGGGACGCAGCCAGCGCGGCACCCATGCGGTGAAACTGCGCATGGAAAGCGTCTTTGAGCATCGGGTCGGCCAAATGCGCGCGGCCGGTGATGCCAGGGGCGTGGCTGCAGATACCGGCAAAAACCAAGCTCATACCCCAGCCACCTTTTCATAGGTTGATGTCGTCATCGCATATATTCCCGCGCGCACCGGGCCGTAGCGGCGCACGCCTTCGCGCATGGCCTCTAGGTAATCAGCCCAGGCGATGCCCAGCAAAGGCGCAAAGTGCATCAGCAACTGGCCGTTGCAGCCCAGCACATACAGTTTGCCAATGTCACCATCGGCAACGGCGGTGCTCTCTTCGTCCGTCAAGTCATAGCTCTGCAACAGCCTTGTGCGGTCTGAGCCACCCGCTCGATAGAGCCGCTGAACTTCGACGTCCCGGTTCAGGTTGTAAAGAAATTTCTGGGTGGCGTAAAGACTCATGAGGGGAAAATTAACTGAACTTCGGGAAAATAGGTGGTGTAGCGCGCCTTGTCGCGCGTCAAAATGGTCCAGCCTTCAGATTGCGCCTGCGCACCAATGAAAAAATCAGCCAACACGCCAGTCTTGATGCCGCTGCGCTTGCGGTACTTTGCAAACGCCTGCCCCGCCAAACAGGCGCAGGGTTTAGAGAATGCTTCCATGCGCATGCCTGTGTCCAGCATCAGCTTATCGATGGCATCCGCAGCGCCGGGCATGGCGCAAAGCTCAGCATAGATCACGGCATTGATGGTGAGCTGGCTCACCTGGCTTGCCGCAAAAAGTTGCTCCTCAGACCAGCCCTTCCACTTTGAATCAGCCTTGAACAAGTCAACAATGACGTTGGTATCGACCAGAATCACGGCTTGTTCCAGTCATCGCCGCGCGTCATGCGCATCAGCTGGTCTGTACTTGGTCCGCCTTGGAGGATGCCCACGTACTTAGAAAAAGGGTTCACAGATTTTTTCGGCGCTTTTCTTGCCGCAGAAATGACCACCCGGCCATGCGGCAAGGTCTCAAATTTGATGCGCTCGCCTGGCCCCACGCCCAAATAATCACGGATAGGCTTGGGAATGGTCACCTGGCTTTTAACGGTAAGGGCAGGGGTCATTGGTTGGCTCCAAGTATTACAGTTTGAAATTGTAATACTTAGTTTTATTTTGATCAAACCCCCCAGTGCGGAATGTGGTGGCTGCCCAGTGACACGGCCACGTTTTTCGGCTCGCAAAACACCTCGTAACTCCAGGTGCCGCCTTCGCGCCCTGTGCCACTGGCCTTGGTGCCACCAAAGGGCTGGCGCAGGTCGCGCACGTTTTGGCTGTTGACAAAGCACATGCCTGCCTCCACGGCGGCGGCCACGCGGTGGGCGCGGCCAAGGTTTTCAGTCCACACGTAGCTGCTCAAGCCGTATTGAATGTCATTGGCCAGGCGAATCGCGTCAGCCTCGTCCTTGAACGGAATCAGGCAGGCCACGGGGCCAAAAATTTCTTCTTGGGCAATGCGCATGCGGTTGCTG
>JANPCR010000257.1:0-13245 GCA_031431035.1 Rhodoferax sp.
ATGCACAGCATGGACAACTACTACGTCAGCAAGTTACTGCCCTTGATGGCCGAGGCGCAAGTGAATGTGGTGAGCAACCCGCTGATCAACATCACCCTGCAAGGCCGACACGACACTTACCCCAAGCGCCGTGGAATGACCCGGGTGCCCGAGTTGCTAGCCCAAGAGATCACCGTTGCATTCGGCCAGGACTGCGTGATGGACCCGTGGTACAGCCTGGGCAGTGGCGACATGTTGGAAGTCGCCAGCATGGGCCTGCACGTCGCCCAAATGACCTCGCAAGCGGCTATGCGCCAATGTTTTGACGCCGTCACCATCAACCCCGCCAAAATTTTGCAAATTGAAGGTTATGGGCTGGATTCCGGTTGCAACGCCGACTTTGTGATGCTGCAAGCGCGTGACCCTATCGAGGCGATTCGGCTGCGGGCCACCCGGCTGAAAGTCTTTCGGCGGGGGAAGTTGATTGCGTCAACGCCTGCTGCGACCGCTTCGTTGAATTTGCAAGGACGGCCTGGGCAGACTTCGTGGATGGCATGAGTCACCACAACCAAATCTCTCACTAGACGCTAACGGCTCCCAACTTCAAGACAACAATAGACGGCCCTCAATTTGCGCGAAGGTGAAAAGTGCTTTGAGTTCCAAACCAGCCAGGACCTCAGTATCCTGATGTGATCGTTGAGAATCGGCAATGCCGTCGGGTCAAAAGAATTGGTCAACAAATCACTCCGAGTAGAGCTCTAGCTGCAAGCCCGCGAAAATTTGAAAGTCGGCCACATTGCGGGTCAGCAAACCAAAACCATGGTGAATGGCAGTTGCGGCAATCAGGGCGTCGCGCGCACCTGCGGTTCTGTTTTTGGGCAGCGCGGCGATCGTGCGGGCGTGGGTGCGTGCCACTGGCATCGAGAATTCCAGCACTGGAACATTGGCTAGCAGATGCTCAACAAACGCCGAACGCAACGCGCGTCGCGTCGCTGTGTCAGCACGCTCTACACCCACCAGCAATTCGCTTGCGCTGATGCTGCTTAGGTAGGCACCTTCATAGGTGGCCCACCGGGCGAAGTTGGGTGCGGCTCCAGACTTTTCGGCGAGTACCCAGACGTCAGTATCAATCAGGAGGCCCATGGGTCGGCCCTTTGCAGCGACTTGGCCCTGATGGCGATGACGTCATCTGCCATCGCCTTTGCATCAATCAATGTCAAACGCGGTCCGCTGGCTAACAAGGCGTCAAGCTGCAACAGCGGAAACCCGTTGCTCGCCACCACAGGAACCACCCGGGCAATAACCCGCTTGCCGCGTTCAATGTCCAGCACCTGACTTTTGTACTGAACTTGGTTCAAAAAGTCCGACAGGCCTCTGGAAAATTCGGTGGCGTTCACGGTCATAGGCATCATGGGCGGCCTCGCTTGAAAACATAAAAAATCTAATGGAAGGCATTTTATCAGATAATCAAATTATCTGATTCAGCAGCCCCCGTGCGTTTAGTCAATTGCCTATCGCTCCGGCGCAGTCGCTTCCGCGTAGTCATACAAAGCCCCCAAAATCTCCTCACCCCGCTCATCAGCCGTTTCCGACAAGGCATCAATCTCGGCAAACAAGCCTTCAATGGTGCGCGCCCCGCCTTCTGCGTCAAAAAGTTTGGCGCTGCGTGTGGCATTCCAACGCGCGGCTTCAGCCAGGTTCAGGGTTGCCAAAAAGTTGCGGGCGCGGTAGCGAAACACCAGTTCTTCAAGCCTTGGGTCGTCAAAGGCATTTTTAGCGACTGCCAGCTTGTCGGGCGACAGGCTACGCAAAGAGTTCAGACGACGCCGATCCGCGTTGCCAACAAAGCCGCCATACAAGTCTTCATCCACATCGGGTGTAGCGTGATCGTCGCGTTTAAAAACTTCCGACCACAAGGCGCTCATGTCGGGCAAGTCGCGGGCAATTTGCGCATGGGCGATCGCCGTGTCCATGCCAATTGCCCAGCGCGTGGCCATGTCGGGGGACAAAGTTTTCAAATTACCCATCACCATGGGCGATTTGTTGAGGTGCACGGTTTTGATGGGCAGGCGCGTCACGCCTTCAGGCAAATCGTCGCGCTTGCTGAACATGCGCAGGCGAATTTCATCGACATTCATTCGGCCCAGTTCTGACGGGTCATGGCTCAAGTCCCAGGCAATCAGCTCGTTTTTGTTGGTGGGGTGGCTTGCCAGCGGCCACATGACCGCAAGGCAGCCGCGCTCTGCTGGGAACATGCCCGAAATGTGCAAAAACGGTTTGGCCAAAATGGCAGTGGTCGGTAAACCCAGCTCGTGCGCGACAGCGTCTTTTTTGTGCAGTTTGAAGCAAAAATCAAACAGGCGCGGCTGCTTGTCTCGAATGAGCCGCGCCATGGCGATGGTGGCGCGCACGTCGCTCAGGGCATCGTGCGCAGCCTCGTGGGCCAGGCCATTGGCGGCGGTCAGGTCGGTCAGCTTGAAGCTGGCTTTGCCCTCGGCATTGGTCGGCCACACAATGCCATCAGGCCGCAATGCATATGCGGTGCGCACCACGTCCAGAATGTCCCAGCGACCGCAGTTGTTTTGCCATTCACGGGCATACGGGTCTATCAAATTGCGCCAAAACATGAAGCGCGTGATTTCATCGTCAAAACGGATCGTGTTGTAGCCCACGCCGATGGTGCCGGGCTGGCTCAGGGCTTGCTCAATCTGGGCGGCAAATTGGTATTCAGGAATGCCTTTTTCAAGGCAAGTTTGCGGCGTGATGCCAGTGATCAGGCACGACACCGGGTCGGGCATGAAATCGGGCGCGGGCTGGCAATACACCATCAGCGGCTCGCCGATTTCGTTCAAATTCGCGTCGGTTCTGATGGCTGCAAATTGCGCAGGCCGATCCCGGCGCACATTGGCCCCGAAGGTTTCGTAGTCGTGCCACAAGAAAGTGTGGGACGCGGTGTGGGGCAATGTGGGGTGTGCGGCCTGAGCAGAAGAAACAGTCATGCCAGGATGTTACCGCCGCCTTGCAGACCGCACGCCCGCCAGCTCGGCCACGATGCCCAACACCTTGTGCAGACGCCCTGAATCGGCCACCTCCACCGTGAAAGTCATCCACGCTGTGGCCTTGATGGTTTGGGTTTGCACGCCGATGACATTCATCTTTTCTTTGGTGAAGACCTCCGAGATGTCACGCAGCAGGCCTTGGCGATCTGCCGCTTCGACAGTCACATCGACCGGGTAGACAGCGCTGGGCGCACTGGCCGCACCCCCAGCGCCCGACGCGCCTTGCCTGGCACCCCACTCCACCTCGATCACCCGTTCGCCGTTTTTGTCGATCATTTCGCGCAGGTTGGAACAATCGGCCCGGTGCACACTGACGCCCTTGCCGCGCGTGACAAAGCCGCAAATCGGGTCGGGCGGCGCGGGTTTGCAGCATTTGGCAAGCTGCGTCATCAGCGAATCCACCCCCACCACCAGCAAGCCGCCTTTGGCGGAGGGGTTCAAATTTTTGGGTTTTCGCAGAATCGGAGCATCCAGCAGGCCAGCTTCTGGCTCGGGCGGGCGCAACGCGACTTCAATCTGCCGCAACGAAAACTCGTCTTTGCCCACCACCTCGAACAAATCGTCAGCCGAGCCAAAACCCAGCTGTGCGGCCAGGTCGTCCAGCTTGACGGCGGTTTTGCCCTCGCGCTGCAACAGTTTTTCGACCGCTTCACGGCCTTTGGCAACGGTCTCACCCGTGGCTTGGGCATTAAACCAAGCGCGCACTTTGGCGCGGGCGCGGTGGCTGGTCAGGTAACCCAGTTCAATATTCAGCCAGTCGCGCGAAGGCCCGCCTTCCTTGACCACGGTGACTTCAACGGTTTGACCGTTCTTAAGTGGCGTGTTCAGGGGCACCATGGCCCCGTCGACCCGGGCACCCCGGCAACGGTGGCCCAGGTTGGTGTGCACGCTGTAGGCAAAATCAACCGCCGTAGCCCCTTGCGGCAATTCAACAATGGCAGCGTCGGGGGTCAGCACGTAAATGCGGTCGTCAAACGATGGGTCGGGTGCTGCGCCCGGCGCTGCCTTCGTGGGCTGGCCCCGTTGGTCACCTGACAGCTCACGCTCCCAAGCCAGCAACTGGCGCAGCACGGCGATTTTGGCATCGTACTCGCCACTGGCGGATACGCCCGCGTAGCCTTTGGGGCCAGCCTCTTTGTAAGCCCAATGAGCCGCAACGCCGTGCTCGGCATGGTCGTGCATGGCCTGGGTGCGAATCTGGATTTCGATGGGCTGCCCAGCAGAGCGTCCCGCTGCCGGGCCGCCCCAAGGCGGGACAGCCCCCTCGGGGGGCAGCGACCCCTGCAAGGGTGGAGCGTGGGGGTCATGCGAGCGTCCCGCTGCCGGGCCGCCCCCAAGCGGGACAGCCCCCTCGGGGGGCAGCGACCCCTGCAAGGGTGGAGCGTGGGGGCCATACTCCCGCACCACGGTGTGCAGCGATTGATAACCGTTGCCTTTGGGTTTGGCGATGTAGTCGTCAAACTCCTCCGGCAAGGCTTGAAAGTGGCTGTGCACCCAGCTCAAGGCAGCGTAGCAGTCTGGAATATTCGCCACCACCACACGCAGGGCGCGAATGTCGTACACCTGCTCAAACCCCAGCGACTTGCCGCGCATTTTTTTGACAATGCTGTAGATGTGCTTGGGTCGGCCCTGTACCGTGGCGGCTATGCCTTCTGCTTTAAGGGCTTCTGCCACACGCTGCTGCAGTTGCTGCATGTAGGCTTCGCGTTCAATGCGCTTTTCGTCCAGCAGCATGGCGACCTGTTTGTAGATGTCAGGTTCCAAAAACCGGAAGGACAGATCCTCAAGCTCCCATTTGACTTCCCAAATGCCCAAGCGGTTCGCCAAGGGCGCAAACACCTGCAGCGACTCGCGCGCCATGGCCGGGTCTACCGGTAGTTTGCTGGCTGCAAAAAACCGCAAAGTTTGCAAGCGCGAGGCCAAGCGCAGCATCACAACCCGCAGGTCTTTTGAAAACGCCAGCAGCATTTTGCGAACGGTTTCGGTCTGCGCGGCGGTGGATTGCGCCATGGGTACGGCCACGGGCGGGCGACCCGGCTCACGTTGCGAGCGTTGGCTGGCGGGCTTGGTCTGCGCTGCCCGAGCCTGGCGCTGCACTTTGACCAACTTGTTGGTCTCGACCGCCAAGGCTGCAAAATTATCGCCAAAACCGCGGGCAATGGCCTCTGCTGGGCGGCTTAGGTGCTCGCAGGCGTACACCAAATAGCTGGCGGCCTGCATGGCTTCAGAGCCGCCTATTCCTTTCAAAATGGCTGCCACTGCCTGGGCATGGGCCAGGGTGTTTTCGCCAGTGTCCAAAAATTCGTTGGCAATCAGCGGTTCGGCAAAGGCGCGGGCCCGTGCGATGGCGTCGGCCAGAGCGGGCTGATTAGGCTGATTGGGCAAATCAAACTGAGCTTGCGCGGTGGCGGCCAGCAACTGGGCCGGCTGAGAAAAGATGGGCAGTGCAGCCACACCAGCCGAGCCCAGAGCGGCAGATTGCGCTGACAGCTGGGCTGAACCCTCCTCGGTGCGGCTACTTTTCATGGTGTTTCAGGGGACATTCAATCGGCTAAATTTGGCTGGATTTGAACTTGGGCTTGGCGTCATTCAGACGGGCTGCAAAGCTTGGTGCGGCCCCTTGGGCAATTTCACCGTCACCCGGTCGCCTGCGGCCACCACACCGCCTTGCAACACCACCGCCATCACGCCGGCTTTGCGCACCAATTGGCCGTCTGGCGTTTTGCCCAGCACGGCGGCCATCAAGCCGCGTTTGTAGTTGTCGATTTGCATGCAGGGGTTGCGCAAACCGGTGATTTGCACCACCGCGCTTGGCCCCAACCGCAGCTCGGCCCCCGTGGGCAGCGCCAGCAGATCGATGCCTTGGGTGCTGATGTTTTCGCCCATGGCACCAGGCGGCACCTCGAACCCTGCCGTCAAAAGCTCGTCAAACAACTCAGACTGCAGCAGGTGAACCTGCCGCAAATTGGGCGCAAACGGGTCTTTGGCCACCCGCGAGCGGTGCTGCACCGTCACGCCGCAATGCGCATCGCCCTGCACGCCCAGGCCTTCGATCAGGGTGATGGATTCAGCCGTTTCCTTTGAAAACGTGTGGCGGCGATTGGCGTGGGTGGCGATGACTTTCATGGCGATGAATTGGATGAATGAGTGAACAAGCTGATTGGGTCGTTGCCCAGTATTTTGCAGAGTGAGTGACTCGGTAAAGTGCTATATTATTTATAGCAAATTATGTATATTATTCGAGAGCTAGAGGCCTATTTTGTTACAAAAATGCCGATTTTGACCGGGTTTTGATAAAAAAGAACCTGCAGGTTCTTTTTTATCAAAATCGGCCCAAAATCGAAGCTTCAAGTCAATTTTCAGCCCATCTGGCCCTAAGTCTCAAGCCAGCAAAAAGTCTAACGCCACCTGCACCTGGTCAGCCGCGACAAAGGTGGGTGCATGTCCAACGCCTGCAAACTCGACCAGCCGCGCCTTGGGTCCGCGCTCGGTCATGGCGCGGGCGGTATCGACCGACAGCAAATCAGACACTGCACCGCGCACCAGCAGCGTTTGCGCGGTGATTTGATCGTACAGCTGCCAAATCAGGGCTTCACCGGCGGCTGCGATCTCTGGCGTGATCGAGCGAAATGGCACGGCAATGGCAGGGTCGTAGTGCAAAAACACGCCACCCTGCCCGTCGCCGGCAGGTTTGACCATGGGCGCTGACAAAGCCTGCCACTCTTGCGCAGTGTGCGGGCCAAAGCTGCTTGAAATCGCCCACATCGCCTGGGCGGCTTGCTCGACCGATGCAAAACGCGGCGCGTTGCCCAGGTACTTGCCAATGCGCTGCAAAGCCTCCCATTGAATGCTCGGCCCCACGTCATTCAGCAGCAAACGGCGAATCGGCACACTCAGAGGCAAATTGGCCTGACCGGCGATAACCAGGCCAATCAAACCGCCCATGCTGGTGCCCATCCAGTCCAAAACCGTGGGCTTAAGCTCTGCCAGCAGGGCCAACATGTCGCCCGCGTAGTTGGGAATTTGGTAGCCCAATGCGTCTTTCAACCAGTCGCTTTGGCCACGGCCCACCACATCGGGGCAAATCACCCGCAGGTCGCTTTGACCGCCTGCAGTGGTGGCCGCCTGCCCTCGTGCGATCAAAGCCCTAGCCAACACGTCAAAATCTCGCCCCTGACGCGACAACCCATGCGCGCACACGATGGCGTGCCCGCCTGCCGGGTTGCCCCATTGCCAATAGGCCATGCGGTGCCCGCCGGATGCGTCCGGGCAATGGACAAACTGGAGGGTGGGTTCAAGTGGGGTCATGGTCAAAATAGGTCGCGGTCAAAGCTGGATAATCGAATGTCTATCGTAGTTCACTCAGCAGCCTGCTCAATTTGACAATTGCTTCCAGCCGTTCAATTTTTAAGGGAAAAACCAATGCTCAAAGGCAAAACCGCACTCGTTACAGGCTCTACCAGTGGCATTGGCCTTGGCATTGCCAAAGCTTTGGCTCGCCAGGGCGCGAACATTGTGCTCAATGGCTTTGGTGATGTTGAAGGCCCCAAGGCCGAAATTACCGCCTTGGGCGCCAAGGTCGCCTACCACGGCGCCGACATGAGCAAACCCGCCGAGATTGCCGACATGATGGCCTTTGCCGCCGCTATGTTTGGCCGGGTTGACGTGCTGGTCAACAACGCTGGCATTCAACATGTGGCCAAAATTGAAGACTTCCCCATTGACAAGTGGGACGCGGTGATTGCCATCAACCTGTCCAGCGCCTTCCACGCCACCCGGCTGGCGCTGCCCGCCATGAAAGCCGCTGACAACGGCAAAGGCTGGGGGCGCATTATCAACATCGCGTCGGCGCATGGCTTGGTCGGTTCGCCTGAAAAATCGGCCTACGTGGCCGCCAAACACGGCGTGGTGGGCCTGACGAAGGTCACCGCCCTTGAAAACGCCACCACCGGCGTGACCTGCAACGCGATTTGCCCAGGCTGGGTGTTGACGCCGTTGGTGCAAAAACAAATTGACGCCAAAGCCGCCGCCCAAGGCATCAGCGTGGACGCCGCAAGCAAACAGTTGCTGGCTGAAAAAGAACCCTCGTTGCAATTTACAACCCCCGAAGAATTGGGCGAATTGGCGGTTTTCTTTTGCTCGCCTGCAGGCAACAACGTGCGCGGTGCGGCCTGGAATATGGATGGCGGGTGGGTGGCGCAATAGCTGTGAATGGCGGCCTGTTTTGAGCGTTTTTTTAACGCATCTGCACTGAACCCGCCACCGTGACGATCACCGTGCTTTTGCCCGCCTCGACTGGAACGGCAGAATCGCTGCCCATTGATTTGGCCTCTATCGCCATCATGCGCGGGCGCGGTACGTAGCCCTGGTCGTTCGCGTTCACCGACACTTCGCGCAAAGAGTAACCGGCAAAGCCAAAGCTCTTGGAGATCTCTGACGCCTTCAACTTGAAGCGCTCTATGGCTTGCGACTGGGCATCGCCTTCCACGCGAGCGCGCTGCTCACGGCTCAAGCCAAAACTCACCCCGCCTAGCGTCAAGGTCTGAATTTTGCCCGCCATGGTGCTGATGCGGGCAAAGTCTCGCCCTTCCAAAATCAGTTCAGCCGTGCCTTGCCACGCGGTGATTTTGCCGTCGCGGCCATAGCGCGGGTACAGACTGAAATTGCCCGTGCGCACGTCCAGTTGACCAGGTTGCGAAGCGGCTTTTGCCAGATTCAGCGCGGCGTCCAGCGCGGTTTTAAGCTGCGTTTGCACGGTCGCCGCATCAGCCCCTTCGCGCGTGGTGTTCAGGCTGACCGTCAGCAAATCTTGCTGCACTTCGACTGTTCCGCTGGCCGACAGTTGCACCACGTTTTGGCTGACGGGGGCCACCATCTGCTGAGACAGCACACCGGTGGCGGCAAAGGATAAGGTGCAGGCAAGCGAGTACCGAAGGGCTCGAAATGAGATCATGTGAATATCCAAAAAAGGGGGTAAAAAATCACCCGGCAGCGGCGACTGCCAGGGTTGAGCTAGCGTTTGACCCGCTGCTGGCGCAATTGCTCGCGCATTTCCTCGCGCTCGCGTGCGCTCAGGTGGCGTTCAAATTTGGGCTCAAATTGGGGCGCGACTTTGGGCTGCAGGGTGGCATTGGGCTGGTTGCCGGATTGGGTGGGGCTGCTGTCGCCCGCGTTCATCAACCCCGATTTGGCATCCGGCTCCACCTCTTGTCGAAACTTGCTGTTGTGCGCGCCGGGGGCGCCGCCAGCGTTGGCCCCGTTGCCCGATGGATTGCCCGCTTGTCCTTTGGACGGGGTTAGTGCCAAGCGCAAATCTGCTCCGCGTTTGTTGCGCGCATCTTGCAGGGAACTGTCTTTGTCGGACACTGCTTGGCCGACTGGAACAACCCCAACACGCCCAGGCTGAGCGTGGCTTGGCCCAGAGGCCATCCCCAGCATCGCCACCATCGGCAGACTCGCAAAAAGCCACCAAGTTTTCATCATGTCCAGCTAACGCGGCAAATAACTGCCACGGCTACATTGTTCGGCCTGAAACGCTCGCAAAGCCCGCAACATATGTAACATTGTGTCAAACCTGCACTCAAACCGCTCATTTTCAACATTTCACCCTGCAAAATCGAGTTTGTTACAAATTTAAAAGCAGGTCAACACATGAATCAAGTTTCAAGCCGCATCGACAAAATTCTGGTTGTGGACGACGACGCCCGAATTCGGGATTTGCTGCGGCGCTACCTGGCTCAAGAAGGGTTTGAGGTTTTTCAAGCCGAAGACGGCAAGGCGCTGAACCGCATTTTGCTGCGTGAAAGCGTCGATCTGATTGTGCTGGACTTGATGATGCCGGGTGAAGACGGCTTGTCAATCTGCAGGCGCCTGCGAGCGGCCAATGACAAGACCCCCATCATCATGCTGACCGCCAAAGGCGAAGACGTGGACCGCATCGTCGGCCTGGAAGTCGGTGCCGACGACTATTTGAGCAAGCCTTTCAACCCGCGCGAACTGCTGGCCCGCATTCACGCTGTGCTGCGCCGCCGCCCCACGCTCGAAGCGCCCGGCGCCCCGTCGGGCGACAGCGAATTGGTGCAATTTGGCCCGTTTGCCTTCGATTTAAGCGCCCGAACCTTGCGCAAAGACAACACCGAGCTACCTTTGACCACTGGCGAATTTGCCATGCTCAAGGCCTTGGTGCGTCACCCTCGCCTGCCGCTCTCGCGCGAAAAACTGGCCTTGCTGGCGCGTGGGCGTGAATTTGAACCCTTTGACCGCAGCCTGGACGTGCAGGTGTCTCGCCTGCGCAAACTGATCGAACTTGACGCAGCAGCACCTCGCTACATTCAAACCGTGTGGGGCGTGGGCTACGTTTTTGTGCCAGATGGCGCCGGTGAGACGCGCTAAACCTTCGCCCGTAGAAGACAGCGGCTTGATGCCGCTGGAAACAATGCCAGCCGGGCTGGAGTCGCGCCCGAGGCGTGGCTTTCGGCTCGGGTTGAGTCTTTTCTGGCGCACTTTCTTTTTGCTGGCCTTGCTGCTCTTGGGCAGCATTGCCGCGTGGCTGCAAACCTTGCGCGCGCTTGAGCTCGAACCCCGCGCCATGCAAACCGCCCAGCAAATTGCCTCTCTGGTCAACTTGAGCCGTGCGGCTTTGATTCACTCTGACGCCATCGCCCGCGTGTCCCTCATCAAAACCATGACCGATCAGGAAGGCGTACGGATTTTCCCGCGCGAACCAACGGACCAATTTGAAGCCTTTGAAACCGACGACTTAAGCCGCCGCATCGCCGTTGACTTGAAGGCCCGGCTGGGCGCAGGAACGGTGGTGGCCAACAGTGTCAACAACGAAAGCGGCCTGTGGGTGGGCTTCAAAATTGAAGACGACAGCTACTGGATGCTGACCGACCGCGCCCGCTTCAGCCCGGCGGGCGGCAGAACCTGGGTGATCTGGCTCATCATTGCCGCCGTGTTGTCGCTGGCCGGTGCGGCCCTGATTGCGCGCCTTATCAACAGCCCGCTGAAACAACTGTCGTTTGCCGCCAGCCGCGTGCGTGAAGGTGATTTGACCGTCGGCCATTTGGACGAGTATGTGGCAACCAGCGAGATTCGGGAGGTCAATATTGGCTTTAACCGCATGGCCGAACGCTTGTCCAAAATCGAACAAGACCGCGCCATCATGCTGGCGGGCATCTCGCACGATCTGCGCACCCCACTGGCCCGCCTTCGGCTTGAAACGGAAATGAGCGTGGCCGACCTGGAAGCCCGCGCCCACATGGCGGCCGACATTGAGCAGCTGGACGCCATCATTGACAAGTTTTTGGACTACGCCCGGCCCGACACCGCGACCTTGAGCACTGTGCGGCTCAACGATGTGATTGAGGCCTGCATTTACTCCGTCAAAGACCACACCGACATGCGCATTCGGCTGGACATCAGCCCCGACTTACTGGTGCTAGCCGACGAGGTCGAATTGGGCCGCGTGATTGCCAATTTGATTGAAAACGCCAGGCGCTACGGCAAGTCGGTGAACACTGGCATTGCCGTAGTGGACATTGCCGCCCGGTCGCGCGATCAGTGGGTGCTGATCAAGCTGCGTGACCACGGGCTAGGGGTTTCGCCAAACGCCTTGGCTAACTTGACCAAGCCATTTTTTCGGGGTGACGCGGCTCGTACGGCTGCCAACGGTGCCGGGCTGGGCTTGTCGATTGTGGACAAAACCGTTCAGCGCATGGGCGGAAAATTTGCCTTGGTCAACACCCAGTCAGGCGGCTTGGCAGCGCACATCAAGCTGCAAAGAGCCATCAAGATGTGACATTCAGGGGTTAAGCCCTCTTGCTACACAGGCCAAATCAAAACAACGGCGCGGGCCTCAATCGCCTGGCCCAAGCCCACTGGCCCCATTTTTTCTGCTGTTTTGGCTTTCACGTTGACTTGGTCAACCGACACCCCCAGCGCCAGGGCAATCGCTGCCCGCATGCCGGCAATGTGCGGGGCAAGTTTGGGCGCCTGCGCAATGACTGTTGAGTCAATATTGCCGATCTCAAAACCTTTGGCACGCACCACGCGGGCGGCTTCGGCCAATAAAACGGCTGAGTCTGCCCCTTTGAACTGCGCATCAGTGTCTGGGAAGTGCGAGCCAATGTCGCCCAAAGCCGCTGCACCCAGCAAGGCATCGGTGATGGCATGCAGCAAAGCGTCAGCATCCGAATGACCCAACAAACCCAGGGCGTAGGGAATGTGAACGCCACCCAAAATCAGCTTGCGGCCTTCAACCAGGGCATGAATGTCCCAGCCTTCGCCAATGCGAGGCAGGCGCAACCCTGTTTGGGGGATTGGATCAAGGGTAGTCATAAGAAGTCAGTTTGAGGAGTTGTGCTGAGGGCGATGCGGCAATGGGCGTGGTGTCGATCAAGGAAAGCCTTGAGTTGAGGCTGCGGCTGTGCAAAATCGCTTCGGCCAACGCAAAGTCGTCTGGGTATGTCACCTTGAAATTTTGGGCACTGCCCATGACCAGCATCGGGTGCAAGCCCATGGCCTCCATGGCGCTGGACTCGTCGGTCACGGCGCTGCCGCCAACCCGCAAAGCTTGGCGAAGCGCCCCAATGCGAAACATTTGCGGCGTTTGGGCGAGCCATTTGTCTGCGCGGTCCAATGTGCCTGCCACACGCCCTTGCGCGGCGGACTTCAAGGTGTCAGCCAGCTGCAAAGCCAACAAGCCTCCCACGAGGTCATTCACGCACGCGTCGATCAACGCGTTCACCTGCGCAGGTGTCACCAGGCAGCGGGCGGCATCGTGCACCAACACCCAGTCGTGCGGGTCGGCCCCTCGCGCGAGAAGCGAATCCAGGCCGTTGCCGACACTGGTAGCGCGTGTGCTGCCACCGCACTTGGCCACGCTGAAACTGGCACCGCCAACGGGTTTGACACCGTTATCGTCAAAATAATCGTCCTGCGGGGCAACCACGACCCAGACCTGAGCCAGCCGCGACACCCCAGCCAAAGCCTGCAAAGTGTGCCTGACCAGTGCCTGGCCTGCGATGGTTTGGTACTGTTTAGGCTGGGCAGTGGCTGCTCGGCTGCCCGATCCGGCGCATGGCACCAGCGCCCATAAACGCGTCGGCAAGGTTTGCGGCGCGGCTTTGGCGGGGTCAATGGGTGGGGTTTGCGTCATGAAGGCGGTGCGGCTGAAGGCTCTATTCTAAAATCCAATGGTTTGCTG